>JBFMGU010000092.1:0-37277 GCA_040752415.1 Myxococcota bacterium
TGGTTGGGGTGTGACGGGGGTGACGTCGGAAGACCGCGGGACGGGTGGCCCTCCGCGGGCCCTTCAACATTGTTACCGCTGGAGGCATCAACACTGAAGAGCCGCCCAGGGGCACCCCCCGGCCCCGGCGTTTTCAGCGGTGCCCGCCGTCACGCCCCAACCCCACGCCTTTTGGGACGCCCCGGCCTCGTCGTGGACTAGCGGGGCAGGCGCTCCAGCACGGCGGAGAGGTGCTCACTGAACCCGCCGCGCGACCCCAGCGCCGCCACCGCGTTCTTCTCGTACCGCGCGGTATCCGGTCGCCCCACCAGCTGCACGTGCGCGCCCAGCTCCGCGGGCATGGCCAGGTCCAGCTCGAAGATGTCTCCGCACACCAGCGTCTCCGACGGAGAGGCACCGCTGAGCTGCCACACCTTGCTGAGCACGTCGAAGTACCGACCACGCCGCACGAACACCGGCCGCGCCGTGAGCCCGTCCACGCGCCTCTCCTGCGGCAGCGCCTGGAAGCGCGGGTCATGGGTCTCCGCCTCGGTGATCACGAACTTGTGCGCCTCCCCAAACACCTGCAGCCCCGGCGTGTTCTCGAACCCCAGCTCCTTGAGCTTGCGCAGCACCATGTCCGTGCGCGCATTGGTGACGACGAAGGTGGGCAGCTTCCGCGCCAGGATGGTCCGCAGCACCTCGGAGGCGTCGGGACGGAAGGCGGTGAGGGTGAGCTTGTAGGCCTTCTGGTACACGGCCTGGGTCACCACCGAGCGCGTCTCGGCGTTCTTGAGCAGCCCCAGCTCGGTGAAGAGCAGCTGCGCCACACACGTGCAGCGCACGTACGGGTCCGCATTGGCCGGCGCCACGATCTTGCCGCCGTACTCCCAGCCGTGGCTCTCCGGCTCCGCCTGCACCAGCGCGGTGAGCCGCTGCCACGCCGCGGTGATGTCCCGGCCCACCAGGTCCGCAATGTCCCGCTGGAACACGTCCACGAATGGACCGGCCTCCTTCTCCACGTCGGTGAACGTGCCGTCAAAGTCCAACACCACGCACTTGATGCTCATGGCTCCTCCACCCGCGGCGGGGCGGCCGGAGTCTTCCCTGCGGTGCGGGACGTTGTCCACGCCGTCCTCGTCACCCCGCCAGACCGCGCCCTCGTCCCCGCTTGCGTCCATGGGCCGCCACCTCGCCGGTCCGCCCACCGGGAATCCCGCGGGTGACGAGCAGTCTGTGCGCTGGGGCACGTTTCACCGCGTCCTTTCGCCCCGGGCGTGATCGCGGGCACGGGCGGACGTCGTGGCGGTGTGATGCGGGTCGTGGCCAGGCGGCGGCGGAGTATGCTCTGGTGGCGTCATGGGCCCGGCGGAATGCCAGGTGCCGGGCCGCGAATGGAGTTGTCCATGGTGCCGTCAGGCGAGTTGCGCCCGCGTGGTGCGCGTTCCGGTTCCGTTCTGCCGCGGGTGGTGCTGGGGCTGGCGCTCGGTGTCGTCGGGGGCGGGTGCGTCTACCCGCTGGATCCTCCGCGCTCCGAGCTCGGTGAGGGCGACGTCACCGGCGTGCTGGTGGGCACGCCCCCCGGGCAGAGCTCCTCCGGTCCCCTGGTGGGCGCGCGCGTGCGTCTCAAGGGCAGCAGCGTGGTGCGCTCCACCAATGAGCAGGGTCGCTTCCACATCCGCAACCTCCCGGAAGGCGACCACACCCTGCAGTTCACCATGGACCTCGACGGAGACGGCACCGCGGACCTGAGCCGCCAGCTCGGGGTTTCCATCCGCACCCTCCCCGGTCGCACCACGCGGCCCTGGGTGGACCTGGGCACCATCACCGTGGCCACCGCGGGCGCCATTGAAGGCGTGGTGGAGTTCCTGCAGTCCGTCCCGGACCAGACCCTGGACGACGCGCTGGTCATCACCACCACCACCGGCCTGCGCATCACCCCCAACACCGTCGACGGACGCTTCCGCCTGGATGGCCTGGGCCAGGGCACGTGGTCGGTGGCCGCCACCAAGGGCGCACTGATGAGCAACCTGATCAGCGTGGAGGTGAAGCCGGGCGAGGTGACGCTGCTCCCGGAGGCGCTGCGCCTGGGTGATCCCCCGCCCGGCGAAGGCGAGATCTCCGCCGACGTCACCGCGGTGGGCGAGACCTCCAGCCAGTCCTCCAGCAGCCTCACCCTGGCGCTCTCCGACGTGCAGGTGCAGCTGGTGGCCAACGCCGACGGCCGCATGGTCTTCGACGGCCCACTCCCGCCCTCGTTCATCCTCACGGTGCCGGTGGGCGTGTACACGCTGATCATCGCGTTCCCCGGCGCGGACCTGGTCTCCATTGTCATCCCGGACCTCGTGGTGCTGCCGGGCACGCGCGTGGACCTGGGCACGCTGGTTGCCGACGAGATCCTGGCCTCCGACTGCCCGGACCAGGACGGCGACGGGCTGTGCTTCTTTGGCAACGACGACGGACCGTGCACCGCGTACTGCCTCTCCGCCACGGACCTCACGGTGGCCTGCGCCAAGGACGGCAAGCAGTATGACTGCGACGACGACGGCGATGGCCAGGCGGACCCCGATGAGACCGAGGCGCGCTGCATCTGCGGCGTGGACGCGTTGCACAAGACCCCGGGCTGCCTGGGGGACGGCCTGCGCGCGGACCGCGACCACGACGGGCGCTGCGACATCTTCGACCCCTACCCGCTGTGCGCGCTGGACCGCGACCCCTGCGCTCCACCCCCTCCGCGTGACGCCGGTCCGCCTCCCGACGCCGCGGAGACACGCGACGCGGCCGAGCCCTCCGACGCCGCCGCACCCCACGACGCCGCCGTGCCCTCCGACGCCGCTCCCACGGTGGACGCCGCCGAGCCGGTGGATGCCGCCGAGCCCTCCGACGCCGCCGTGCCCGTCGACGCCGCCCCGCCCGCCGACGCCGCCGAGCCCATGGACGCTGCTCCCACGCCGGACGCGGCCGAGTCCCCCGACGCCACGCTGGTCGTCCCCGACGCCGCCATGCCCGACGCCGCCGAGCCGGTGGATGCCGCCGAGCCCACGCCCGACGCGGGCGCCCCGGACAGTGGCGTTCCCGACGCCGCGCCGCGTTCTCCCTGGGGCACCAGCGCCATCAACGTGGGCGTGGTGAGCGGTCCCGGCGGCAACACCTGGGAGAACCCGCCCGCGCTGCACCAGGTCCTGCGCACCAGCACCGGCTTCGTCGTCGTGGGCTCCACGCAGGACCGCGTGGACATCCCCGGCTGCGCTCCGGTGGTGCCCGCCAATCAGACCAACCTCGCGGGCTTCGTCATCTCCTACGGTCATGACGGTCGCTGCCTGTGGTCGCGCATGCTGCAGGCCAGCGGCGGTGAGGTGCCTGTGGCCGACGTCCGGGGCGTGGCGGAGGACCAGGGCAGCCTGCTCATCCACGGACGCCTCTCCGGCAATCTCGTCGAGCCCCCGCTGGCCGGCGAGCTCCGGTCGCTGTTCGTCATCCGGCTGGGCCTGGATGGCACCGTCCTGGACGGCGTTGCGTTCCCCGGCTTCCTCGCGCCGTCACCCGGCCTCATCCGCGCGCTGCCCGACGGCGTCCTGGTGGCCGGCACCACCGACGACAACGCCCTCAACCTGGGCCCCGACGCGCTGGGCAACGACGTCATCCTGCCCGGCCGCCTGGGGTTCGAGCCCAACGCCTACCTCGTGCGCCTGGATGCCAACCTGCTCCCGCGCTGGGCTGCCATCGTCGAGAGCAGCGCGCAGACCGAGCCGCAGCTGCTGGCGCCCACCGCCAACGGCTTCGCCGTGCTGGGTGACCTGGCGCAGGACGCCACGTTCCGTCTCAACGCCACCAACGTGCCGCTGACCGGCAACAGCCACCGCGTCTGGGTGGTGGAGATCCCCGACCTGGCGGAGCCCTCCGTCGTCACCACGCTGGATGTGCAGACCTCGCCCAGCGGCGGCAGCCGCGCGCTGCACCTGCTGGCGGCGGACCTCACCGTCGACCCCACGCTCACCGCCTACGTCAGCGACGCCTACCCCATCGTGTTCGGCCAGGGCCTCAGCGGCCTCCCCGCGTACGACATCTTCCAGGCCTCCGACCGGGGCGTCGCGGGCACCTGGACCACCATGCTCCACGGCGACGCGCTGCAACCGCCGATCGCCGGCGGCGGCTCCATCTCGCTCACCGACGGGGAAGTGGTGCAGGCGGCCAGCTCGGCCAAGGCGGCGGTGTTGGAGCGCGGACCGGGCGGGATGGCCACGCTCATCCAGCGCGAGCGGCCCACCGCGCAACTGGGCCTGGTGACCCGCACCGACCTCGTCAGCGGCGACTTGCGGCCCGGCCAGCTGGGCGTGGCGCTGGATGCCACCGGCGGCGTGCAGGTCCTGGACGTGCTGCACCTCGAGGATGGGTCGGTGGTGGCTTTCGGTCGTTACAAGGGCCTGGTGGCGCTGGGTCGCGAGACCGACTGCACCGGCAAGGCCACCAGCGCCGGACAGCGCATGGCCATTGGCGACGTCAACGCGCAGGGCTTGTTCCTCTGGTGGCTCCCGCCCACCACGGACCAGGACAACTGCAACCTCCAGCCCAGCACACCGCCCGACGTGGGAGGCAGCCCGGGCTCGCCGGAGCTCTTCCCCCAGGAGCCGGAGGTGGCCAACCAGGAGGTCACCACCAACCTGGAGCGGTTTGCCGACGTGGACTGCTGGAGCTTCCAGGTGACGCAGCAGGCCGCGTTCAGTTTCAGCACCGTCTCGTCGGCGGGCGTGTGCGCGGGTGACACCGTGCTGGAGGTCTACGAGACCAGCGAGGGGCTCAACCTGGTGGCGCTTTCCGACGACGTCAGCGGCGGGTGCGCCGGGGTGGAGAGCCTGCTCATCCCGGGGAGCTACCAGGTGTGCGTGCGCGGCTTCGCGGGTCAGCCGCTCCCCGGCGTTGCGCTGCGCGCCGCGCGCCAGGGTCCGCCCGCCAATGACCTCTGCGCCAACGCCACCTACCTGCGCGTGCCGCTGCTCGGTGAGACGCTGACGGTGACGGGCAACCTCGGTCCGGCCACCAACAACGAGTACGGCTGCGGCGGCACCGGGGAAGACGTGTTCTACGGCCTCATCGCCGACCAGCCCCGCAACGTGGTGGTCAGCGTGGACCCGCCGGAAACCACCGTGCTCTCCCTGCTCGCGGCCTGCAATTCGGAGTGGGACTGCATGGCCGGCGCCTCCCTGCTCTATGACCCGGCGTACAGCGAAGGGGCTCCGTGGCTGGTGGCGGTGGATGCCGTCGACGGGAGCACGCCCGGTCCGATCACCATGACGCTGTCCTACGAGCTGCCCAGTGAGCACGTGGAAGGCGGAGAAACCTGTCTGCAGGCGGTGGAGCTGCCCATGCCGCCGCCGCAGGGCAACCTGCAGGGCTGGGGCACCCTGCGCGGCAAGTCGCACGACCACGAGCCCGCCGACCCGTTCTCCGGCGGAGACGGCGGTCGGCTCAGCAGCGGCGGGGGTGGCGACGAGATCATTCCCTGCAACGTCAGCGGACCCGGCCCCGACGCCGTGTACTCGTTCAGCGTGCCACCGGGGGAGCGCGTGTCCTTCTCGGTGTGGGGCGCCGCCAACCTGGACCTGGTGCTCTACACGCTGGATGAGTGCCCGGGACCCGGCCCGGTGGTCTGCACCGACGGGTCCGACGCCTACGGCAACGGCGAGTCCGAGGAGCTCTCCTTCTTCAACGATGGCGCCACCACGCGCGTGGTCTACTTCGTCGTCGACGACTACAGCGCGAGCTCCACGGGCGGCGCGTACACCTATTTCGTCTCCGCCTTTGGCGGCGGAGGAAGTTGATCCGCCCGACGGTCCGCTCCCTTCCTGAACCCGTTCCCTGCCGCATCGGGGTTGCATCCATGAATTGGCGTCTTGTCTCCCTGCTCTCACTCGTTGGCATCCTGGCCGCGTGCGGCCCCACCACCACCGGAGGCGAGGACGCCGGCAAGCCGGTGCGCGCGGTGACGGTGACCTCCAGCTCGTCGTCGGGTGGGCCCCCCAGCTCCTCCTCCAGCAGCGGCGGCGCCTCCACCAGCTCCTCCGGCAGCACCAGCAGCAGCGGCGGGACGGGACGCTGCGGCGACGGCGTGCAGGACGAGGGTGAGGCCTGTGACGACGGAGATGCCAACGCGCTGACCGGACCGTGCCTGCCCACCTGCCAGCCCGCCGGCTGCGGCGACGGGGTCTTCCAGTCCGGCCTGGGTGAGACCTGCGACGACGGCAACACCGTGGGTGGCGACGGCTGCAGCGCCACCTGCGTGCGCGAGGTTCCGCCCGCGTGCGGCGACGGCGACGTGCAGGCGCCCGAGCGGTGCGACGACGGCGTGCAGAACTCCGACACCACGCCGGATGCCTGTCGCTCCAACTGCACGGACCCACGCTGCGGCGACGGGGTGGTGGACACCGGGGAGACCTGCGACGACGGCGGCGCCAACAGCCTCTCCGGCCCCTGCCTGCCCTCCTGCGCGCCCGCCGGCTGCGGTGACGGCGTGTTCCAGCCCCAGAGCGAGGACTGCGACGACGGCAACAACGCCGACGGCGACGGCTGCTCCGCGGCGTGCGCCCTGGAGCCCCCGCCCGGCTGCGGCGACGGGACCGTGCGGGCGCCGGAGCAGTGTGACGACGGGGCGCAGAACTCCAACGACGCCGCGGATGCCTGCCGCACCAACTGCACGGACCCGCGCTGCGGCGACGGCACCGTGGACACCGACGAGGAATGCGACGAGGGCGGGGCCAACAGCCTCTCCGGTCCCTGCCTGCCCACCTGCCGCTCCGCCACCTGCGGCGACGGCGTGCTGCACCCCGCGCTCGGTGAGGGCTGCGACGACGGCAACACCACCGACGGCGACGGCTGCAGCGCGTCCTGCCGCGTGGAGTTCCTCCAGGGCTGCGGCGACGGCACGCTCAACACCCAGCAGGGCGAGCAGTGCGACGACGGCAACAACCTGGCCCACGACGGCTGCGGTCCGCTCTGCCGGCTGGAGGTCTGCGGCGACGGCATCCTGCGCGCCAGCACCGAGGAGTGCGACGACGGCAACACCGCCGACGGCGACGGGTGCAGCGCCGGCTGCGTCCAGGAGCGCTGTGGTGACGCCACCGTGAACAACGTGGGTGAGCAGTGTGACGACGGGAACACCATCAACGGGGATGACTGCGACGAGAACTGCACGTCCACCGGCTGCGGCAATGGCGTGGTCACCGACGGCGAGGAGTGCGACGACGGCAACGCGGTGGGCGGCGACGGCTGTGATTCCAACTGCCGGCTCAGCGCCTGTGGCAACGGCGAGGTGACCGGCGAAGAGGCGTGCGACGACGGCAATACCGTCAACGGCGACGGCTGCGACACCAACTGCACCCCGAGCGGCTGCGGCAACGGCGTGCGCGCCCCGGGAGAGGCCTGCGACGACGGGAACCAGGTCAACGGCGACGGCTGCGCGGCCGACTGCACCACGGAGGTGTGTGGCGACGGGCTCCCGCTCGCGGCAGGCCAGGAGTGCGACGACGCCAACGGCATCAACGGCGACGGCTGCGACAACAACTGCAAGCTCACCGCCTGCGGCAACGGCATGGTGACCGCGGGGGAGACCTGCGACGACGGCAACACCGTCGACGGCGACGGCTGCGAGGCGGACTGCACCCCCACCGCCTGCGGCAACAACGTGCTGGACCCGCTGGGCACGGTGCGCGCGGTGACCTTCACCTGGCTGGCCGCCCACTGCAGCGCGGGAGCGCCGGTGCTCCAGATTGACGTCGGGGGCGTCCCCGCGCTGAGCCGTGTGCTGGACGTCCCCAACTGCGTCTGCCAGCCCGGCATCCACAGCGTCCGCGTCACGGACCCGGCGGTGCTGGCCGCGGTGTCCAACCAGACCCCGTTCTTCCTCTCCCTCACCGACCCGGACGTGTACCTGGGTTGGGCCGTGGCGGTGGTGGAGGCGGCGCGCACCCACGAGGTGATCCTGCTTGACGCCGACGGTGGTGGCGACGCGGCCGCACGGCGCGCCAACATCTGCACCACCGGGGCGGCGGGTGGAGCGGCGTCCGTGGTGCTGGCCGCCCTGGGTGAGCAGTGTGACGACGGCAACACCGCCGACGGCGACAATTGCTCCGCGGAGTGCCTCACGGAGCTCTGCGGCAACGGCGTCCTCACGCCCGGGGAGGTCTGTGACGACGGCAACACCACGGATGGCGACGACTGCGACAACAACTGCACCCCTTCCGCCTGCGGCAATGGCCGGCGCGGCGGAAGCGAGGAGTGCGACGACGGCAACCTGGTCGACGGCGACGGCTGCGACACCAACTGCACCGCCACGGCCTGCGGCAATGGCGTGGCCACCGCCGCGGAGGAATGCGACGACGGCAACACGCTGGGCGGCGACGGCTGCAGCACCGACTGCTTCCTGGAGGTCTGCGGCAACAACTTCCCCGACGAGGGCGAGGAGTGCGACGACGGGAACACGGTGAGCGGTGACGGCTGCGACGCCAACTGCACCCTGCCCGCCTGCGGCAACGGCGTGCGCGCCGGAGCGGAGGGCTGCGACGACGGCAACACGCTCAGCGGCGACGGATGTGACGCCACCTGCGTGCTGGAGGTCTGCGGCGACAACGTCACCCAGTCCACCTACGCCACCGGCATCACGCTGGTCTGGGCCGCGGACAACTGCGACGGCGGCGCGGGCAGCACCGTGTTCTTCGCCAACGGCCAGGAGCTGGCGCGTCCCACGCTGGACAGCTGCGGGTGCAACCTGGCCGCGCCCCACACCTACGAGGTGACCGCGCCGGAGCGCCTGGCCCTGCTCCATGACGGGAACAACGAGCTGCGCGTGTCCTTCGGCTACCGCGCCTCCTGGGCGGTGGCCGTCATCCACACCCCGCTGGGCGACCAGGAAGTGGTGCTGGCCGACTTCAACGGCGGCGCGGCGCAGCGCAACCCCGACCCCTGCGCCGTCGCCTACCCCACCTCCGCGCCGGTCAACGCCAACGTGGCCATCCCGCCGGAAGGCTGCGACGACGGCAACACCAGCGACGGCGACGGGTGCAGCGCCGCGTGCCAGCCGGAGGTGTGCGGCGACGGGCTCAAGATCCCCACCGAGGCGTGCGACGACGGGAACACCGTGGATGGCGACGGCTGCACCGCCTGCACGCTGGACACCTGCGGCGACAACGTCCCCCAGGCCCGCGGCGTGGCCGAGCTGCGCTTTGTCTACCTGGCCGACAACTGCGCCCCGGTGCCCGGCGACATCATCCTCAAGCTCGACGGGAGCGAGGTGACGCATGACTCCGTGCCACCCGGCAACTGCGATTGCGGCGACGCCACCATCCGCCGCGTCTCCATCACCGACCCCGCCATCCTTGGCCGGCTCCACCATGGCCCCGCCACCTGGAGCGTGGAATTCCAGGGCGTGGGGAACGCGGTGCGACGGCTGGCGTGGGCGCGCGTGGACCTTGTGAGCCGCGCGGGCGAGCCCAACCGCAGTGAGCGCGTGATCATCCTGGACGTGTTCAATGACGGGGATGCCCAGTCGGATTACGGCAACCTGTGCGGCGCCGGTTACGAGGAGAACGTGGCCAGCCACAGCGTCTCGGTCATCAGCCGCCTGGGTGAGCAGTGCGACGACGGCAACACCGTGGATGGCGACGGGTGCTCCGCGCAGTGCGGCCGGGAGATCTGTGGCGACGGCATCCCGGTCACCGTGGAGGAGTGCGAGGACGGGAACACCGACAGTGACGACGGGTGCTCCGCGACCTGTGAGGTGGAGAGCTGCGGTGACAACACGTGGCAGCTCAACGCGCGTCGTCCCGTCCGCGCCCAGTTCCGCTGGCGCGCCGGCACCTGCGGCGGGGAAGTCGCCTTCTCCATCAACGGCACCACGGTGGCCAGCTTCCTGGACCAGGAGTGCTGCTCCTATTGGTACTCGCCGGGCGTGCGCAGCCTGGACATCGTGGACCCCGCGACGCTGGCCCTCATCCACGAGGGCAGCAACACCTTCGGCGCATCCTTCGGCGGTCCCAATGGCTGGGCCAAGGTGGTGCTGTACACGGAGACCAACGAGACGCTGGAGTTCCCCATCCTGGACCCGGAGTTCCGCGCCCGCGTCGAGGGCGGCAACGCCTGTTTCGATACCAACCCCGCCAGCGCGGAAGTCACCGTGCAGGTGGACCTGCCAGCGGAGGAGTGCGACGACGGCAACCTGCTCGACGACGACGGCTGCTCGCGCTTCTGTCGCGTGGAGGAGTGCGGCAACAGCATCGTGGACCCGGCTGAGACCTGTGACGACGGGAACACCGACGCCGGGGACGGGTGCAACGCCAGCTGTCGCCTGGAGCAGTGCGGTGACGGCGTGCTGCGGACCACGGCGGACACGGTCTCCAAGGTGGAGCTGGTGTGGGCTGGCCTGGCCTGCGACGCCGGAATCGACCTGTACGTGAACAACACCTACGTGCTCACCAGCTCGTCCAGCTCCTGCAGCTGCACTGGCGACGTGGTGTTCCGCGAGAGCATCACCGACCCGGCGGTGCTGGCGCTGTTCAACGTCGGCAACAACGACCTCCAGCTCTACACCGGGGTCAACGAGCTGGGCTGGGTGAAGGTGGTGATCCACAGCACCAGGGGAACCGAGATTCCCGTGCTGTACGACCCGCTGAACCTTGCCAACGAGGAGGTGCCCTACGGCTGCGGGGGCTACGTCTCCAGCATGTCCGGCACCTGGACCAGCCGCGCTCCCGAGCAGTGCGAGGACGGCAACACCGTCAACGGCGACGGCTGCTCCGCCAACTGCGTGCCCAACGCCTGCAACAACGGGACGCTCGAGGACGGCGAGGAATGCGAGGACGGAAACCTCACCGCCGATGATGGTTGCAGCCCCACCTGCCAGGTCGAGCGGTGTGGCGACGGAACGGTCAACACCTACGCCAACGTGACTCCCACCGCGCTGCGCTTCCGCTACCTGGCCTACACGTGCGGCGGGTCCATCACCATCAGTGTCAACGGCGTCTCCGTCGGTGACTTCTATTCCAACTGCGACTGCTTCCCGCAGGTGCAGACCTACGATGTCACCAACGCTGCCGCGCTTGCCGCGGTGGACGCCGGACCGGCAACGTTCAGCATGTCCTTCCCCGGCGGAGCCTCGTGGGCCACGGTCACCGCGCTCGCACCCAACCCCCTGACCGAACAGGTCATCTACGAGTCTGGCGCCGGCACCTACCCGTACGACTACGTGTGCGACACCTATCCCGGCACCATCTCCCGCGCATTGGACCTGCTGCCGCAGCCTGAGCAGTGCGACGACGGAAACACCACCAACGGCGACGGCTGCAACGCGGGTTGTGTCACCGAGTACTGTGGTGATGGCGTGGTGAACAACAGCGACGAGGAATGCGAGGACGGGAACACCACGGACGGTGACGGCTGTGAAGCGGATTGCCGGTTCACCTGCGGGTCCGGCTCCGGCGCAAACACCAGCGTGTACGACTCGGTCAACGGCCGCTGCTACCTGGGCTTCTTCCAGGACGAGACGTACCAGGCGGCGCAGAGCGCGTGCATGGGCGTGGGTGGGTACCTGGCGGTGCCCAGCTCCTCGACGGAGAACCAGCTGGCCTACCAGGCCGCCCAGTCCAACGACGCGTGGATTGGCCTCAACGACCTCGCGGTGGAAGCGTTCGACAACGGCAGCGCGTTCCAGACGGTGACCGCAGAGCCCAACACCTATTACGGCTGGGGCTTCGGGGAGCCCAACAATTCCGGCAACGAGGACTGCGCGCACCTGCGCAACGACGGCCTGTGGAACGACCTGCCGTGCGACGCCACGCGCTACTACGTGTGCGAGCTGCCACCTACGCCCTGAGCGCGCGGTAGAGCGCCAGGGTCTGCTCGGTGACGCGGTCCTGGCTGTACTCGCGCTCCACCAACGCGCGCGCCTCTCCCCGCCGTGATGCCCCCTCGCGTAACGCGGCCACCACCGCGGAGGCGAGCGCGTCCACGTCGTGGGGAGGCACCAGCGTGCCCACGTTGCGACCTCGCAGCACGCTGGCCACCGGCGGGATGTCCGCGCCCACCACCGGCGTTCCGCTGGCCAGGCTCTCCAGCATGGCGCGGCCAAAGCCGTCGTTGCCCACGGCGAGCAGCACCGTGACGTCGGCGGCGGTGTATGCGTCGGGAAGCTCGTCGGTGAGGTAGCCCAGGAAGTGCACGCCGGGGAGGTCGCGCGCCTGCGCCATGAGATGCTCGCGCTCCTCGCCCAGGCCCACGAACCAGAGCTGTGCGTCGGGGAGCTGGGCACGGATGGCGGGCCACGCGGCCAGCAGCCGTTCCTGTCCGCGGCCCTTCTGGAAGATGGCCACCATGGCCACGGTGGGCCCCGCGGGAAGGTTGTGACGGACGCGGAAACGCGCGGCGCGGCTCTCGCGCTCGACGGGGGTGAAACGCGCCAGGTCCACCGCGCCGCCAATCACGTGCACGCGTGCGGGGTCCAGGTGGAGACGCTCGCAACCCAGGCGCTTCAGTTCCTCGCTGTGGACCACCAGGGCGTCGGCGCGGCGCAACAGGGCGCCCTGCAATGGTCGCGCACGCAGGGAACGCTCCGAGTGGATGGTGCGCACCAGCGCGGGACCGCCGTGGGCGGGACGCGCGGCCTGCGCCAGGACGTGATCATGGGAGAAGTGCACGTGCACCACGTCCACCTGCTGCATGCGTTTGCGCAGCCGCACGACGTCGCGGGCCCAGGTGATGGGACCGGATTGGGTGCACAGCGCCAGCTCGTGGGCCACGGGGAGTCCGGTGGCCTTCACGCGGGGGCCCATGCCTTCCTCGTGCACGTTGCCCTCGGGGCGCACGGTGTCGTGGCCCACGGTGACCTCGTGACCGCGCGCGGCCAGCGAGACGCTGAGGGCGAGCATGGGCTCCGCGGGCCCGGAATACGCGAACGCCGAGACGAGCTGGAGGATCCGCATGGTCTCAGGGCCTCCGCGGTGGTGGTGAAGGGAACGAGGTGCAGACTTGCCCCCCCCACCCGGCCGCCTTTCCATCTCCACCGTTTTCTCGTCGTGGCGGCCGACCTCCCCCACGGTGTGGGGAGGCGTCGTTGTGCCGCGGCGCTGGGCCGCGATGTTCATTGCGCGGCACGGGACCCAGTGAGGCCTTGTGCCGCGTCGAGTCCAATGAACCCGACGGACGCGGCACATCGACGCCTCCCCACACCGTGGGGGAGGTCGGCCGCCCACGACGAGAACACCGTGAACCCGGAAGGCGGCCGGGTGGGGGGGCCGCATCTGCACTCCCCCTCTCGCCACCCCCGCGCAACACCGCGTTCACGTTCCACCTCCCCGCGTGCAATCCCACGCCGTCGACGGCATGCGGCTCCGGTTGTTCTCCGGGTTCATCATCACCAGCACGCGGTCCATCACGTCGGAGGGATACTCCCGCGGCTCCCCGCAGCTCCACCCCATCTCCCGCAGCCTCTCCACGTCGGGCGCGGGCTGCGCGCGCGACACCACCAGCCGCACCACGTTCCCCGTCTCCCCGCGCAACGAGGTCATCATCTCCTCGGTACCCGCGTTCTCCACCACGCGCCCGCCCCACCCCAGGTACATGCCCGGCAGTCGCACCGCGGCGCCGTACACCGCCGGCCGCGGCTCCATCACAGACGCATCGCGCAGCGGATCAATCGAGTTCCGACGAGGAAACGCCACCGTGTACGGAATGAGCAACACCGTGTTCACCGCCACGAACGCGCGCACGCACCAGCGCTGCCACGCCGCGCCTTCCCAGGCACGCGCCAATCCCGCCCCCAGCAGGATGAAGAACAGGGGCAGCACGGTGAACATGAACCGCTCCTCCTTGTGCCCCACCGTCGAGTGCGCGCCGACAAAGACCACCAGACTCCACGTCACCGCCGGGTGCGCGCGCGCCGCGTCCAACACGCCGCGCCAGTATCCCAGCACCAGGGGCGGCACGGTCAGCCCCAGGAACAACACCAGGAACGTGTAGAACGGCGCCACGCCGTAGCTGTCCACGAAGGCGCGCTGGTACGCGTAGTACCGGAACGGCACCACGAGGAATCCCCCCTGCGTGGCCAGGTCGACGCATCCCTGCACCAGCACCATGCACCCGCCGCCCGCCATCAGCGCCAGCTGCAGCCCCACCCGTCGTCGCGCGTCACCACCGGTGAGCCACAACAGCACCATCACCACCGGCAGCACCACGCCCACGTGCATGCGGAACAGCCCGGCGAGCCCCAGCATCACCCCGCACGCCCACGACGTGAAAAGCGGTCTACCCCGCCCCGCGCGCACGCGCTCCAACAGCAGCAGGCACGCCAGCAACGGCGGTGCCGCCGCGGCCTCCACCAGGGTGCGCGAGCCAATGTGCGGCATCAGGAATTGCGCCGCGGTCAACCACGCTGCCGTCGTGGCGGCGCGTTCACCCAGGCGCGCCCGCGCCAGGTGCCACGTGAGCGGAACCGCGAGCATGGACCACGCCGCCATGGCCAGGAACGCCGCGTGCGCCATGGCGGTGCCGTCGGGTGCGCCCAGCGCGCGCGCCAGCCGCATCACGCCGTGGAGCAACAACGGCAGGAACGCGGAGCGGAAGTCGCTGGGCATGGGCGCGTTGGGGTCATGCAGCCACTGCCACGCGGGGTGGAGCACGTGGAAGTAGCAGTCCATGGCGTAGAACCCGGCGCTGCTGAGCGCGGCCACCAGGCGCAGCACCAGGGCCACGACGAGGGGCGCCCACAGCGGCCGGGGAAGGAGGTCACGCCATTGCATCTGCGCGGCCGGCCTCTCACGGATGGCGACGTCACCGCAAGCCCCCTTGGGCGAGCAGGCCCATCATGGTACGCCCCAATCCGTGCTCATTCCGGCGCCCACCTGCTGAAGCATCCCGTGTCCCCGACATCATCCGAGCAAACCACCACCCCAGAGCTCGTCCGCGCCATGCACCGGGCGATGTGGATCTCCCTGGGCGCCACCGCGCTGCTCTGGCCGCTGGGTCTGGACGTGGACATCCAGGATCACGACGAGGCCACCTACGCGGAGATAGCGCGCGAGATGGTGGAGACCGGGGAATGGCGCGACCAGCCGTGCAACTACGGTCCGTGGTTCGGCCATCCCATCCTGTCCATGTGGGTGATGGCGCTGGGCATGAAGCTGTTTGGCGCCACCGCGCTGGGCTCGCGCATTCCCGCCGCGTTCGAGGTGCTCCTCCTCGTCGGGGTGACGTACGTGCTGGGGCGGTGGCTGTGGGGTCGGGCGGAAGCGGCGGCGGGAGCGGCGTTGTGCGCGGCGCTGCCGGCCATGAGTCTCATGGGCCACAACGTGAAGACCGACCTGAATCTGATGGTGGCCACCAGCGGCGCCATCATGCTCGGGGCGCGTGCGTTGGATCGTCCCTGGCTGTGGGTTCCCACCGGCATCTGTGCGGGGCTGGGCATGCTCACCAAGGGTCCGTTCGGGCTGGCCATGCCGGGCGCGGTGGTGCTGGCCACGTTGGCCTGGGAGAGGCGCTGGCGCGACCTGGGACGTGGCTGGCCGTGGATCATCGCGGGCCTCATTGCGTTCGTGGCCACGTTCCTGCCGTGGAACCTGTTCATGTGGAACCGCTGGGGCCCGCCGTGGTTCGACTCGCTGTACATGGACAGCACGGTGCGTCGCTTTGCCGGCACCAACTCCTCCGACGGGACCACGCCGCTCTACTTCCTGCACACGCTGCTCTGGGCCGCGGCGCCGGCGGTGCCCACCGCGTTGCTCGCGCTCATGACCCGTCTCCGGGAGCTGCGCGGTCATCTCACGCGTCCGCCGTGGCCGGTGCTGGACCTGACGTGGTTCTTCATTCCGCTCGTCGTGATGTCGCTGAGCAGCATGAAGCTGCCGCACTACATCTTCCCGGTGATTCCCGCGCTGTGCGCCATGGCGGGACGCGGCGCCGTCGAGCTGTTCGCCGGGAGGACCTCGCCCCGGGCGGAGCTCGCGGTGCGCGTGGGCACGGTGTTCATCTCCGCCATGCTGGTGCTCTTTGCGCTGGCCATGATCACCTTCACCTTCCCGCCGCCAGAGGGCGTGGGGCTCTTGGTGCTGTTCCTCGTCGGAGCGACGGTGGTGGTGGTGCTCCTGGTGCGCGCGTGGCGCCGTGAGCCCACCGCGATGATCGCGTCCATCTGCGTGGCGGCGGCATTGGCCATGGGTCTGCACAACGGTGCCGCGCGGCCGGAGCTGTCCCGTTATTCCCCCGCGCGCATGGTGGCCCAGGTCCTCGACGAGGATCAGGCGCCGCGCCAGCGCGGGACCACGGTGCTGACGTTCACCGAGATCTGGCGCATGGCCATCCCCTTCTACGCGCACATGCGCTTGGAGGAGACCGACCTGGGGCGCATCCAGCGTGAAGCGGGGGCCAAGCCCATCTACGTGCTGGTGAACCTGGACAACCTCAGGGAGCTGCACGCCAACGGGTTTGCCACGCGCACGCGCGGATTCGCGTTCAGCTACAAGACCAGCCGGCTGAGCATCCCGTTCTCCCTGGTGGGCAACCGCGAGGACATGGCCACGCCGCTGCTGCTGGTGCAGGTGTGGCGTCGGGAAGCGTGACCCATCACGCAACAACCGCGGCGCGTCAGGGATCTTCAGTGGGAGGGGAGGGAGGCGGCAGGACCGACGCGAGAGTGGCGCCGGTCCCGCCGCATTCCCTGGGTTACTGGAGGCAGATGCCCAGGGTCCAGGCGTTCAGCGTGCCCGTGTCACCGCCGGCGTCGTCGGCGATCGACAGTGTCCAGTTGCCGGTGATGGTCTGACCCACCAGACCCGCCAGCGGGACCTCCGGGGAGAAGCAGCCGCTGAAGGGAGCCGTCCCCCCGGTGACCGCCGGGCAACCATCCTGGAACACGGTGCCAAGGTAGTTGTCGCCGCTACCGCCATTGTCGGAGGAGATGTTCAGCGACGTGCCTGCCGGCGAGATGAGGGAGATGTCCAGGTCCGCGTCGTACGTGTGGCGCAGGTCCTCCAGGATCAGCACCACCTTGGCCGCGGACCCGGTATCCGCCACGCTGATGACGCTCGTGACAGTCGCGTTGTCCGAGATGGCCCTGGGCAGATTCGTTGCCGCCACGCGCAGGCGGGTCTGCCCCGCGTCGCAGCTCACACGCTCGTCCACGCACAGAGACGAGCATCCATCCCCATCCACGGCGTTGTTGTCGTCGCATTCCTCCCAGGCCCTCCGGATCCCGTTGCCACACTCGCCCGGCTCGATCTGGCAGGCTGAGCTGCATCCATCACCGTCGTTCCGGTTGTTGTCGTCGCACTGTTCCGGGCCTTCGGTGATGCCGTTGCCGCACACGTTCAGCTCGATTTGACACGTGGAGCTGCACCCGTCGCCGTCCACGCCGTTGTTGTCGTCGCACTCCTCGCCCACCTCCACCACGCCATTGGGGCAGGCCGGAGCCGTCACGCAGAGGGCAAGCGTCCAGGCATCAAGCGTTCCCACGTCCTGGCCGGCGTCGTCGCTGACCAGGAGGCTCCAGTTGCCGTTGGGGTCCTGGCCCGCCAGGCTGCCCAGCGCAACCTCCGGCCCGTAGCAGCCGGTGAACGGCGCCGACGTCGCCCCCAGGCCCGCAATCGCCGGGCAACCGTCGCTGAACATGGTGCTCGTGTAGTTCTCACCGGAGCCGCCGTTGTCCGAGGACAGATCCACGCTCGTTCCCGTGGGCGACACCAGGGAGATGTCCAGGTCCGCGTCAAAGGTGTGCGTGATGCTGTCAATGACCACCACCACCTTCCGGATGGAGGTCGGCGCACCGCTGACGCCAATGATGCTGGGCGTACCCGCCGCGTTGTCGGGGATGGCAATCGGGACGTCGGTGGCGGAGAGCCGGACCAGCGTCTCTCCGGCGTTGCAGGTCACCAGGCAGGCCGCGTCGCCGTTGCATTGCGGGTCGTCGCAGTCCACCAGGCTGTTGCCGTTGTCGTCGGAGCCGTTGGTGCAGTCCTCCGCGCACACCGGGCGACCGGTGCACAGCGGGTCATTGCAGTCCGCCAGCGTGTCACCGTTGTCGTCGGTGCCGTTGGTGCAGTCCTCGGCGCAGGCGGCGTCGCCCGTGCACAACGGGTCACCGCAGTCCACCAGCGTGTCACCGTTGTCGTCGGTGTTGTTGTCGCAGTCCTCGAAGCAGGCCGGGTCGCTGTCGCACAGCGGGTCCTGGCAGTCCACCAACGTGTCGCCGTTGTCGTCGTTACCGTTGGTGCAGTCCTCGCCCACGCGCAGGTTCAGCGTGTAGGCGCCCTCGGCTCCGGAGCCAAACCCGTCCACGAAGATGAGCAGCGGCGTACCCGCCGTCACGGCCAACGTCATGGACTCGCCATCACTCGCAAAGCCGTCGTCCGCACAGACCTCGGCGGCGGCATCCAGGCAGGAACCGCGCACGTACAGAACGTGGTCCACGCCCGGGGGCGCGCTGTTGTCCGTCAAGGTGATCACCAGCAGACCGTCCGCCGTCGGGGTGTAGGTCCAGAGGTCCTCACCCGCGTTGGACTGGAAGCAGGCGCCGGCCGTCCCGTCAAAGAGATCCGTGGCACCGGTGTTGTTGCCTGCGTTGTCGCCCAGGACAGCAGGGAACGCACCATCGCACTTGTCCAAGCTGGCGCACTGCGCGGTGGCGGAACACTGCGGGTCATCGCAATCCACCAGCGTGTCGCGGTTGTCGTCGGTGCCGTTGGTGCAGTCCTCCACGCAGGCCGCCGTCCCGTCACACTGCGGGTCGGCGCAGTCCACCAGCGTGTCACCGTTGTCGTCGCTGCCGTTGGTGCAGTCCTCCACGCAGGCGGGATCACCGGTACAGGTCGGGTCGGCGCAATCCACCAGCGTGTCGCCGTTGTCGTCGGAGCCGTTGCTGCAGTCCTCGGCGCAGGCCACATCGCCCGCGCACGTCGGGTCGGCACAGTCCACCAGGGTGTCGCCGTTGTCGTCGCTGCCGTTGGCGCAGTCCTCCAATGGCTCGAAGTCCAGGGTGAACGCGCCGGCGTCCAGCGCGCTGTACCCATCCACGAACACCGCCAGCGGCACCCCGGCCTCCGCGGAAACCGTCACCACCTCGAGGTCCGACGCCGGCCAGCTATCCTCACAGGCAATCTGGGTGCTGCTGTCGTCACAGGTGGTGCGGACATAGAGGCCCAGGTCCGCCACGTCATCCGTGGAGTCCAGCGTGATGCGGAGCTGGCCGGTGTACAGCGGCGTGTAGATCACCACCTGCTCGCGCGCGGCGGAGCCCACGCAGCTGCCTGCAAACACGTTGTCCTGGCTGCTGGCGCCGTCGGTGTCACCCGGGAAGGGATTCGTATCCACGGCGTCCGCGGCGTTGCACGCATCCTGCGGGGTCACGCCACCGGAGGACGACGAGGAGCTGGAGGAGGATGAAGAGCTGGACGACGAGGACGAGGAGCTCGAGGAAGACGAGGACGAGCTGGAGGATGAAGAGGAAGATGAAGAGGAAGAGCTCGACGACGAAGCCGCGCTCGACGAGGAGCCAACGGTGCCCGAGGAGGACCCGCTGACATCCCCGGAGCTGGAGCCGCCCGAAGAGCTGGACCCGATCCCGCCCGACGACGTGCCCGAGGTGTCGCCCGAGCTGCTGGAAGTACCCGTGGAGCTGGACTCGCCGGAGCTGCTGGACGCACCGGACGTGCTGGTCTCCCCCGAGCTGGAGGAGGAACCGCTCACGCTTCCGCTGCTGCTGGTCTCACCGGTGGTGGACGAGGAGGGGTTGCCCGAGGAACTGGTGGCGGACGCCGTTCCGCTGCTGGAAGAAGCCTGGCCCGACGACGAGCTGGCCTGCCCCGACGAGCTGGCCTCTCCCGACGACGAGCTGGCCTCTCCCGACGACGAGCTGGCCTGCCCCGACGAGGAGCTGGCGCCGCCGGAGGACGACTCCGAGCTGATGGCCCCACTGCTCGACGAGCTTTCCGACGTGGAACCGCTCGAGGTGGAACCGGATGACTCCCCCGTGGTGGTACACGCCACGCTGGCAAGACCCAGCGTGACCCCCAACAAACTCAATCTCCATGTGCGCATATGCGACTCTCCTCCTGGGATGAACCTCAACCATTGGGTAGTGGCGGATCGCTTGTCAATGAGGCTTTTCGCCACTTCTCCGCGTCCGGACGCGGCCGACAGCAGCGTTCACGGGCGCCATCCGCGTTCCGTCCGTGATCCGGAAACCCACATTCAATCGGCGCGCCACCACGTTGATGGTTGTGCTCGGGCCTCCGTAGCATCGGGGTGGAACCTGGGAGGTCCCATGGCGGTGCACGCGGAAGATCAGCTCTCGGAGCTGCGACCCTCGACGGAAATCATCGCTCCCGAGGCCCTGGGCGGGATGCCCGCCATTCCCATGCGGGAGCTGGCCGGTGCGGTGGTGCGGGTGTTGGAGCGCAGCGCGCAGCAGCGGTTGCTCATCCAGGACAAGAGCGCGCCCCCCACCCCGTGCCACCTGGCCTGCGACCTCGGCGTGGCGTCGGTGCCCAACCTGCTGGCGTTGGTGAAAGGCGGCAAGCACACCGGCGCGCTGGTGGTGGTGGACGGCAAGGGTGAGCGAGCGCTGTTCTTCGAGCACGGAGACTTGACCGGCAGCGCCAGCACGCACCGCGCGGACCGCCTGGGTGAGGTGCTCTGGCGCGCGGGCATCATCTCGCTGGACCAGCTCATCATCGCCGGGCACCACCTGGGTCCGGGCGTGCGGCTGGGCCGCTGTCTGGTCGAGCTGGGGTACCTGAATCCCGCCTTGCTCTACCAGAGCCTCATCCGTCAGGTGCTCGCGGTGACCCAGGAGGCGTGCCTGGTGGACATGGGTCGCGCGGCATTCGTGGGCGGCATCATGCTGCGGAACCCGCTCAAGCTGGGGGAGGAGGCCCACAAGGTGGTGCGCGACGCCTGGCAGCTGGCCATGGAGTGCCGCTCCCTGGAGCGCGCATTGGAGCCGCTGGACGAGGAGGTGCGCCCCGACTTCATGGTTCCACCCGGGACGCTGACGGAGCACGAGGCCGCCATCTGGCAGCTGGCCGCGGCTTCCCGTCCTCCGCTGACCCGCGCGCAGCTCCTGGAGCGGGTGGAGCTGGGGCGCCTTGAAGGACTGCGCGCGCTCAGCCGCCTGTTGCGCGACGGTCTGCTGCGCACCGCCGAGACCGACGTGGGCTCGGTCTCCACCGTGCCTGCGCCAACGGCGGACCCGCGCCTCACGCGCCTGTGCAACGCGCTGAACGTGGTGATGGGGGAGCTGAACCAGGCCGGATTCGGCACGGCCACGGGAGTGATGGAGTTTGCCGCGTGCCTGCCCGTGCCGCAGCGTCGGGCGCTGGCCCTGCTGGCGTTGTCCAGCACCGGCGTGGATGCGCGGTGCGCGCGTGCCGCGGTGAAGCAGGGTCTCACCACCGAGCAGGTGCTCGAGGAGGCGGTGGGCGTGGTGCTGGACTTCGCGCTCTTCGAGGTGCGCGACACCCTCGACGACGAGCGCGCCGCCCGGATCCTCGAGCAGGTCCGCGGATTGGGTCTGGGTTAGCGCGTCTTAGTCCGGCGCGGACCGCGGGCGGCGTCCCACGCACACGGTTCACAGTCCGCATGCGCTTCCGGACGCCACCCGCGGGTCCGCATGACCTTCACCGGGCTACCGGTGGATGGCCGTCACAATGCCTGCTCCAATGGTGCGTCCACCTTCCCGCATGGCGAAACGCATCCCAACCTCGAAGCCCACCATGCGCCGCAGCTCGAACACGACGCGACGGCGCTCACCCGGCATCACCGGCGCGGCCACGCCCTCCACCAGCGGCACCTCGATCATTCCCGTGACGTCGGTGGCGCCAAAGAAGAACTGCGGCGTGTAGCCGGTGGAGAACGGCGTGTTGCGACCGCCCTCCTCCGCCGTGAGGACGAAGATGTCCGCCTCACCGCGGTCGTGCGGGGCAATGGAGCCCGGCGCCGCAAGGGTGACACCACGCTCCACCTCCTCGCGGTCCACGCCGCGCAACAGCAGGCCCACGTTCTCACCCGCCTGGGCCTGCGCCTGGTCGCGGTGGAACGCCTGGATCCCGGTGACCACGGCGGTGCGTCGCGCGGCGCCCTGACGGCTCCCCACGATCTCCACGGTGGCGCCGGTCTGCAGCGTGCCCCGCACCACCCGCCCGGTGACGACGGTGCCGCGGCCGGAGATGGTGAACACGTCCTCCACCGGCATCATGAAGGACCCGGTGAGGTCCCGCACCGGCTCGGGAATGCGCGTGTCCAATGCCTCCACCAGCGCACGGATGCAGTCCGCGTCCGCGCCCATGGCGTTGCCACTCTGCGCCGCCTGGAGCGCCTTGAGCGCGCTGCCGCGGATCACCGGCGCGTTCGCGTAGCCGTGCTTCTGCAGCATCTCCATCACCTCCATCTCCACCAGCTCCACGAAGTCCGGGTCCGCCAGGTCCACCTTGTTGATGAACACCACCACGTGCGCCACGCCCACCTGCCGCGCCAACAGGATGTGCTCACGCGTCTGCGGGCCCGCGCCGGTGCTGCCGTCCACCAGCAGGATGGCGCCGTCCATCTGGCTGGCGCCGGTGATCATGTTCTTCACGTAGTCCGCGTGCCCCGGGCAGTCGATGTGCGCGTAGTGACGACGTGCACTCTCGTACTCCACGTGCGTCACGTTGATGGTGATGCCGCGGGCGCGCTCCTCCGGCGCGTTGTCAATCTCGTCAAAGGCCTTGGCCTTGCCACCGTGCATGGCAGCCATCACCTGCGTCAGCGCGGCGGTCAGCGTGGTCTTGCCGTGGTCAACGTGACCAATGGTTCCAACATTCACGTGCGTCTTCACCGTCTTCTCCTTGTGGTGAGCCCCTTCGGGCTCGGGTGGTGGCGGGCGGAAAAACGAAAAAACCCCCTCGTGGCGCTGGCCAGAGGGGGTTTGACGAGTCCGATCCGCGATGTTCAGGGATTCAGTCGTCCGCCTCCGGCGCGCACGCAACCATGCCCGAGTCCGACGAGAGCGGACCCGACACGGGCGAGAGCGACGAAAGCGAGCGGCGGAACATGCCGCGTGTTTTAGGGAGGCGGTTGCCGACTGTCAAGAACGAATCGGGACGAAGCGCACCCTACATCCGTGGGAAGGGATGCGCGCTTGTCAGGGAATGAGGAGGAACCACAAGGACTTGCTCCCGCTCATGCCGCAAATGCTGGAAGGCGCGGAACTGCTCCTGGGCTGAAGGTGATCTGCGCGTCCTGCGCCCCGCCGGGCCGCGGCGCCTGGGCGCCCTGGAAGACCGTGGCCATGTACTGCGCGCTGGCCGGGTCCACCTTGTTCATCATGACGCTGGTGAGCTGGCATCAGGGGGCTGGGGTCCACGGTGTTGCCCTCGGCAGTTGTGCGGCGCGCGCGGAGAGGTGAATCTCCGACGAGGGATTCCTTTGGAGGGGTCATGGAGGAAGTGGAGCAGCTGTGGTCCGACTCCGGCAACACGGTGGTGCGCTGGCGCAGCGTGATGGTCCAGGTGCGTCGTGGCGCGCTGAGCATGGAGGGCGTGGAGGGGATTGGACGGGCGGCACAAGCGGCGCGGGCGGCCATGTCCGGCAAGATGGGCGCATTGCTCATCCTGGAGACCACGGCGGAGGTTCCCACGCCGGACGTGCGTGACCGTCAGCGTGACGTCCTCAAATCCCTCATGGCCGACGAGCGCCTCCACATCTCCTCGGCGGTGCTCGGCGAGGGCATCGCGGCGTCCATGCGTCGCACCGTGGTGCGCGCCATCATCACGGGCAATCCGCGGGTGAAGGTCTTCTCCTCCGTCGACGACGCCGTGAAGCACCTGGCCGGCACCCTCGGCCTGCCCGCGGCGGAGCTGGGCGTGGTGGCGGAGAAGGTACGCGCGGGTTCACGGTGAGAAGCCGCGGCGTCACGCCGGCACGGGCACCCTGGCCTCCTCGCAGGCGAACGGACGAAGTCACCGGTAGGCAGACACGTCCACCACGCTGACCGTGCTCGCCCCATTGTTGGCCACGTACAGGCGTGTGCCGTCGGGAGAGAGCGCCATGAACACGGGGTTGGTGCCCACGCTCTCCTGGTGGATCACGCGGTCATGGCTGGCGCTCTGCGGGTTGGTGTCCACCACGGCAACACTGCCCAGCTCGTAGTTCGCCACGAAGAGGTGGTTCCCGCTGGCCGAGCGCACCCCGCTCACCGGCCCGCCCCAGTAACCGAAGTAGGGACCCGGAATGTTCTCGATCAAGGAGAGATCCAGGGCGTTGAGCTTGCGCACACCGTTGGCACCGCTGGCCATGACGTAGAGCGCCTGACCACGAGCATCCGCCACCGACGTGTGCGGGAAGTCTCCCACCGGCGTCGTCTGCACCACGGTGCGCGAGGGCACATCCACGCGGTGCACCGTCCCACCGGTCCAGCTGTTCACGTACAGCGTGCTCCCGTCGGGAGACAGCTCCAGGCCGCACAGGTAGCCACCGGTGACGTCGACGCGCCAGTCGTCCAGCGTGTTGGTGATGGTGTTGATGCGGTTCACCCACGCGGTGCTGGAAGGACCGTTGTTGGCCACGTAGACGTACGCTCCGTCGGGTGAGGCCACCAGGGCGTCGGGAACGAGGATCTCCATCTGGCCCGCGCCGCCCACCACGGCCTCCACCGCGCCCGCGACGGTGTTGATGACCGTCACCGCGTTGTCGAGGGAGAAGTGCGCCACGTAGAGCCGCTGCCGGTCCGGGCTGAGCACCGCGGCATGACCGCCCCCCGCCACCGCAATCTCCTTGCGCAGCTGCCCGTCGCGACCGAACACCTGCACCGCGTGCTGCATGCCCGCCTGCACCGGGATGCTGTTGGGACCGCTGTGCCGCGCGCCGCGGACCACGAACACGGCGTCGTCGGTGGCCACGATGCCATTGGGATACGTTGCCACCGTGAAGCTGGCGCCCGGTTGCAGCTCCGTGCCGCCCGCATCCGTCGTCGTGGTTCCCGTGCTCCCCGCGTCCGGCGTGGTGTCGCCTGCGTCGGGCGCGGTGCTTCCCCCGTCGGAGCCAGGGCCCGTGGCTGGCGCCGGCTCTGCCTCCGCCTCGACGTTGGCCCCGCACCCCATGACCACCACCAACATCCCCACGGTTCCGAGCCACTTGCGCATGGACTCTCTCCTGTTCTCAACGGCGCGGCCCACTCTGCACGGCCGGTGCCACGTGGTGATGAGACGGGAAGGCCACAACATCGTGAACGGGCGGGCCCCCTCCGCGCGCCTTGCGTCATCCCTGGTTCACACCCCGGCAACGTTTCGCGGCATCCGCTCGAGCGGGCTACCCTGCTGGCACCATGCGACGGCATCCATCACGTCCTGACACGCGGCCCCTCGTGCTGGCGCTGCTCCTCTCCGGGTGTCCGCCGCCATCCGCCAACACGGACGCATCCACCAACCCGCCCGTCGACGGAAGCGTTCCGATCGCGGATGCCGGCAGCGACGGTGGAGTCACGGAGATACCCGACGGAAGCGTCGACGGCGGGGAGCCAGCCGCGGATGCGGGCATTGACAGCGGTACGCCCACGTCTGACGCGGGCCTGCCCGTTCCCGACGCGGGCGCACAGGAGCCGACGGATGCGGGCATCCCGGACGGCAGCGCCGACGCGGGAGCGGATGGCGGCTCCGACGCGGGAACACGCGCCGCCCTCCCTCCCTGGCTCACCTACTGCGACCCCGGCCTCTGCGACGCCATCCCTCCCGCGGTGCTGGCCGTCTGTCCCGCCAACGACCCGGGGTGCACGCCCCAGCGCAGCACCACGGTGCTCCCCCGTGTCGACGGTCATTCCATCAACGCGGTGTTCTTCCCCGTCTTCATGCCGGAGGGCGCCACGCTGCGCGTCGTGGATGGGAACGCGGGCATCCTCGCGCACCTCGTGACGGCCTATTCACCACGAATCGAGGTCCGCTCCGACGTGGAGGTGTCCCTCAGCTACTACAACGTGCAACCCATCTGGGGCGGCACGGTTTCCTTGGACTTCGTGACCACCAGCCAGACCTCGTCGGTGGTGGACACGGTCTTCTTCCGTCACCCCGGCCATGACACGGGCACCGCCGCCACGGACTTCCACGCGCGCGCGCAGCAGGCCATCACGGATGAGCGCGGCATCACCGGCGTCACGTCGGAGCGCATCCGGTCCTTCGTCATGCCCACGGAGCTGGCGGGCGTGGCGGGAGAGGGAAACTGGTCCTATGGCGACGGAACGGTGACCTCCAACTACGGCAACCCGGACTACATCGCTGCGCTCGGCGGGATCATGAACGTGGCGTTCCCCCGCTTCGCGCATGAGTGCGCGCACGAGCTGTTCAACGAGATTGCAGGCTTCTTCCCCGGAAATGCGGGATGTCTCAATGAGGGCATTGCCGACGCGCTCGCCTACGTGGCGGGTCACCTGCCTCTGCAGGACTTTGGCCCCATTGGCGTGACCGGCGTCGACTTCGCCAACGGGTGCGCCTCCACCACGGAGATCCACGACGTGGGCAACTGCTACTTCTGGCACGTCCACGAGGCTGGCCTGCTCACGCCGCCGTTCATGAACGGCATCTTCCACCCGCAACACACCTTCAGCTTCGACAGCTGTGCGCCCACCGCCGAGCTGACGGGCAATGCCATCCTGGTGCTTTTCACGGAGGCCGCGGGCGGAGCGGACCTGGTGCCGGTGCTCGACGCCATGGGCCTGGTGCACGCGGGCTCGTACGACGCGGCGCGCGCTGCCCTGGGCTTCTGAGGCTCGGAGCGTCACCTTCTTCATTCGGGGCTGCGCCCGCAAAGATGCCCAGCGGGATGGCGGACGTCGTGAGCGGGCCACGACCTGGAGTGCGGCGGGCCCTCGCCGCCCTGGTCAGCGCCAAGCGGGTCCTGCACCCGCCAACGGTCCACCAGCGCAGCCGCGGCGCATTCCCATGGTGGTAGGCTGGCGTCATGAAAACGGAATTGGAAGTCGCCAGGCTTCTATCGTCCCGGACACTGTGGGCGGCCATCATGGCCGTGGCTGCGTCGTGCGGGCTTCCCCCGCTGGAAAACAGCCCCGAAGCGCGGATGGATGCGCTCCTGGCCGCGTGCCAACCCGCCGACGAGAACGGGTGCGCGCAGGAGCTGGAGACCTTCCTCACCGACGACGCGACGTGGGCCGACGACCTCGGCATCGCCCACGGGCGAGAGGAGATCGCGCGTCTCATCGTCGAGCGGCGCCGCGCGGGCCAGACCTGGCAGCGCACCTCCAACGTGGACACGCACCATGACGTGTTCCGCATGCGCATGACGGTGAACGGAACGGGTCGCATCGTCGGCGGGGGAACGGACGGGGAGCGCTTCACGCGCATTGCGGTGGTGCAGGAGCCGCCGCTGGTGGTGTCCGCCACGCCGGAACCCGTGCGCGCCTACCAGGACGCCTGGAACGCGTTTGACGAGAAGGAACGGCTGGCGCTGCTGGACCAGGGCTTCGCCCCCGACGGGCACTACGTGGATCCGTACATCGCGCTCGACGGCACCAGCACGCTCAGCGAGAACATCGGCACCTACCACCGCGTCTCGGTGGGCACGCGGCTGCAGGTCACCACCGGCGCCTCGGGACACCACGGTTTCGTGGTCTTCTTCTGGGAAGTGCGCAACCTCGAGGGCGTCACCATGCTCGAGGGAATGGACGTGGGGCAGCTGGACGCCAGCGGGCGGCTGAAGCTGCTGAGCGGTTTCTTCGGCGGCTTCTAGACCGCTCAACCCGGAACCGACTCCTTCTTCGTGGGCGCGTAGAAGCTGATGCCCCGCTGGTTCTCGTCGACACGCAGCGGTTGGCGCATGGACGGGAAGGCGCGCTGCTCGCACTCAGTGCGCTCACACACGCGGCAGGTGACGCCCACGGGAACCGCGGTGTCCAGGCGGCTGAGGTCCAATCCGTCGGAGTAGACCAGCTTGTCCGCGTAGGCGACCGGACATCCCATCCCAATGGCGTGCACCGCCGGCTGCGAGTGGTACCCGCCACCCTCCTTGTTCAGCGTGCGCGCCAGGCAGAAGTACATGGCCCCGTCCGGCATGCGGGAGATCTGCAGGCGGATCAGCCCCGGCGTCAGGAACGCCGCGAACACGTTCCACTTGGGACACGCGCCGGAGAAACGCGCAAAGCGGATGCCGGAGGCGCTGAAGCGCTTGGAGATGTTGCCGGCAATGTCGATGCGGATGAGGTGGAACGGCACGCCCTCCGCGCCCGGTCGACGCAGCGTGGTGAGACGGTGACACACCTGCTCAAAGCTGGTGCGGAAGCGGTGGCCGAGCAGCTGCACGTCGTAGCGGACGTCGTGACAGGCATCCAGGAACTGCTGGTAGGGCATCAACACCGCGCCCGCGAAGTAGTTGGCCAACGCCACGCGGCCCAGCGCACGGGATTCCTCCGTCGTCAGGTGCGGGTCGTCCACGAGCTGGTCCAGCAGCCGACGGTGCGTGAGCAGCGCAATCTGGTGTGCCAGCTGGAAGTTCCGGCTGCGCGGCGCCAGCAGCTCACTCAGCGTCAAGGTCCGCGCGCCCGGGTCATAACGACGGAGCACGGTGGCGTCGGTGTCCGCGCGCGCCTGGTAGACGCGGATGCCGTGCACCTCCTCCAGGAAGCGCACCAGGCCGCGGTACAGGTCCTCCCGGTTGCGCACCGCCTCGCCCACCAGCGCGTCGGCGGCGGACTCCAGCTCCGGGAAGTGGTTCATGTGCGCCTGGATGAAGTCGGTGACCTCCTCGCTGGGCAGGCGCGCGCCCACGCCGCTGAGCTCGTCGCGGTCACTGACCCGGTGCGCCAGCGTGTCCGCGCTCTCCCGCGCGCCCTGGTACGCCCGGTACAAGGTCAGGATGGAGCGCGCCGCCGCGGGTGACGACGACGCCAGTTCCCGCACATCCACGTTGGTGACCGGGTGCGACTCGAAGAGCGGGTCCCCAAAGACCTCCATCAGCTCCCCCACCAGGCGCTGATCCTCCTCGGGCGCAAAGCTGGCCAGGTCCACCTTGAAGTGCTGCGCCAGCTTGATGAGCAGCTGCGCGGTGAGCGGCCGCCGGTTCGCCTCGATGAGGTTCAGGTAGCTGGGCGAGATTCCCAACGCCGCGGCCAGGGCCGCCTGGCTCATGTTCTGCTGCCTCCGCAGGGCGCGGATGCGGCCCCCCAGTCGCGGTGCGTCGGTCATGACTCCGTCCTTGATGGACTGCGTTGACACATTGACACGCACCTCCGCGTGCCTCAACCCAGCGCCACTCCGACGAGGAACCCGCCCGCGTGATGACCACGTTGACCGGCACCACCAGCTCAACCTTGAGCCGTCGGCGCACTGTTCAACGCGCGCGCAGGCCGGGCAGGAGCCGGGTGTTCGGGATGTTCGCCAGTCCCCACTCCACCACCGCGCGCATCACGGGACGGAGACTGCGGCCGCGTTCGGTGAGCGAGTAGGCCATGCGCCCGGGATGCGTCCCATACGGCTCCCGCGCCACCAACCCCGCTTCCTCCAGGCGCTTGAGCCGCTCCGCCAGGATGTTCGTCGAGATTCCTTCGGGTGAGGCCAGGAACTCGTCGTAGCGCTGCTTGCCCAGGAACAGGTCCCGGATCACCAGCAGCGTCCACTTGTCGCCCAGGATGTCCAGCGTGCACGCAACGGGGCAGGTGGACCGACGGGACGCAACCATGCCCCCATCATGCCCCGTCACTTGCAAAACGCAAGTCCATGGCTCTAGCTTGAGCGTCACTTGCACTTTGCAAGCCAGGAGGCCGTGATGGCCAACTTCACCGTGTTCGAGTCGGGCGCTCCCGCCACCTGGGACCGCTGGCTGTTCAAGCACCCCAGACTTCCCACCAAGGGAAAGAGCTTTCTGCGTGAGCACCTTGGGCTGACGGGAATGGAGGTTTCCGTCAACAGCTTCCCGCCGGGCGCCACCATGCCGTTCGTGCACCGGCACCGCGTGAACGAGGAGCTGTACCTCTTCCTCTCCGGCACCGGTGAGTTCCGCGTCGACGACGCCATCTTCCCGGTGGGAGAGGGCACCGTGGTGCGCGTGGCACCGGGGGGTCACCGCGTGTACCGCAACACGGGCACCACGCCGCTGGTGTTCCTGGTGGTGCAGGCCCCGGCGGGGAAGATGGACACCGCCACGGTGGAGGACGGCATGAGGGTGGAGGAGCCGTTGGGCTTCCCGCCTGCCGCAACCACGGCCTAGCAGCCCGCGCCCCGTCGCGCCTGGAACAACCGCCTCCCACCGCCGCACGGCGTGAGCGCTGCCGCGCTGAAACGGAAAGTGGCGCCGCTCCCGCGAGATCCAGATCCCAGGGCCGTGACTGCCGCGACGGCACCACGCGCTTCCCCGCACGCGCGCTCAACACCACAGCGCACATGTGCGGACACCCCCTGACACAAGAAGTGCGATCCCGCTCACAGAAACTGGCGGAGGATGTGCGCCATCACCCACCGCGCCCACACCCTCACCGATACCTAAAACTGTAACCAACTGCGGGCGCGTGGTTGCACCTGTGTGACCGACCAGCACATGTGACGACGTGAAAGCCTGATCCCAGGTGCAAGAAATTGCTTCGTAACGGCTTAGAGTCTGAGCTAAGATGGTGTTTGCAGGGGGGCTGGGAGCGGAGCCATGAGGACGAGGGCGATGACGAAGCTGGCAGGCACGGCGGTCTTCCTCACGACGTTGATTGCCGGGCTGTCGCGGGCGCACGCGGAATCACCGGACCAGCTTGGGCGCGGCGAGGGTGATACCCACTTCGAGCTGGAGCCGGGCGCGGTGGCGTACAACTACGCTGAGCGCGGCTTCAACCTCCCCCACGGCGTGGCGGCGGACGCCAAGCACGTCTACGTGACCGAGCCGCTGGGCAGCCTCGACCCCACGGCGGGCCAGGGACCGCGCGTGGCCATCCTCAACCGTCTCACGGGAGAGGAGGTTGCCGAGCTGCCGCCCCCGCCCGAGGGCTTCGTGCTGCCCTTCGGCCTGCGCATGGAGGAGCCCGGCAAGCTGGTGGTGCTGGATGCGGGCGGCTTCCCCAGTCCCTTGGCCCTCGCCGTGCCGCGCATCCATGTCTATCGCATCCAGGGACACCATGAGCGCATCCGCGCGGAGCTGGTGCGTTCGGTCATGGTCCAGGCGCTCATCATCTTCAGCGAGGAGTTGGAGGTGATTGGCCCGGACCGCTACGTGATCAGCGACTCCGGCTTTGGTGCGCTGTGGGTGATCGAGCCGGATGACACGGTGCGGCCGGGCATCATCCCGGAGACACTGTCGCCGCCGGATGCCATTCCCGCGCTCTCCGCGTGTCCGTTCCCGGGGGACTACACGGTGGGCGACATCCCCTTCGAGTTCCCGGGCAACTTCGCGCCGGGTGTGGGCGCGCTGGGGACGGACGGCACGTACCTGTACATGAGCGGGACCTGCCGGGGCGGGATCTCCCGGGTGCCGCTGGCGGTGTTTGACGACGACCGCGCGCCCTGGGACCGCGCCGCGGACATCCAGGACGTGTTCGTGCGGCCGGCGGGTGAGATTGGCACCATGAAGGGCCTGCTGTTCAGCCGCGACAACCCCGACGACAACACGCTCTATGCGCTGGAGCCGTTCAACCTGCGCCTGGTCCGCATTGACGTGGCGTCGGGGGAGCGGACCGTGGTGCTGGACGACCCTGTGCTGTTCAATTTCCCGGTGGCTGCCGCGTTCCTGCCCGCCAACGGAATGGACGTCATGGTCATCACCTCGGACCAGGAGCAGCGGCTGCCCTTCCTGAACGCCGGCCTCGACCCGAGCCAGCCCCCGCCGCTGCAGTTGCCCTTCCTGGTGACCAAGGCGTTCATCAAACCGGGGAACGGGCACCACCACTAAGCTAAGCGCGACGTTGTCCTTCGCCCGGTGCAATTCGGGCCGCTTCGTCGTCGTGGAGCGCCGTCGCGGCGGGTTTCCCGTCGGCCCAACCCGGACGAGCGCTCTCCCCAGCCAGGTTGCCGCGGCAACAACGGCATGGATTTCCCCTCCCCGTCCCCATCCCGGCAGTCAGCGGACCTGGGATGACCTGATTCCCGGTCGCCCGAGGGGCCACGCGACGAACCGGGTGACCGAGTCCCGTTGACTGCCGGGATTGGGATTGGGATTGGGATTGGGATTGGGACCTCAGCGCGGTCCGCCGTGCCAGGATGACGACGTCAGAGACCGGCGGTGGCCATGTCCTTCAACACCTGCTGCCGGTTGACGGGGATCTTCGCGTTCTCCAGCTCCGCGAACACCTCGTCCATGTTCGCGCAGGTCTTGATCTGCCGGCTGTTCTTGTAGACCAGCATCAGCCCGGCCATGGCGGTGCGCTGGACGCTGCCGCGGAAGCCACGGCTCTCCATGACGATGAAGAAATGGCTGGCCTCCTTGAGGATGACATCCACTCCCGCGAGCATCTTCTTGCGGGTGGCGTCGTCCGGGGGCGGCGTGTCGTCCTTGGAGATGGAGACGTAGACCAGCTTGTCCCGGACGCGCCTGCACGCCGAGGAGAACTCCTGCTCCACCGCCTCCAAACTGGCGACGTCCGTCTGAAACCAGCGAACAGCGAAGATCTTGCCCGAGTGACAGGTTTGGTACTTCACGATGCCTTCCTGGCTGCCTGAGTTACAGCTCCGTGCGCGCCCCGAGCACGCACGGGTCCATTGTGCGCCCAACCTGGCGGTGGGTTCAAGCCGAGACCGCGCTCTTGCGACCCGCGCGCGCCCCCGCGGCCAGCTCACCGGGCTGCTTCTGCTTGAGACCCACCTCGGCGACGATCTGCTGCAGGATGGTGGCGTTGAAGTCGCCGCGCGCCTGCGCGTACAGGCAGGTGTGGTGGGCGCGGGCGCCAAAGCGCCGCTTCTCCGTCTCCGCGTCCATGCCCAGGTGCATGTGCGTCATGCCCAGCTCCTGGGCGCGCTTGAGGGAGCGCCAGGCCATCTGACGGTAGGCGCCGTGGCTCAGCACGTAGCGGTAGTCCAGTCCGCAGAAGAGCGGCGCGTAGTGCGTGCCGTGCACGTGGGCCGCCCAGAATGCCACCGGGGTGCCCTCCGGGGGACCGCCGGCGCTGGGCTCCAGGTGCAGCACCCCCAGCTCCCAGGCCGGGGAGCTGAGGAGGTGGGGGAGCAGGTTCTCGGGCAGCTCAAAGGCGTTGAAGCGCAGCTTGGCGCGCGCCACGTTCTGGTACAGGCCGTGGAGGTAGCCCAGCTCCGCGGGAGGGAGCGCGCCCGCGTTGCCCATCCGCTGGCCGTAGACGCCCACCCGGTAACCCGGCGCGGCATCCATGATCTCCCGCACCTGCCGGCGCCAGTAGCGTGAGAGCCCCTTGAGGAACTGCTCGTCGGTGCCCTGGTGGACCTCCAGGATGTGGCTGTCCAGGTTGGGCACCTTCACGTAGCCCTGGCCGAGCAGGAACTCGTCCATCTCGGGGTCATCACCGGGCAGGTCGCGCAGGATGATGACGTCGGTCTGCTGCTCCTCGTGGATGTTGCCCGCCAACTCCAACAGCCGCTGCAGTCCGGCGCGCCACGGCCCGGCGCGGTTGATGTACAGGTGGTTGCCCTCCGAGAGCCCGCCGCCCATCTGCAGCACGGGGCTGGTGAGGAAGTACGGGTCGGTCCGACGACGCTCCTCCACCGCCTGGCTCACCTCCGCGCGCATCAGGAAGTCATCCTTCTGCAGGTTGGTGGTGAAGAACGTGGCCGCCACCGGGGCACCGCCCGGCTCGCGCACCACGCCGTAGTGGAATCCCCAGTTGTGCTCGGGCCGCGGCTGCGCCTGGAAGCACCGCTCCGCCAGCTGCATGGCCTCGTGGCTGCAACAGCCTGCCGTCCCCATCAGGGCATCCCACTCGCGGGGCTCCAGGTCATGGATGGTGCGGACATGCTGGACCACCAGCGTGGCGGGATCCGCGTCCAGCCCGGTGCGCTGCCAGTTGCGCGGCGCGCTGTAGCGGGAGCGCGCGCTGGCCTCCTCCACCAGCGTGGCCACGTAGCGGTTGCGCTTGCCGTCTGGCCGCGTGACGGCGTTCTGGAACAGCGCGTCCAGATCCTCACGGGTGATCCCCTCCTCGCGCAGCACCGCGGGCACGTGCACCGAAAGCGAGGCCACCAGCGCGTCGATCTGCTCGAGCGTGTGGTTGGCGGTGATGCCCAGGCGCACGCCGCCGCGCTTCATGGGCACCGCGGGATACATGGACACGTTGACGTAGAAACCATCCTTGCACAGGCGTTCCGCCACTTCTGCGGCCACGCGCGGCAAACCCAGGCGGATGAACCGCACCGGCGTGGTGGTGTCGGCCAGCAGGGGGAGATCCGCTTCCCGAAGGCGCTGGTTGGTGTATTCGATGCGCTCCTGCAGCTTCTGTTGCAGCGCGGGGAGCTCGTCGGTGAGATGCACGCGCGCGCTGCCCAGGGCCGCCCCCAGCAGCGGCGGCTGCAGCGGCCCGGAGAACACCATGGGACCGCCGCACATGCGCACGCGCTCGGCCTCCTCGCGGTTGGCAAAAACCAGCGCGGCCCCGCCGGCCGCAAACGCCTTGGCCAGGCTGGTGGCCACCACGATGCGCTCCGTGAGGGGCATGCGCGAGAGGAACGAGCCGCGCCCGTGCTTGCCCGCCCAGCTCATGCCGTGGGCGTCGTCGATGTAGAGCCGGACGTTGGGCGCGGCATCCAGGATCTCCTGCAGCAGCTCCACCGGCGCCATTTCGCCGTACATGCTGGTCACGCCGTCGGTGGCGAACCACACCGTGCGGTAGCGCGCCGCCAGCTGGCGCACCAGGTCCACCGCGCGCTCCAGCTCATTGTGGCGCACCACCTCCACGTGCGCGCCCACGCTGCGCGCCAGCACCGCGGCACGCTGCACGCTGTAGTGGACGTGGTGATCCATGACGATGGCGTCCTTCTCCGTCAGGAACACGTCCATGAACGCCTGGTGCGCCAGCGTGGTGGTCTGCACGGTGATCACGTGGGCGTCGAAGATGCGGCACATCCGCTCTTCAAACTCCGTGTACCAGGGACTGCTCAGATAGCCGCGCGAGCTCGCGAACTGCGTTCCAAAGCGGTCCACCGCTTCATGCACGCAGCGGATCATCTCCGGGTGGTACTCCAGGCCCAGGTAGCTGCAGGTACCAAAGGAGGTCAGCTCGCGACCGTTCAGCGTGATGATGCGGTCACGGATCTCCTGGTCCTCGGCAGTCTGGAAGAACAACCCTCGTCGACGAGCATCCGCGTGCAGCGTCTCGACAACCTGCAGGAACTCACTGGCCTCCATGGGCACACCTCCGTGGGCGGCTGGCGTGCTCCCTCCCAGGAAGCTGCGAAGGACCACCGCACGCCCAACACCGTGTTGGCTCCCACGCTCGTCGGAGTTGGCTCCTGGCGCAATGTGTTCATGGATACGCTACCCTCCGCTAAGCGCCTTCAGTGTGCGAAGGGTGGCGTCGGGGAGCGCGCTTAGCGACCGGATCCACGCGTGGAGGAGTCCGCAACGGCGCGCAGGATGTCCAGGGCGCGTTGCCGGCACTGCGACTCCTCCTCACAACCACAGGTCCGCTCCAGGTGGCGCATGGCGGCCAGCATGGAGCTGCGCAGGCGCTGGTTGTCGGCCATGACGTGCTGGAGATGCTGGTAGCCTTCTTCAGCGTCCCGCTCCGCCTCGCGCACCACCTTGGCGATGTGCGAGAGCACGGATTGGTTGTAGATGTCGTCGTCCCAGTCGTGATTCGGCATTGTTGGCGTCCGCCGTGCGCACGCCGCAGAGATCGCACCCCCGCCATCCCCCCGGCCCGCTTCCTGTGGATCACGGTAGCACTCCAACGCGTCGGCCGTCACGGGGTGGGGCTTCGTCATTTTTCGTGCACCCTGAAGCTCCCCTCAGCGGGGCGCATCCAGCAGAAACAGGCCAGGAGTCCGGACGCATCCCGGCGAACGCGGATCACCCCGGCGGGAGTGACGAAAGCTGACGGGCGGGCCCCCTTTGGGCTTATGGTAGCCGCCCCCCGGGGGCTGGTTGTGGGAGGCACGGAATGAGGCGCGTGCTCAAGTGGGTGGGCATCACGGTGGCGACGTTGACGGGTGTGTTGGGCGTGGTGATGGCGGTGACCAACTACCTGTCACTACAGAAGATCAACCACGTCTGGGACGTGCAGCCACAGGCGATACAGATTCCGGATGACGCGGTGTCGCAGAAGGAAGGTCAGCGCCTGTTCGGCGCGCGCGGCTGCGCCAAGTGCCACGGAGAGGACGGCGCCGGGGTGCTCATCCTGGACAACCCGCTCATTGGCACCTTGTGGGGAGCCAACCTGACCCCGGGTGAAGGTGGCGTGGTGCGCAACTACACCGGCGCCGACTGGGTGCGCACCGTGCGCCACGGCATCAAGCCCAACGGGTACCCGCTGCAGGTGATGGACTCCAAGGAATACCAGTACATGAGCGACCGCGACCTCGGCCTGATCGTGTCGTTCATCCGCAGCCTGCCTCCGGTGAGCCGCGCGACGCCGCCGCAGCGCATCTCCGTGCTCTCGCACATGTGGCACGGGCTGGGCCTGCTGGAGGTGACCACCGCCGACCAGGTGGACCACCAGCGACGTCACGACGCCGATCCTCCGCCGGGGGCCACGCCGGAGTTCGGCAAGCATCTCCTCCGCCTGCAGTGCCAGGGCTGCCACGGTGATGGCCTGTCCGGGGGCAAGCTCACCGGCGCTCCCGGCCTTCCCATTCCCCCAACCTCACCCCCGACATGGAGACGGGCCTGGGGCGCTGGTCTTTTGAGCAGTTCGCCACGGTCATGCGCACGGGGCGTCGTCCCGACGGGCGCGTGCTGGACAAGTTCATGCCCTGGGACACCTACGCGCACATGTCCGACGACGAGCTGACCGCCATCTGGCAGTACCTGCGCAGCCTGGAGCCCAAGCCCTTCGGCGGGCGTTAGCACCGCAGGCACGTTGGCGAAGCCCGGCGATCCGGACTCCGCGCCTCGCCCCTGCCTCCCAACCGACGCCGCAACGGTCCGCCCAGGACATCCTCGAATCCCGCGCACGACACTTCGCCCACGTCAGGGCTCGCGTCGGAACAATCTGCCCGTCGGGATGACGGACGTCGTGAGCGGGCCGCGACCTGGAATCCCGCGCACGACACTTCGCCCACGTCAGGGCTTGCGTCGGAACATTCTGCCCGTCGGGATTGCAGACGTCGTGAGCGGGCCGCGACCTGGAGTGCGGCGGGCCCTCGCCGCCCTGGCCAGCGCCGCGCGGGTTCCGCACCTGCCAACCGGTCCACCCATGC
>JBFMGU010000093.1:0-37258 GCA_040752415.1 Myxococcota bacterium
GCACCTTTGGGAGTGCGGTCTGAAATACCGCTTTGGCTCGGGCTGTCCGGGCTCACCGGAGCTCCTCCACATATGTGCAAGAACTTCTGGCCAGGTACTTAGGCGTTTCCACGTCGTGATAGCGGCCAAAGCGGAAGGAAATGCCTAGCCCGGGGCCGACGGAGCCACGCCGTCACCCCCAACGTCACCCATGCAAGCGGGTATGTGCGTCCTGAGCATCCTTCTTGGACACGGTGGTTCACTCGAGGAAGATTCTTGGCCCCCGGCCAGGCATTTCCTTCCGCTTTGGCCGCTATCACGACGTGGAAATGCCTAGCCCCTACGGCTGCGGCGCCGGCTCACGCCCTGGATACTGGCAGCGGGAGTCCTCCCCGGCCCTTGCCGTGACGACGTCGGGTGACCAGATAGTACTACAGCGGTTCCCGTTCGGGTTGACCGTGGTTCCGTCGCGGGGAACGGACCGGCGGCTCAAGCCGCGTCTGGAAAGGCACCAAGCCTTGCCTCGCGTCCCGCCTGCCAAATTGGGCCGCGCAAGGCTCTGCGTTGGTGGCGTTGGGGAACGTGGTTCGCAGCATCCAGGTTTGTGACGAGGCCGCCGAAACGTCACATTCTCAAGCCACGCACCCTATGTCGCCAACGCAGAGCCTTGCGCGGCCCAATGAGGCAGGCGGGATGCGAGGCAAGGCTTGGTGCCTTTCCAGACGCGGCTTGAGCCGCCGGTCCGCTCCCCGCGACGGAACCACGTCAACCCGAACGGGAACCGCTGTAAGAGGCCAGCAGGAAGTCAGGGGCTGCGCAAGAACAAGACGCCCACCGGCATTGCAGACGTCGTGAGCGCACCACGACCTGGAGTCCGGCGGGCCCTCGCCGCCCTGGTCAGCGCCGAGCAGGTTCCCCATCCGACCATCCACCAGGGCGCAGCCACGGAGCATTCCCCGTCGTCGTTCGCCGGGCACCCCGACCGCCACTGAGGACGCACGCGGCGCTGGCCAGGGCGGCGAGGGCCCGCCGCACTCCAGGTCCTGGCCCGCTCACGACGTCTGCAATGCCGGTGGATGTCTTGTTCTGACGCGGCGCCCAGAAGTCCGCGCTGGACTGGTCAGCCCTTCAACAGCTCGCGCGCAATGACCAGGTGCTGAATCTCGCTGGTCCCCTCGTAGATGCGCAGCGCGCGGATCTCCCGGTACAGCCGCTCCACCGCGCTTCCCTGCACCACCCCGTCGCCACCGTGCAGCTGCACGCCGTCGTCGATGATCCGCTGCGCGGACTCCGTGGCGTAGAGCTTGGCCTGACTCACCACGAGCGTGGCGGGCATCCCGGCATCCAACGTGGCGCACGCGCGCGCGGTGAGCAGCTGCGCCGCCGCCAGCTCCGTGGCCATGCGCGCCAGCTTCTCCTGCACCAGCTGCTGCTCGCTCAGCGCCTTGCCAAACTGCTTGCGCGTGCTGGTGCGCGTGAGGCTCTCGTCCAGGGCCCGGCGCGCCATGCCGCACGCCGCCGCCGCCACCGTGGGCCGACAGTGATCCAGCGTGCGCAGCGCAATGCGCATCCCCTCGCCCTCGTCGCCAAGGCGGTCCGCTACCGGGACGCGCACGTCGTGGAAGTGCACCTCCCCCAGCGGGTGCGGCGCCATGGGCTTCTGCGGGCGCACCGTGAGGCCGGGGCTGTCCTTGCGCACCACCAGCGCGGTGAGGCCCTTGCCGCCCGTGTCCGCCGTCCGCGCGAACACGCAGAAGAAATCCGCCAGCGTGGCCTGGGAGATGAACTTCTTCTGGCCGTTCAGCACGTAGTGGTCACCGTCGCGCACCGCGCGCGTGGAGATGGCGGCCACGTCGCTGCCGGCCTCCGGTTCCGTCAGCGCAAACGCGGCAATGGCCTTGCCCTCGGCCACCAACGGAAGCCACGCGTCCCGCTGCGCCTGTGACCCCGCCAGCGAGATGGGACCCGCGCCCAGCGCCTGCATGATGAACACCAGGTCCGCCAGGCCGCTCCCGTAGGCCAGCGTGTCGCGGATGACGGCCATGGCACGCACGTCCAGGGTTGCGCGCGTCTCCACCACGCGACCTCCCGCGGCGGCGGGCACGCAGAAGCGCAAGAGTCCCGCGCTGGCCTGGGCGCGGAGGAGCTGGCGCGCGTCGTCGTCGGACTCCGCGTGCTGGTGGGGGAGCACGTGCTGGTGCAGGAAGGCGTCCACCTCCCGCGCCAGCGCGCGATGGCCATCCGAGAAGAACGGGCTTTCGGTCATCCGCATGCGGAGCACATTCCACCTCGGTACCCACGGCGGTCAACGTGCGGTGTCCTGTTCCGTGACCTCGGGTCGGGTTGATGTCATGCTGACCGGTGGGGCAGGTGGGGGGCTGTTCGAGGTGGCGGCATGATGCGGTGGTGCGGATTGGCGCTCTTGACGATGTTGGCCGCGTGCCCACGACCCGTGGGACCACCCGCCAGCACGGAGCAGGAAGGGCCATGCACACCGCGTCGCACCGACGTGATCCGCACCAGCGGCAGCAACAAGGTGGACCTGCTCATCGTCGTCAACTCGCATCCCTCCATGGACCCGGTGCTGCGCAAGCTCCCGGAGCGGCTGGTCACGCAGTCCACCGCGGCCATCCCCTCCATCGTCGAGAAGCTGGTGCGGGAGCGGGTGGATTTCCACATTGCCGTGGCGCCCACGCACCTCCGCGGCAAGCTGCTTCCCCTGCCCGCGCAGGTGCTGCCACGTCGGTGCGAGAGCTGTCGGTACCTGGCCCGCGCGGACTGCATGACGTCGCTGTGCGAGAACGTTCGCAACGACGCGGCGGGCCTGGTGGACGTGCAGAGCGACAGCGGCGGTGACAACCGGCTCACGGAGACGCTGCGCAATGCGCTGGGCGTCGTGCTGCAGTGTGGCGACCCGTCCCCGCACACCGACCCGCCGCTGGAGAACGCGGGCTTCTACCGGGAGGATGCGGCGCTGGTGGTCTACATGATCGGCAACGACGCGGACCCGTTCCTGCAGAGCCAGGCCGGTTACGACGTGGCGCTGCGCACACTGCGCACGCTGAAGGGACCGGGTCGTGAGGATGACGTGGTGCTGGTGGGCCTGAGCGCCGCCAGCCCGGATGGCCTGCGCGCCGTCCTCGACGACATCCAGAGCGGCGCCAACATTGGCACGCCGGCGGACTTCTGCGACGAGGCGCGCAAGGCGGTGCAGGGCTGCGGCCGGGCCAGCCTGCAGGATCAGCGGGGAGGGCAGGGGCTGGAGGGGCTCTCGGCGTGCAACGTGGGGCTGGCCGCGGTGCAGCCCGACCCCAACCTGCTGGCCCTGGCGTGCGACTCCGGCGGCGTCATCTACAACACCTGCGCGGAGAACTGGTCCTCCATCATCAACCGGCGCATCACGTCGGTGATGAGCAACGTCGGCATCACGCTCAGCCAGCCGGCCAAGGGAACCACCGTGGCGTGTCCAGGCGGGAATGGCTCGGTGTGCGTGGAGATGACGTCGCAGGATGGTCGCGTGATGGAGCTTGCGGGCGCGGATGCCACCGTCACCACCGCGGACGGGGCCAGCGTTGTCACCATCAACCGCGCGGCGCAGCCCGGCAGCACCTTCCATGTCACCTACGACGTGGCGCAGGGAGATGCGCGCTGCTGCGAGGGCGGGTGCAGCATGGGCGAGCAGTGCAACGAGGTGGGGTTCTGCCAGTTGTCGACGTGCGAAGGCCCCAAGAGCTGCCCGCCCGACGCGCTGTGCGACCCCGTGACCAGCACGTGCATCCCCAGCAACACCTGCACGCGCCCGGAGCACTGCGTGCATGGCACCACCTGCGACTGCACCACGTCCCGCTGTGTGCCCAACCAGGCGGCGTGCCAGTAGGCACCCTCGTCAGTGTTTGCCGATGATGTCGTGCAGCAGCTCGCGGCTTTCGTCGTCGAGGTTGATGAACTCCAGCGCCATTCCCGCGGGCACGCCGGCCTCATTGGCCTCCACCACGCGCACCACGCGCGCCAGCCCTTCCAGCAGCTTCGTGCCGTCGTGCATGAGGACCTGGAAGTAGACCTGGGAGCCCACGGGCCGCGGCTTGTCCGTGCGCATGAACATGCCCCCGGGGCTCACGTTGAGGGTGCGGTCCTGCGTGAAAGCCTCCAGGGAATCCACGCGGTGCTGCACCACCAGGTTCAGGCCGGTGCGCTGGTACTTGCGACGGTTGCCACCCGACGACGACATCACTTCCCCTTCCAGTGGCGGATGCGCTCGCGGTCCGGTCCGTAGCGGAACTGCGGCGTGGCCTCCGGCGTGTGGCACTTCAGGCACGTCTCCTGTCCGGAGGCGCGGCTGATGGTTCCCTTTCCGCCGGCCTGGTCCACGTGCATGCGCCCGGGTCCGTGACACGCCTCGCACTGCACCTCGGCAAAGCCACCCATGTGCGCGGGGTCCGCGTAGCCGCCGGGCTGCTTATACCCAGTGCTGTGACAGCCAATGCACTCGCGGTCCAGTTGCTGGTTGGACTTGCGCAGCGACGCCATGGCGTGACTGTGGTCCTGCTTCTGCCACGCGTTGTACTGCTCCAGGTGACACGCCTGGCACACCACCGCCCCGACGTAGAGCCCGCCCGGCGGCAGCTTGCCCACCTCCGCCTTGCCGTTGCCAGACTGCGCGGCCACCTGCGCCTCACGCGCGGCGTTGACGTCGTTGTACTGGGTGACGCGCTTGGCGATGTCCGCGTCCTCGGGCAGGTATTTCTCCATCCCGGCGAGGTCGTAGTCGGCGAACGAGCTGCGCTCCATCTCCCACAGCGCGGCCTTGGCGCGGTCCGCCTCCGCGCGCGCGGTGGAGTTGCCGGGATTCTTCTTGAGCTTCTCCTCGGCGGTCTCCAGGGCAAACCGCGGACCGGAGCGCTTCTCTCCGCCGACGAAGGTGCGATTGCCACCCTTCATGACGGCGCGCAGCTTGCTCACGTACTTGCCGCCCTTGCCGGAGCCGAACACCAGCGTGCTCTCCACCTTGCCACCCGGCCCCAGCTCGATGGTGCGCGGCTGGAAGAACATCTGGCCACTGTGGCTGCACATGGCAAAGGAGAACACCGGCACCGCGCGCGCCAGGGCACTGGTCTCCTCGACGGGAGCGTGCGCCACCAGGATGGCCACGTCGTGCTCCGGGGCGCGCTCCACCGCGGCCTTGAGCGCCGTGGCGGGGTCGGTGGCCTTGATGGGCGCGTCCTTGGGCCAGCCATTGGGGGAGACCACGCCCACCACCAGCGCGCGGACCCCGCCCACCTGCTTGACGACGTGCGCGGGGAACACTGGCGCGCCGCTGCTTTCCACGAGGTTGGCGGCGATCACGGGGAGGTTGTGCTTGTGGGCCAGCGCCACGAAGGCCTCGGTGCCTTCCGCCACGTCCAGCTCACCGGGCACGAACGCATCCAGGGCGCGAGCGTAGGCGGAGGCAATGATCTCGGCCTTCTCATGCCACTGGACCGCGAGCTCCGACGGGATGGGGACCTCCTTGAAGAGCGCATCTCCCCCGTCCAGCGCCAACACGGGCCCGCCAGCTCGTTCCTGCTCGATGAACTTCACGTGCCTGGCAAGACCGCCAAGCGGATGCTTCGGTCAGCCGCAGGGGTTGAGCTCACCTGCGCGGTTGTTGACGTACAGCACCGTGAAGGGTGCCGTGCCGTCCTGCGCAACAGTGAGCCCAAGCGCCAGCAGCGGAAGCATCAGTGCAGGGAGACGCATGGGGCCACCTTAGAGCCCGCGGCCCGGGGCTTCAATTGTGAGGCCGCGTGTCCGACCCGACGCCTGACACGCCGTCTCAAAGACCCTCAAAGGTGGCGATGCGGGTGTCGGGTCTCCTCGGGGATGGGGCGGGTGGCGCCGGCGGTGTGGTCGAAGAATGCCCTTGAACCACCAGGCCACCATGACGGGCCGCCGCGTTGCCAGAACGCGGAAGGCCAAACCTGCCAACGCGGCAACAACTGGCCACCTCAGCGTCAAGCACGCTCACCGGAAATGCACGACGCATGACGGACGGAACGAGCTCAAGGACTCCTGATTGGGGCGGTCAGGTGTCAGCCGCGTCCCTTGTCCTTCATGATGTCACCCAGCGTGGCGCGACCTTCACCGCTGTTGAGGTAGGCGCGGTAATCCGTGCGTTCCTCCGCATCCTTCAGCGCCTTGATGGAGAGACCAATCCTCCGCTCCTCGCTGTCCACGTCGATGACCATCACGTCCACTTCCTGACCAACCTTGAGGAACTGGCGCGGATCCTCCACGCGCGCGTCGTCAAACTCCGAGATGTGGCACAAACCCTCAATGCCCGGCTCAATCTCGATGAACGCGCCAAAGTCCGTGATCTTCAGGACCTTGCCCTTGATGCGTGCGCCACGCGGATAGGCCTGCGCAATCCGCATCCACGGATCCTCGTGCAGCTGCTTGATACCGAGGCTGATGCGCTCCTCCGCGGCGTTGATGTTCAGCACCACGGCCTCCACCTCGTCGCCCTTGTTGTGCAGCTCGCTCGGATGTTTCACGCGCTGGGTCCAGCTCAGGTCACCAATGTGCACCAGCCCGTCGATGCCCTCCTCAATACCCACGAAGAGGCCGAACTCCGTGATGTTGCGGACCGTACCCTTGATCACAGTACCCACGGGGTAACGGTCTGCCAGCTGAGTCCACGGGTTGGCCTGCGTCTGCTTCATCCCCAGCGAGATGCGCTTGGTGGTCTTGTCGACGTCGAGCACCACGGTCTCGACCTCATCACCAATGCTTGCCACCTTGGACGGGTGCTTCACGCGGCGCGTCCAGCTCATTTCGCTGATGTGGATGAGCCCTTCCACGCCCGGCTCCAGCTCCACAAAGGCGCCGAAGTCCGTGATGGACACAACCTTGCCCTTCACCCGCGCGCCCGACGTGTACTTGGCAACCGCCGCGATCCACGGATCTTCCTGGGTCTGCTTGAGGCCCAGGGAAACGCGCTCGGTGGCCCGGTCAAACTTGAGCACCTTGACCTTCACCTCGTCCCCGACCTTCAACAGCTCACTCGGGTGATTCACACGGCCCCAGCTCATGTCGGTGATGTGCAGGAGACCGTCGATGCCGCCGAGGTCAATGAAGGCGCCGTACTCCACGATGGTCTTGACGTGGCCCGCGAGCACCACGCCTTCCTGCAGCTTCTGGAGCGCCTCCTTCTTCAGGGTCTCTCGCTCACGCTCCAGCAGAACACGCCGCGACAGGACGATGTTGCTGCGCTTCTTGTTGAACTTGATGACCTTGAACTTGTGCTTTTCGCCAACCAGCGTGTCCAGGTCGTGAGCGGGGCGAAGGGTTGCCTGGCTCCCCGGGAGGAACGCCTTCACGCCGACGTCCACGGAGAGCCCACCCTTGACGCGCGCCACAATCACGCCTTCCACGACGTCATCCCGCTCACACGCCGCGCTGAGGTCGTCCCAGGCCTTGAGCGCTTCCGCCTTTGCCTTGGAGAGGAGAATCGGTCCGGTTTCCGTCTCCCGGAATTCCACCAGCACGTCGATCTGGTCGCCGGGCTTGACCTGGGGAACGCCGTTGACGGAGGGGAACTCCTTGACCGGGACCTGGCCCTCGGTCTTGTCCCCGAGGGTGACGACAACGAATTCCGTGCCGACGCTGGTGACCGTTCCGTGGGCAATCTCGCCTTCCTTCACGCCTCCGGTGGTGCTGCTCGCGTCCAGGAGGGCTTCAAAGGAGGCGTCATCCATCCGAGAGGAATTCTGTGGCTCGCTCATGAGAGTCTGTGCGTCCTTCACGCTTATTCCGTCCAGGTGACCGTGCCCGGAGGGACCTCAGTTGTTGGTGTTTCCCACGTACCATTGGTCAGGAAGGGGACGCACCCTACCACCGCCTTGGAGGCCCCAAAATGGCTGGCCACAAGCCGCACCGACAGTGAACGGGTGTCCCGGTGCATCTCGATGACGTCGACCCCAACCTCCGTGACGCTTTCCAGGCCGAACGCTCGCCGACGGGGGTGTAGACGATCTCGCTCAAGTCGCAGTCTTCCTGCCACGGCCTTCCTGCGGGAGCGATTCAAGCTCGTGAGTGGATTGCCACGCAGCACCAAGGTAGTTGCGCGCAACCGGCCGTCCAGAAGTGGGGTGCGGTTGAATGGGTTCGACACCATCGACAGAGCCAGCGCATCTCGAGGGAGGGCGGATGCATCCCGATGTCGCTGACGTTCACTTCTGCACGTGCCGACGCGGATACCGCGGAAGAGGCATACGATGAACATCCTGTTGTGGGTCCTGCAGGTCCTCGCGGCGCTCGTGTACAGCGCGTCGGGCGTCATGAAGGTGTTCATGTTCGACAAGGTAAGTGGGGACGTCCCGTCCTTCGGTGCGTTGCCGCGGGAAGCGTGGATGGCCCTCGGCATCGTCGAACTCGTATGCACGGTCGGGCTCATCGTCCCCGCCGCGCTCCACTGGCAGCTGTGGCTCACGGTGTTGGCCGCCACCGTCCTGGCGATGGAGAGCCTCGTGTTCATCTGGGTGCACGCCAAGTACCGCGAGGTGGGCTCCATCATCTTCAGCGGCGTGCTGGGCTCCCTCATGGCGTGCATCGCGTACGGCCGGATGGTCCTGGAGCCGATGTTCTGAGCCTGGGTTTCGGCCCTGTGACGAGCGGGATTCCCCGGCCCTCCGCGCGGCCTGCTTATGCACGGCAGCGGCAGGGTCACGTGCTCATACGTCGCCCGCCAGGCCTGGTAGGCCTCGATGCAGTGGACATCGAGCACCGGCCCCTCGGGAAGGCGCACGGCCAGCGACGAGATCGAGCTTCCGTCAAGGAGCGTCACCCGCACGTCGTCGCCGTCCACGCGCTCCCGCTCGAGGCCGGCACCGAGAGTCGCCACGAGTGTCGTCGTGCCCAGGAGCATTTCATCTTGAAATCCGACGGTGTCTCGTCCTTCGACGCTCGCACAGCTCATCGGCGAACTCTGATAGCGTCACGCAAATCCAGGAGGACGTCCGATGGCATCCAAGAAGTCCAAGAAGGCGAAGCATTACTCCGCCGGCACAAAGCAGGGCCGGCAAAAGCTCATGAGAACGTCGGGCAAGAAGGCTGGGCCCAGTAAGCCGAAGAGCACGACGAGAAAGACGGCCAAATCCTCGACGAGACGGACAACGCGCCAGGAACGTGGAGCGAAGTCTAAGCTGCCGAGAATGGACAACGTTCTCATCGTCGTTGACGATCTCGAAGCCGTGAAGGCGTTCTTCATCGAACTGGGCCTGACGCTCGAGGGCGAAACCACGGTCGAAGGGCCTTTGGTCGGCGGCCTGATCGGGCTCAAGGATGTTCGGGCCACCCTGGCGATGTTGCGGCCTCCGGATGGTCACGGTGGCATTGAGTTGGACAAGTTCCACACGCCGAACGCGATCAGGTTTGGGCCGGTGGACGCGCCGGTGAACGCGCTGGGGCTTCGTCGCGTCATGTTCGCCGTTCATGACATCGACGAGGTCGTTGCGCGCATGCGCGCCCACGGTGCCGAGCTGATTGGCGAAATGCAGTACGGGGACGCGTATCGGCTGGCCTACCTCCGCGGGCCAGAAGGCATCATCGTGGGGCTCGCCGAGGAGCTCTGATTGCTTGAAGGGGAGGAAGCGAGGCCGGGGGAAAATTTGGGGCGCTCCGCGTCATGGACCGCGACGCCAGCCACAAGCCAAGCTGAATCTCGGGACTCCTACCTCGTTGATTTCGTTGTCCGGGCGGCGGCCGTGCAGGGTCTTGAAAACCTCGGGAGGGACAAAGTCCTCGACGATGCTCATGGCGCGGGAGCGGACGAACGGCGTGCCGCCGTGAAAGGGCGCTCACACGCCCGGCGAAATCACGGCGAGGCCTCCCCGTCTCGCGCCCTCGGATGACGACGGTGCCAGCGGTGGGGAGAGCGGCTGTGCCTCGAGCTCGCTCCGGAAGCGGAGGTGCCGGCGGCGGGTCCACTCCACCAGCGGCGACCAGACGGCATGGGTAAGCTCCGCGCGGATGAGCAGGTGCCAGCAGAGGTTGGAGCGCTTGTAGAGGTAGCTCATGCCAAGATACGGCAGCACCGCTTTGACGTCGTCAGGACGGCGTCTCCAGATGGACGCGTGGGAGAACAGGCGCTGGTAGAGCCAGGCGTAGCCATGGGCGAGCTCGTCGGGAGACATGTGGCGCGGGCGGAACACCACGTGGGCGGTGTCATACCGCGTGTAATCCCGGTGCAGCAGCCGGCCCTCCGCCTCCATCTGCCGGAACAGCGGGGTGCCGGGATACGGCGTCAGGATGTGGAATGTGGCGCACTCCAGCCGCGTCTCCTCCACCCACTGCGCCGTGGTGGCGAACACGTCGCGCCGGTCGTGGTCAAAGCCAAGCACGAAGCTGCCGTTCACCTGGATTCCGTTGTCGTGGAGCATCCGCACCCGGCGCGCGTAGTCCTCCGTGCGCGGTGACTTCTTCCGCGCATCCCGGATGTTCTCGTCGGACAGCGACTCCAGCCCGATGAACACCCCGGTGCACCCGGAGAGCGCCATGGCGCGCACCAGCGTGGGATCATCGGTGACGTCGAGGGTGACCGCGGCGCTCCAGATGACCCCGGTCATTCGCAACGCCGCGCACAGCCGGCGCAGGTATTCCTTGTTGGAGCCCAGGTTGTTGTCGGTGAACACCACGTAGGGCTGGCCGTCAGCGACGATCTCGTCCACCACTTGCTGCACGTCACGCATGCGGTACGGCATGCGCAGGCCGTCGGTGGCGAGGTAACAGAAGCCACACCGGTTATGACACCCGCGGGTCGCATTGAGGCTGGTCGTCGTCAGGAAGTGCCGACGTGGGAGCAGATCCCGGCGCGGTGCCGGATCGTTGCGATAGGGGGAGTCGAAGTGGGCGTGGTAGCGGGCTTGGAGCGTGCCGCGCTCGACGTCCCCAAGGATGCGGGGCCACAGGGCCACGCCGTCCCCGAGCGCCAGCGCGTCGGCGTGCGGTGCCGCCTCGTCGGGGCAGGAGAGGACGTGCAGCCCGCCCAGGACCACTTTGCAGCCACGCGCGCGATACGCACGTGCCAGCGCGTACGCGCGCTCCGCAAACGTGAGGTGAACGCTGATTCCCACCACCTCCGGCAGCGGATCGCACGGGGGGGACCCGCGGAGGAGGTTCTCATCCCAGTACGACACCTCCCAGTGCGCGGGCGTGGCCGCCGCCACCGACGTCAACGCGAGGGTGGGAGTGAGCACGTGTTTGCCGAAGCTGGCGTGGGGATCCTTGGGATAGAACGGATTGATGAGCAGTGCGTGACGGGGATGGATGGGTCCCGCCGAAGCAATCCGCGCAAGCGAGGGGGGCTCCCGCATCTCCCGGGGGAGCCAGCGGCGGTGGATCTTCGTCTTGAACGGCAGGTCCGCGGGAATCATGGGAGCACCCTCCGCGCCCCGCGCAGCGCCACCCGTACGCGCCGCTGCGCCCGTCGCTGGCGTTGAAGCCAGGCGCGCGTTCGCCCCTTCCCGACGACGGCTTTCATGGTGCGGAACTTGAGGATGCGGAACATGCGGCGCCCCAGACCCACGCGCTCCTGCCGGAAGACAACCGGGCCGCAATCATCGGCACGGATGGCGCCCGCCCCGACGAGGAAGCAGCCCGAGAACACCTGATAGCCCAGCAGCGCAAAACCAAGGTCATACGCGCGCTGCCAGGTCCCTTGTGGCAACTTCGTGGCACTTCTGGGGAATCTCGAGGTCATTACGGGCGGCTCCGGTGTGTGTTCCGCCCGGTGAACCAGCGCAGCGGGGCCGGGCATTCCGCGTCAGCGCGCGCAGCGGAACCCCATGAAGCGATCGTGGAAGTAGGCCGAGGCACCATCGTCGACGGAGAAGCGCGACGTGGCGCGACAGTAAGCGCGCGTTCCCGCGCACCTGAAGCGAGGACGCCAAGCCAGCGCCATCCGCGCCCTCTACGACGCCACACCGGGCCACGGGAGATGGCCGGGGGCCGGTCACGTTGCGCGGTTCACCAACCAACGTGCCACCGCCGCGCTGATGGCATCCCCGCTCTTGAGCTCACCGTCCAGGTAGATGGGACTCGAATTGCATTCCAGGAACACCATCTTCCCTCGCGCCGTCCGTTTCGCGTCGAGGCCGGCGAAGATGAGGCCGCATTCCCTGGCCCAGCGCGCGGCCTGTCTCTGCACAGCAGCAGGGAGTGTCACGCGCTCATAGGTGGCCTTCCCGCCCTGGTAGGCCTCGCTGCCGCGGAAATCGAGCACCGGCCCCTCGGGAAGGCGCACCGCCAGCGACGAGATCACGCGTCCGTCGAGGAGCATCACCCGCACGTCGTCGCCGTCCACGCGCTCCTGCAGGATGACCGGCGCGGAGCGAATGCGCCCCAGCTGCTGCCGCACATCACGTTTCCGCAGCATGCCCGCGTCCAACGCCACCGTCAGCGCGCCGCCGTGGACGGGTTTGGCAATCGCGCGGCGCACGGCGCGGATGAACGCGTACGCCTCGTCGGGGGCGTTGGTGATGAGGGTGCGGGGAACGGGGATCCCCAACGCCGCCGCGCGCATGAGCTGGAACGGCTTGTTCTGCGCCAGGGTCCCGCCCGACGGAGGATTGAGCAGCGCCACGCCGCGCGCGTGCAGCTCCATCAACAGGCCCTGCGCCACCGCCTCACGCTCCTTGGCCATCATGAACGGCGCCACCCAGCCGCTCAGCACCACCTGCCTTCCGCGCGCATTCCGTCCCAGCGGCGGAAACGGACCCGGAACCTGGCGCACATAGACCGCGCGCAGCGAGTCCAGCCTGTGACGGTCCAACGTCGTCACGGCCTTCCCGGCGCGCACGCTGGTGGACCACGGAGCCCCGTGGATGAGGCCACCCACGTCGACGATCTCCGCGTTCTCGCCGAGCCGCCGGACTTCGCCTTGCACCGCAAGGGCCTGCGGATCGTTGTGGGGAGCCAGGATGGCCACGCGCCCCGCGCGCTTCATGACACCTCGCGCTTGCGCCAGCGCCACAGCGCCAGGAACGTCAGCGCCCAACCCAGGTACGTGGAGCCGGACCGCAGCCGCGTGTACGTGAACGAAGCGTTGGCCTGGCGCGGCAGGAAGAACATCCGCTCCGCCGAGCCGCGGTAGAGGTCTCCGTCGGAGGAATGCCAGTACGGGAAGTACGTGTAATCAACCCGGTACAACGTGCCGGGCTGCAGGGACGTGACGTCGAAGGACTGGTGATCCGCGGCCCACGTCAGCGCGGCAGCCTGTGTCAGGCCACTGCTCTGTCCACCTGCGCCAATCGCGGAGACCAGCTTCGTGTCGGTGACGTACTTCACGAAGTCGTTGAAGTCGTCCAGCTCCGGGTTGTGCTGGTACTGCACGCTGTAGTGCTTGGTGGTGTAGCGCTGCACGAAGTCCAGGGTGACAAAGCGCGGCACCGGCAAGCCCCTGGCCTTGAAGTCCTCCTCCAGGTCACGACGCACCGAGGCCACCTTGCCCTCGTCGCCATTGAGGATGATGAGCTGCGTCTGCGGCGGCGGCTGCCTCCCGCGCGGGAGGTCCAACAACTCCCATCCGGCCCACAGTTGCTGCTTGGCAAAGAAGAAGAGCTCCATGAACTTGAACGGCACGGTGCCGCGCAGGTCCATGTACGCCGCCACGTTCTTCTGCACCGGGCGCACGGGAGGGACGGGGTCGGGCAGCAGCTTCAGGATCTTGTACGGTCCAATCACCACCGGCTCACCCAGCGCGTGCGGCTGCAGCTTCTTGACGGGCTCGTCGCCGCCCAGCACCACGTGGGTGACGCCGAACTCCTTGAGCTGCTGGACCTTGAAGTCGTCGGTGGTGTCGGCGTGCGCGGGGTAGAGCAGGGGACCCACGTAGGTGTTGGCCTTGAGCTGCTGCATGGCCCCGGTGGGGAACGAGTACGCCAGCGAGGCCTGCACGAAGAGGCCGTTGATGGGCTCGAATCCCGTCTCACGAAGCATGCGTGAGCTGATCACGTGCGCGCTGAGCCAGGGGTACTTGTCATAGTTGCTGAAGTACTCCAGCCACACGCGGCCCTTCTGCGGTTGCGCCTTGAACCACTCCAACACCGCGCGCTCATTCTTGAGGTGGTCCCACGTGCTGTTCTTGATGGTCTTGTCCCGCTCGTAGTGCGGCAGTCCCGCGGTGACGACGAAACAACCGGCCAACGCAGCGCCCAGCAGCGGCGCGGTGATGCGGTCCCACGGGATGATGTCCCCCACCTCGTCGGCGGTGCGCACCAACAGCAGCGGCGCCACGGTGATGAGCGTGGTGAGGAAGAGGAACAGGTACGCGATGAAGCGGTAGTAGTGGAACCCCATGGGCACGCTGGAGGCAATGAAGCCGCTGGTCAGGATCACCAGGCCCACGACGGTGAAGACCAGGAACGCCAACGTGGTCCTGGCGCGACGCATCTGACGGCTTCCCGCCATCACCACCAGCAGGAAGATGATGAGCATCTCCGTGGGGTTCAGCGGCTCGAACTTGCCGTGCAGCCAGCTCAGCAGCGAGCGCGCCAACGCGTGGAACGGGTAGCGGAGGAAGATCTCCAGGAAGTCGCCGGTGGGGCGGTGGATGTCCACGAGCGTGTAGCTGCCCAGGAACGCCGCCATGGGAACCAGCCAGAACGCGGCCAGGCAGAAGCCCATGATGTGCGCCTTGAGCAGCGCGCCACGACGGTCCTGGAACCACATCAGGCTCATGAACACCAGCCAGCCCGAGAACACCGCCGTCATGGTGTGGGTGATGAAGAGCAGCGCGATGAAGGCCGCGGTGGCACGCAGGTACTTGCGCTCGCCCGTCTGGATGAGCCGCACCAGCGCGCCAAAGTGCAGCAGCATGAAGTGCCAGCCGAAGGCCTGACTGAAGAGGCCCACGTTCATGACGCCGGCGGCGCCAATGCCGTACCACTGGTGATCGTGGTTCAGGTACCAGAACGAGAACGTGCACGCGGACGCCGTCAGCACCCAGCGGTTCCGACGGAGCACCTCCGGCTTGTCCTCGAACAGCTCCCGCGCCAGCGGCGTCACCGCGTAGAGCACCGAGAGGGGCAGCGTGGCCGCGGCCAGCACGAGCATGACGTGGGCCGTGAGCCGCAACGGGTCCACGGCGAAGAACGTCACCGGCAACGAGACCAGCGCGCACGCCCAGTGCGGGAGGAACGCGTAGAACTGGAACGCGGGATATCCCGTGAACGAGGTCAGGTCATAGAACGAGAAGATGGCCTTCCAGCCCAGGAGGCGGAACCCGTTCATGGCCGCCACGTGACCGGGAATGTCCACCGCCGCCACGGGCTCCGACGTCAAGTAGAAGCGGAACCACCAGCAGACGAAGAGGGCGAAGCCCACCAGGATGGCGGCGTTGGCGTCGAGCCAGGAGGGCCTTGGTCGCAGGCTTGGGGCGTGGGTCTGGAGTTGGACCATGGAGGCGGGCACATCAGACCCAAGTGGACCTTGTGTCAAGGCTCGTGGAATGGTCGCGGCGGCGTCAGAACCACGCGGCGCGCAACGTGTGCGTCGCAGGAGCATCCCATGGCCAACCCCCTCATCGACGACCGGACCGTGGACTTCATCCTCCACGAGTGCCTGTCCATCACCGACCTGCTGAAGCTTCCGCGTTACTCCGGTCACTCGAGGGAGACGCTGGAGATGTCGCTGCAGACGGCACGCAAGCTGGCACGGGAGCGGCTCTTCCCGTTGTACCGCGCCATGGACCTGGACCCCGCGCTCTACCGCGACGGGCGCGTGCACACGCATCCCGCCATGAAGGAGGTCTATGCGCAGATGGCGGAGGCGGGATTCCTCTCCGCCTCGCGTCCCTCGACGGTGGGCGGGATGGAGCTGCCCCACGCCGCCGCGTTGGCCATGATTGCGTACCTGGCGGCGGGCAATGGCTCCGCGTACGGCTTTGCCGGCCTCACCACCGGCGCGGCGCACCTGCTGGAGAGCTTTGGCTCCGACGAGCTGAAGCGCACGTACATGGAGCCGATGTACGCCGGGAAGTGGACCGGCACCATGGCGCTCACCGAGCCGCACGCGGGCAGCAGCCTGGCCGACGTGCGCACCACCGCCACGCCTCGCCCCGACGGGAGCTACCTCATCCGTGGCTCCAAGGTGTTCATCTCCGGCGGCGACAACACGTTCAGCGAGAACATCGTCCACATGGTGCTGGCGCGGATGGACGGGGCGCCGGCGGGGACCAAGGGCGTCTCGCTGTTTTGCGTGCCGCGGCTGCGGGTGGAGGACGGAAAGCTCGTCGAGAACGACTGCGGTCCCAGCGGAACGTTCCACAAGCTGGGCTGGAAGGGCCTGCCGTCCATTGCGCTGCAGATGGGCGACCGTGGGGATTGTCGCGGATGGTTGGTGGGCCCGGCCAACCAGGGCCTGCGCTGCATGTTCCAGATGATGAACGAGGCGCGCCTCATGGTGGGCGTGGGTGCCATGGCGGTGGCGTCGGCGGCGTACCACGAGGCGCTGCAGTACGCGCGCGACCGTCCGCAAGGCCGTGCCCTCACCAACCGCGACGCCACCACGCCGCAGATCCCCATCATCCAGCACGCGGACGTGCGCCGGATGCTGCTGGCGCAGAAGGCCATCGTCGAGGGTTCGCTCATGTTGCTGCTGACGTGCGCGCGCTACGCGGACCTGATGGAGGCCAGTGAGAACGAGGAGGAGCGCTCCAGCGCGCGCCAGATGCTGGACCTGCTGACGCCGGTGGCGAAGACGTTCCCGTCGGAAAAGGGCTTCGAGGCCAATGCGCTCGCGGTGCAGGTGCTGGGTGGATACGGCTACACGTCGGAGTTCCTGCCGGAGAGCTACCTGCGTGACCAGAAGCTCAACACCATCCACGAGGGGACCACGGGCATCCAGAGCATGGACCTGCTGGGTCGCAAGGTGTTGATGGACGGCGGGCAGTCCATGCGCGCGCTGGTGGAGGTGATGGAGAAGGACATGGCGGCCGCCAAGGAGACGCCACGCACCGCCGAGCTTGCCGACGAGCTGAAGGCCGCCCTCGACGCGTGGGTGGAGGCGCTGACGGTGCTGGGTGGTCGCGCCGCGGGTGGCGACATTGACGCGGCCATGCAGAACAGCGTGGCGCACCTGGAGCTGGCCGGGCAGGCCATTGTGGCGTGGTTGTGGCTGCGCATGGCCACGGTGGCGGAGCGTGCGCTGCCCAAGGCGCCGGAGCACGACCGCGCGTTCTACGAGGGCAAGCTGCGCGCCGCGGACTACTGGTTCCATCACCAGCTCCCGCGCGTGTACACGCTGGCCACGCTGCTCAAGCGCGAGGAGACCAGCTTCACCACCATGCCGCTGGAAGCTTTCTGACGACGGAGGGGGACCATGAGCGCTCACGCCACCGCCGCCGACGGACGGCCCATCCGCATCCTCACTCCTGACGTGCGGCCACGCCCGGCGTTCCCGCGCTGGACCCTGGCGGTGTTCGGCGTGGCGACGTTGATGAGCGCGCTGGATGCGCGGACCGGCAGCGACGTTCTGGAGGCGTTGGCGGTGGCTTCCGTGGTGGCGGCCATGGGCGCGGGCTGCTTCCTGGCGGCGTGGTTGGAGGAGGCCGTGTTCCTCCGCTACGCGGGTCGGCCCGCGCTGGTGCGCCTGGTGGCCTCCGCGGCGGTGGCGCTGGCGGCGATCTTCGTGGCACTCATCGGCGGGCTCCTGGTGGGTTGGTTGGCGGGTCTTGTCGACGGGGAGGACTGGGTTCCGGGCGCTTCCATCGTCTTTGGGATGTGGTTGGCGGGCGCCGCGTTCGGGACGGCGTTGATCATCCTCATCGACGCGGGCGTGAGCCTGGTGGTGCGGGATTTCCGGACGCGTGTCGTCGTGGCGGTGCTGCTCCTGCTCCTGGTGGCGTTGGCGGCCTCCGGCGTGGTGGCGGTGGGGGCGCAGGGACTCGTCGAGGCCATCACCTCGGGTCAGTCGCAGCACGTGTTGGGAATGGACCTCGACATCTCGTTGAACAACGTCGACGAACATGACCGCGACGCCATTGGTTTCATCGCCGAGGAGCCGCTCATGCTCATGACGATCCTCATGGTGTTGGCGGGCCTGTTTGCCATTCCGCCGATCATGAGCGCGTGCGGGAAGCTGGCGGAGGCCGTGATGGACCGCATCCATCCGCTCTCGGCGGCCATGCAACAGGTGGCCACCGGCAACCGCGACGTGCACGTGGAGGAAGCAGGGAGCACGGACTTCATCCAGGTCTCACGCAGCTTCAACGGCATGGTGGACGCGCTGGTGCAGGCGGAGAAGATGGAGCGTGCGTTCGGCAAGTACGTCAGCACCAAGGTGCTCCAGCGCATCAAGTCGCAGCACGGGGAAGCGCTCATCCCGCCGAGCAAGCGCGAGGCCACGGTGTTCTTCGCCGACATCCGCGGTTTCACGTCCATGAGCGAGCAGCTTTCACCGGAGCGGATGGTGGAGATCCTCAACCGCTACTTCGAGCGGGTGGTGGCGCTCGTCGAGGAGCACGACGGGTACCTCAACAAGTTCATTGGTGACGCCGTGGTGGTGGTCTTCAACGCGCCGATTGACCAGCCCGACCACGCCGAGCGGGCCGTGCGTTGCGCCATTGGGCTGCAGCGCGTGGTGCGTGAGCTCAATGAGAGCGGCGCGTTCCCGGAGATTGGCGCGCTGCGTGTGGGCGTGGGCGTGGCCACCGGGCCCATGGTGTGCGGCAACATCGGGAGCACGCGACAGATGGAGTACACGGTGATTGGGGATACCGTGAATCTCTCGTCGCGGTTGACCGGGCAGGCGGGCGGGGGAGAGGTGTGGATCAGCGAGCGGACCGCGGAGCTGCTGCCGTCCGACGTCACGCGGCAGGCGCTGGAGCCCATCAAGGTGAAGGGGAAGGAGAAGCCGGTGGTGCCGTACCGCGTGTGGCCGAGAGAATTGGTGACGGCGTAGCGGCGGTGTAACCGCCTTCAACGGGAACCGCAAAAGAGCCGCGCCCGTGCTCATTGGCGGGAAGCCAAGAGCGAGGTTGCAGGAGAGCCGCCCCCAACCTGATTGACCGGGAGCCAAGGGGGTCTTCCCGCCCCTCATGACACGGTCATTTCCCGCCCACTCTGGTAGAACCGGCAGCACCCTTCATCCCCTCGAGGCCTCGGCGTGGGCGTCGTCAAGCTCGGTGTCCGATCCAGCGGAATCCTCCTCCACCCGACGAGCCTCCCCGGTGGCCTGGGCTGCGGCGACATCGGGCCCAGCGCTCGCGCGTTCGTGGACTGGCTGCAACGGGCCGGGCAGCGGTGGTGGCAGATGCTGCCCGTGGGACCGGTGGGCTACGGCAATTCCCCCTACAGCGCGCTATCCGCGTTGGCCGGAAACCCGCTGCTCATCAGCATGGAGGACCTGGCGGAGGACGGCTTCCTGACGTCGTCCGAGGTGCAGTCCGCGGCCCCTCCGGTCACGACCCGCGTAGGCTACCCCGTGGCCAACCGCGTCAAGTCCGAGCTCCTGCACCGCGCCTATGGCGCCCTAAGCCAGCAATCCGCCTCGACGCGCAAGGACTTCGAGACATTTCGCGTGGCCAACGCGCACTGGCTCCCTGACTACGCGCTGTACCGCGCCGTGAAGGCCTCCCAGCGTGAGGTCCAATGGACGCTGTGGCCCGCCGAGCTGCGCGACCGCGATCCCGCCGCCCTGGCCCGCGCGCGCACCGCCATGGCCGAGGACATCCTGTTCCGCGAGTTCGAGCAGTGGATTTTCGCGCGGCAGTGGGAACGGCTCCGTCGTCACTGCACCTCCCGCGGCGTGGGCCTGGTGGGGGACATCCCCATCTTCGTGGCGCATGACAGCGCGGATGTCTGGCAGCACCGCGACCTCTTCCGCCTGGGCCCCGACGGAAGTCCCACCGTGGTGGCCGGCGTTCCGCCCGACTACTTCAGCGCCACCGGTCAACGCTGGGGCAATCCGCTCTACCGCTGGAAGCACCTGCGCGCGCAGGGTTACGCGTGGTGGATTGAACGCTTCCGCATCACGTTGCACCGCTTTGACGCCGTGCGGCTGGACCACTTCATCGGCTTCACGCGCTACTGGGAGATTCCCGCCGACGAGCCCACCGCGGTGCGCGGTCGCTGGATGAAGGGCCCCGGTGCGCCGTTCTTCCGCGCCGTGCGCGACGAGCTGGGCACCCTCCCGCTCATTGCGGAGGACCTGGGCGCCGTCACGCCCGCGGTCAAGGCACTGCGTGACCGGTTCCATCTCCCCGGCATCAAGATCCTGCAGTTCGCCTTTGGCACCGACCCGTCCGCGCCCGACTTCAAGCCGCACAACTATCCGCGTCGCGCCGTGGTCTACACCGGCACCCACGACAATGACACCACCGTGGGCTGGTTCCACGACGTGGGCGGGAGCGGCACGCGCAGCCCGGAGCAGACGGAGAAGGAACGCCAGGCGTGCCTGCGGTACATCGGTTCCGACGGAAGACGCATCCACTGGGACATGATTCGCACCGCCATGGCCAGCGTGGCCGCCACGGCCATCTTTCCCATGCAGGACGTCCTGGGCCTGGGTACGGAAGCACGGATGAACCTCCCCGGCGTGGCGGAAGGGAACTGGGAATGGCGCATGGATGCCAACAGCACCACGGACGCCCTGGCTGAAGCGCTGCGCCTCACCACCGCCACCTACGACCGGATCTGAGACATGAAGCGCAAGTCCATCCTGGGCAACCCCGCCCGCGGCGAGTGGAACGACCCCCACTGGTACAAGGACGCCATCGTCTACGAGCTGCGCATCCGCTCGTACTACGACAGCAACGGCGACGGCGTGGGCGACATTGCCGGCGTCACCGAGAAGCTGGACTACCTGCAGGACCTGGGCGTGACCGCGCTGTGGCTCCTGCCGTTCTATCCCTCCCCGCTGCGCGACGACGGCTACGACATCTCCGACTACACCGACGTGCATCCCGAGGTGGGCACGCTGGCGGACTTCCAGACGCTGCTGAAGGAGGCGCACCGCCGCGGCCTGCGCATCATCACGGAGCTGGTCCTCAACCACACCTCCGACGAGCACCCCTGGTTCAAACGCGCACGCCGCGCCCCGCCGGGCTCCTCCGAGCGGAACTTCTACGTCTGGAGCGACTCCCCCGAGCGCTACAAGGACGCACGCATCATCTTCAAGGACTTCGAGCCGTCCAACTGGGCCTTCGACCGCGTGGCGCGCGCCTACTTCTGGCACCGCTTCTACGCCCACCAGCCGGACCTCAACTTCGAGAATCCCGACGTGCACAAGGCGCTGTTTGACGTCGTGGATTTCTGGTTTGGCATGGGTGTGGACGGCGTGCGCCTGGACGCGGTGCCGTACCTGTATGAGGCGGAGGGCACCAACTGCGAGAACCTCCCGCAGACGCACGAGTTCATCCGCAAGCTGCGCAAGCACGTGGACAGCAAGTTCCAGAGCCGGATGTTGCTGGCGGAAGCCAACCAGTGGCCCGAGGACGCTGCCGCCTACTTCGGCAACGACGACGAGTGCCACATGAACTTCCACTTCCCGATCATGCCGCGGATGTTCATGGCCATCCACCAGGAGGACCGCTTCCCCATCATCGACATCCTGGAGCAGACGCCGCAGCTCCCGCCCTCGGGCCAGTGGGCGCTCTTCCTGCGCAACCACGACGAGCTCACGCTGGAGATGGTGACCGACGAGGAGCGCGACTACATGTACCGGGCCTACGCGCACGAGACGTCCATGCGCATCAACCTGGGCATCCGTCGCCGACTGGCGCCGCTGGTGGGCAATGACCGTCGGAAGATGGAGCTGCTCAACGGCCTGCTGCTCTCCCTGCCCGGCACGCCGGTCCTCTACTACGGCGACGAGATTGGCATGGGCGACAACTTCTTCCTGGGCGACCGCAACGGGGTGCGCACGCCCATGCAGTGGAGCGCGGACCGCAACGCCGGGTTCTCCCGCGCCAACCCGCAGCGACTCATCCTGCCCATCATCATTGACCCGGAGTACCACTACGAGGCCATCAACGTTGAGGCGCAGCAGGGCAACTCCAACTCCCTGCTCTGGTGGACCAAGCGCCTGGTGGCCCTGCGCAAGCGCTTCAAGGCGTTCGGTCGCGGCACCATTGAGTTCCTGCATCCGGCCAATCCATCCGTGCTGGCCTTTGTGCGCCAGTACCAGGATGAGGCCATTCTCGTCGTCGCCAACCTCTCGCGCTTCGTGCAGTTCGTGGAGCTGGACCTCTCCAAGTTCAAGCAGGTGCGTCCCGTGGAGCTCATGGGCCACACGGAGTTTCCCGCCGTGGGGGACCTCCCGTACCTGCTCACGCTGGGCGGTCACGCGTTCTACTGGTTTGCGTTGGAGCGTGAGACCCCCGCGGAAGTCGACGTGCGCGCGCAGCGTTACAGCCCGCCCACGGTGGAATGCACCAGCGTGGAGAGCGTGACGTTGGGTGAGGAGCGCACGCTGCTGGAGGAGCTCCTGCCGGCGTTCCTGCAGACGCGTCGCTGGTTCCAGGGCCGGGACCGCGACGTGGCGGCGGTTCGCGTGGTGGAGGCGGCGCCGCTGGGTGGCATGGCGGTGCTGCTCATCTCCGTGGAGTACCGCACCGGTCACCCGGAGATGTACCAGCTTCCCCTCGCGGCGCTCCCGGAGTGGAAGGTGGGCATGCAGTCCGTGTTGGCGTCGTTGAAGCTGCGCGGCGCCACGTTGGAGGGAGCGCCGCACGCGCTGCTCATTGACGCGCTGGAGGACCTGGGCTCGGCGCGCAAGCTGCTGACGGAGATTGCACGTCAGACACGCGCGCGCGGGAGGTCGGGGGAGGTGGTGGCCTCGCACCCGGTGCCGGAGCTGGAGCTTCCCACCACGGAGCCGCGCATCATCGGCGCCACCCACGCGCACGCCGCCATCCAGTACGGGGACCGCTACCTGCTGAAGGTCTACCGCCTCCTCTCCGAGGGAACGAGCCCGGAGCTGGAGATCCTGCGCAAGCTGGGAGACCACGCCGCGCTGACCCCCAAGGTCATGGGCGCCATTGAATACCGACGACAACGCACCGAACCCATGACGCTGGCGCTGTTGCAGTCCTACATCCCCAACGAGGGCACCGCGTGGCGTCAGGCCACCGACGAGCTGGGTCGTTTCTACGAGCGCGTGCTCTCGCGGGGACGTGAACAGCCGTTCCCCGCCGTGCCGGAGGGCGGACTGCTGCACCTCTCCAACGAGCCCATTCCTCCCGCGGTGGGCGAGGTGGTGGGGGCCTACACCGAGGCCGCGGCCATGCTCGGTCGACGGACGGCGGAGCTGCACCTGGCGCTCTCCGCGCCCACCGACGACCCGGCCTTCTCACCGGAGCCCTACACCGCGCTGGACCAGCGCAGCCGATACCAGTCCATGCGGAACCTCATTGGCAAGACGCTGCGACTGTTGCGCTCACGCCTGGGGACCATTCCCACGACGGTGCAGCCGCTGGCGCAGGCGCTGGTGGAGCAGGAGGCGCGCATCCTCAAGGGGCTGGCGCCGTTCCTGTCCGAGCGGCTCAACTACCAACGCATCCGCATCCACGGTGACCTCCACCTGGAGCAGGTCCTCTTCACCGGCCGTGACTACGTCCTCATCGACTTTGAAGGGGGCAGGGTGGGCGCGCCCAGTGAGCGTCGTCGGAAACGCTCCGCGCTGCGCGACGTGGCGGGCATGGTCCGCAGCTTCCACTACGCGGCCATGTCCGTGTTGCGCGACGAGGCGGTGGTTCGTCGGGAGGACCGCCTGCTGGCGCAGCCGTGGGTCAACGTGTGGCACGCGTGGGTCTCCGCCGCGTACATCCGGGGCTACCTGGGGGCCGCGGGGAGCGCGCCGTTCCTGGTTCAGGAGCCGCACCTGGTGGCCCGACTGCTGGAGTCGTTCATCCTGGACCGCGCGTTCCAGGAGCTGGCCTCCGAGCTCACGGAGGAGTCGGACATGGTGGAGATTCCGTTGTTCGCGTTGGCGGGCCTGCTGGGCCTGTGACGACCCATGGATTTCTACCGCGTCACCGACACGGTCCGTGGCATTCCGCGCAGCCCCGCCCGGCATCCCGGGGAAATGGCCCTGGTGGCCAGCATGAGCATCCTGGAGTTCGAGGAGATGCGCGCCCTGTGGCGCCTGCTCAACGCGCAGGACCTGGCAGCGGACTACTTCCGTGACTTCCGGTGGTCGCGCGCGCAGGTGAAGCAGATCCTCCGTGTCTTCCGTCGCGCGTACGAGGAGCGGGAGACGGGCGGCGTCCAGAAGATGCGCAGGGTGCTGGAGACCGCGGCGCAGGCGGACTGTGGCGTGATCGCGTACTCGGACGTGCGCACCGCGCCCCGCGTGGACTGACTTCTGACTTCCTTGGATGTGCCCGGTACCGTCAGTTGCAGATGGCGCTGGCGTACGTGGAGTGCCCCGCGACAAGACGGATCTTCACCTTTCCGTCGCCGGAACCCTTCCACGCAAAGTGGGGCGTGCAGGTCTTGCCCGGCGCGGTGAAGGTCAGCTCGTAGTCCCCCGGCTCCAGGTTCAGGAACGCGCCAATGCCCTTCGCGGTGGTGGCGGTGAGGTCGCCGTCCAGGCCGTTGTCCGTCTGGTAGAACGGCCCGTGTCCGTCTTCCACCGACGGAGAAATCGACACGCTCACGCCCTCCACGCGCTCCCCGCCCTTCCGGTCGTTCGTGCCGAAGATGATCTGCGACTTGTTGTCGTCGATGGAGACGCCCACCGTGCCGGTCATCAACGTCATGCCGTCGTTGGAGACGAGACCGTAGTGGAAATTCTCATTCTCGGTGGTGGTGGTGAACATGGCCAGGTGCTCGTAGTAGCCGAACTTGAAGAACTTCAGCATGATCTCCGAGCTCTGCGGCACGTTGATGAGGCTGAAGTTCGCGGCCAGGTCGCTCTTGGTACACGGGATGTCGTCGCGCTCGTGGACGCAGATTTCCACGTCGGGCAGGGGCGCGTCGGTGATGCCGTCCTCGGTCACACCGCTGATGGTGATGGTGCCTTCCTTCTGCTCCTGCGGAGGTCCGGGCGGAGAGCAATTGACGAGAAGCAGGGCAACAAGCGGGGCGGATAGCGGACGTGGCAGGGCGGTCATGGCGGCCTCCGGGAAGGACAATGTGGGAAACGGGCCGCGTTTAGTCGCCCCGGTGGCAGAGGGCAAATGCCGCGTCCGGGCGCGCCGCTGTGCTAGAAACACCGGCCATGTTGCTGGGGAGTGGAGCCTGGCTGGACGTGGTGGATGAGGGGGGCGCGCGTCGTGCCATCCCGTTGGGGGACGCCGTGCAGACCCTCGGCCGCGCGCGCGACAACACCGTCACCTTCCCGCGCAGTGAAGGCGTCTCCCGCTACCACGCCGAGATCCTGTTCAATGACGGCGAGTATCTCCTCGTCGACAAGGGCTCCAGCGGCGGCACCTTCGTCAATGACCAGCAGGTGCACGAGCACATCCTGTCCGAGGGGGACACCATCCAGCTGGGCCGCGCGCCCGCGCCCATCCTGACCTTCCGCGGTGAGGCCACCCGCGTGCAGACCGCCATCTCCACCGACGCGGCGGATGACCCCATGACGGTCATGCGCGCCGAGGACACACGCTTCCTCAACCCCGCGCTGCTCGCGCAGGTGACCAAGCAGGGTGCGGAGGCGGACCGCGCGCTGGCCGGACGGATGCAGGCGCTCTACCAGATCACCAGCGCGCTGCTCTCGGTCTCGTCGACGGACGAGCTGTGCACGCGCCTCCTGGACCTCATCTTCGAGGCCATGCCGGGAGACCGCGGCGCCATCCTGTTGCGTCGGGCCAAGAATGGTGACGTCACGCAGCGGGCCAGCAAGTGTCGCACGGCGTCCGACGGGGCGAGCTTTGTTCCCTCCCGCACGGTGACGGGCCGCGTGCTCGGCGAGAACGTGGCGGTGCTCAGCATGGACGCCGCCCTGGATGACCGTTTCTCCGACGGGAAATCCCTGATGATGCAAGCGGTACGCAGTGTGATTTGTGCCCCGCTCTCGTCGCAGAACAACGTGTGGGGCGTCTGCTACCTGGACTGCACCATGGCCCGGAAGGGCTTTGAGCATGACGACCTGGAGTTCCTGCTCGCGGTCTGTCGCCAGGCGGGGATGGCCTTGGAGAACCTCCATCTCCTCGAGGAGCAGCGCAAGACGTTCGAGTCCATGATTCGCACGCTGGCCTTCTCCATTGACGCCCGCGACGAGATCACCGCCGGCCACTCCAGCCGCGTGGCCAAGTATTCGCAGGCCATTGCGCGCTACATGGGTCTGCCGCCGGAGGAGTGTCGACTCATCTGGTACGCGGGACTGCTGCATGACTACGGCAAGATCGGCACGCGCGAGGCCATCCTGTGCAAGCCCGGCAAGCTGACCGACGAGGAGTACGAGCACATCAAGGAGCACCCCGGTCACACCTACAAGATCCTCTCCAAGATCAATTTCTCCGACGACATGGCGGACCTCCCGCGCATCGCCGCCTCGCACCACGAGCGTCCCGACGGGAAGGGCTATCCCTTTGGCTGGAAGGGCGACGAGATTCCGCTGGGCGGGCGCATCATTGCCGTGGCGGACTTCTTTGATGCGCTCACCGTGAAGCGCCACTACCGCGAGCCCATGCCGCTCAAGGAGGTGGTGGGCCTGATGGAGCAGGGGCGCGACACGCAGTTCGACGGTCGCGTGCTGGACGCGTTCCTGGAGTATTTCCGCAAGGAGTACGTGCCGCTGCAGAAGCGCAGGTCGGAGAAGAAGTCCGCGCAGTTCTCCGACGGAGACGAGACTGCGACGGGCCCCGCTTCGGCCAAACCGCGCGCCCGCTCTCCGGCGTGAGACTTCATTCCATCACGGCAATGGGCACCACAATCTGCTCGCTGCCGCTGCCCAGCTCCACCTGACCCAGGTCTTCCACCTGGCCCGGTCCGGTGATCTGCAGGCTCACCACATTGGGCCCGCCGTTGGGGTCGATGGAGGGCACCAGCACCCGACCGTTCAGCGCGCCACGACGGACAATGGCCATCTGCTCCGCCAGCCCCACGCCGGTCACCGTCTGGGAAACGGCCCAGCCCGTGCCGGGATTGGACAGCGCCACCACCTTGCCGGGCTGCAGCAGGGACACCAGCGCGGTCTGTCCGTCGGCGGAGAAGAGGGCCTCCCGCGCGTCCGGCAGGTTCGTCAGGCGCACCGACTCCGTGAGTGTTTCGCCACTCGCGGTCAACACGGAGACCTGTCCACCTTCAGAAGAGAATGCGGACCCGTTGGGGATGACCAGCGTGCTCCCGTCGGGGGAGAGGGCGAGGCGCAGCGTGTCGATGAAGTCGGTGAACACGTCAAAGGCCGCCACCTGCTCCCAGCCCGTCTCCTTGCGACGCAGCAGGCGCACGTCGTTGTCGTCCACCGGCTCGAACACGGCCTGGCCGCCCAGCACGTAGCCACGCGTCCCGTCGGCGGTGAGCGCGAGCGAGTCCGTGAGACGGAGGTTGAAGAACGCGTCCTCGTGCACGGTGAGCTGACCCTCGCAGCCCACAGTCACCGTGGAGATGCCGCTGGTCTCCGCCACGTTGCTGCCCACCGCGTAGAACGTGGCCCCATCCGGCGCGACGACGAGGTCCCCGTACCCGGCCGAGGGCAACGTCACCCGGTCCATCACCGTCAGCTCCTGCGCGCTCTTCACTTCCACGGAGACCAGCGTCCCATCCTCGCCCAGCACCAGGGCCACCGCACCGCTGGGCACGAACGTGATGCGCGCTGGCCGCGTCCCCACGTCGACACGCACGCCGTCGATGGTCAGCGTGCCGGCCGCGGTCAAGGTCATGCCGCTGATTTCCGTTCCGTCGACGCCGGGCTCCTCCGTGAACGGATGCCCAAGCAGCACCACGCGGTCACGGTCGGGATCACCGCGGTTGGCGAAGTTGCAGGCGCCTCCGTCGGGAAAGAGCTCGCCGGTCCCGGCGTCGTCGGAGGTCTCGCTGCCGGCGTCAGAAACGTTGTTGCCTCCGTCGGTACCGGTGGGACCGCCGTCGGTACCGGTGGAGCCTCCGTCGGCGCGCTGCAACCCGCCGCCATCCCGACCGCTGCCCGTCCCCCCGGTGCCCGCGTCCTCGTCGGAGGCCGTGGGTTGGGAGGTGCACGCGAGGGCCAGGAGCAGGGGGGAGACGGTCGCAAGTCGCAGGGAGCGCATGGCGCGCATCCTTGCCAACCGTCTCGCGGAATCGCAACCGTCACACCCAGCGAGGGGGCAGGCTGCCTCGTGAGACGGAGTCACCGTGACGGCGGTTCCATGCAGATTGACCGGGGAAGTGATGGCCCTTGGCCGCGGAAACGCAGACAAGAATGGCTGCGCCACGAGGATTGGGCCGTCGATATCGTGACCCCCCGGGCATGGTTGTCGAAGCGGTCTCAATGGACCGTGGCGCAGCCATTCTTGTCTGCGTATCCGCGGCCCAGGGCCATCACTTCGCAGGTGTCAGGGGCTGCGTCAGAACAAGTTGGCCAATTCGGTCCGATGCCCTCGAACACCTAACCCCCACGTTCATGCCGTTCTGCACGCTCGCCCCCCTTCCCCAGTACCGATTTTCCGTCGTCACCGAGCCCCAACCCACCGGGAACTGCTGCGGCCCTCGTCGATGACGTCGGAGACGGGTCCGCAACGCCGCATCCACGATCAACCGGTCAGGGCTTCCACCACCGCGCCGATCTTGGCGAAGGGCGTGGCGGGGATGAGCAGGAGCACCACGGCAATGGCGCCGAGGACGCCGGCAACCCCGAGGCTGATGAACCGGGCGTTCTGCCATTGCTGGTCGCTGATGGCGGTGGGCAAGCGGTCACCGAACGGGATTTCCCGGGGCGTGCTGGTCCACAGGAGGGCCGAGACCAGGAACGCGCCCACCGCAGCCGCCACCACGAAGCCCACCCACGGCGGCTCCGAGATGAGCGCCGTGCCAAGCTCCTTGAGCGCCCGTCCCGTGGCCGCGCCTTTGCCCTCGGCGGCAGGCTCCGGCACGACGGGAGCGGGTGGCGCGGCCGGCGCCAGCACATGCACCACCACGGTTCCCTCCGTCACGCGGACGGCCTGGGGCAGGGCGGCGCCAACCTGGACCTGGTGCTCACCCGGCGCCACGCCCGCCTGGCGCAGGGGCGTGACCCCCACCGGCACGCCGTCGAGGGTGACGGGCAGTCCGGGAGGATCCGACGTCACCTCCAGCACCCCGCCTGGGGCCGCCGCGGGCGGCGTGGGGGCCGCGGGCGGCGTGGGGGCCGCGGGTGGCGTCTCCACGACGGGAGCCGGTGTTTCAGGGGCCGCTCCGGCGCCGGTGGCTGGGGCGGCGGGGGCGTCGGACTGGCGCGCCGCGCCGGCAGTGCCGGACAACAGCAAGCATCCCACGGTGAGGAGCCAGGTTGGCGCGGAGTACGGCATGGGTGACCTTCCTTCTGGGGGCCAGGCGCCCCCGCCAGGACCTTCGAGCTAGAGGGCCTGGGAGAGTGTGAAGACGGCTTGGGCGCCCACCGCCGGCACATCCGCACCGGCAAAACCAGGCTCCGACCACCGTCGATTCAAGACGTTGCTGAACCGCGCGGCCACGCGCGTTTCCCGGTCTCCAAACAGCTTGCGAGCCCAGGAGAGCGAGGCCCCCGTGTACGCGTACCCCGGGAGCCGGTACGGCGCGCCCTTTTCCAGGGCATTGGACTGCGACGCGTCACGGTCGCTGATGTACGAGACCTCCAGCGACGAGCGAAGACTCAAGATGAAGACGTGGTAGTCCAGGATGAGGTGGCACTGCAGCGGCGGGAAGAGCTGGTTGGTCACCGTCGTGGCAAGCGGGCCGCCCACGGGGCCGTTCTCCTCGCTCTTCTGCCACACCGTCCGCGCCAGTCCCGTCATGAACCGCAGGTGGAGCGGCCGCGCCAGCACCACCCGGCTGGCAAGCTCCCCGCCCACCACCAGCTCCGTGACGACGTTGGTGGCCCGCTGGAACAACCCGCTCTGCCGGAACTCCACGCGACCGCTGATGTTGGTGGCAAAGAGGTTGACCGAGATCTCACCGCGCTCGTCGGGGAGACTGGTTCCCGCTGCCGCCTCCACGGTGTGCGCGGTCTGGGGTTTCAGGTCCGGGTTGCCGCGCACGTCCCCGGCGCCAATGGGGTGCGCGTACAGCTGGCTGGCGCTGGGGGCCTTGTAGCTGGAGCCGTAGAGCAGCTTCAGGCTGATGGGCCGGTGCAACGGCGCGTACACCAGGCCCGCGCGGGTGCTCAGGTTGGCGCCATAGATGTTGTGGTAGTCCAGGCGCACGCCCACCACCGCGGAGAAGTCCTGCTTGAGCGTGGCCAGGCCCTGGCCGTAGACCCCCAGGTTCTGCAGGCGCTTGCGTTGCCCCAGGCCCTCGCCGGGAAGCCGGGTCCCCGCCCGGGTCACCACCGTCCCGTTCGGGGCCAACACGTCCTCGGTGTACAGCTGCTCGTACGCGGGCAGGAGGTGATCCTCGTCCTGGTAGTCCGCGCCAAAGGTCACCGTGTGGTCCGCGCCCAGCGTCACCTTGCCCTCTCCCTGGGCGCCCCAGCCATCCACCCCCACGCTGCGCTTGAGCACGGAGCCCCGTTGACCCACGTCCAGCTGGTCGTCGGGCGTGGGCCGCGCGGACAGGTAGAACACCGACGCGGTGAACCCCAGGTTCTGCGTCAGCTGCTTCTCGTAGATGAGCCGCAGGTTCTGGTTCAGCAGGGAGATTCGTGTGCCGTGCGTGAGCAGGCCCGCCGTCTGGAACTCACCCACCGCATCCAGGTTCTGGACAATGGCCACCGCGGTCACCGTCCCGGCGGCGCCGCCCACGGACACCTTGCTGAAGAAGGTCTTGGGCCGGGCCAGGTCGTCCTGGGAGGCGCCTCGCGCGGGCACCGGGCTGGCAGGCCTGAGCAGCACCGGGCTTGACGCGGGAAGGTCCAATCCGGAGCGATCCCATTGCATCAGTTTGGCGGACACCACGCCGCTGATGTGCTCCTCGCCGCCCGACAACGTGACGCCGGCGCCCGCCCCCGGCTTGCCGCGCACCAGCATGCCGTGCCCCACCAGCTCCACCCCCGGCGCGCCCCGGCCGCACCTGGTCACGATGTTGACCACGCCCAGGTAGGCATTGGCGCCGTACAGCGCGGAAGCCGGTCCGCGGATGATCTCGATCCGCTCCACCACCTCCATCGGGATCAGCTCCTCCCCGAAGAAGTTCTCCGTCGTGGGGCGGTAGTCCACGGGGTGGTTGTCGATCATGAGCTTGATGACGCTGCCGCCCGCGTTGCGCCCGCCGTTGATGCCGCGCACGCCCACGTTGTGGCTCACCAGGTCGTACACGTCATAGAAGCCGGGCACGGTGCGCAGCACGTCGGCCAGGGAGGTGTAGCCGCGGTCGCGGATCTCGTCCGCGGTCACCACCGTCACCACGGCGGGCGCGGAGGCTCCACGCTGGCTGGTCTTCGTCGAGGAATAGATCTCCACGTCCAGCAGCGATTCCAGATCCAGGACGGCCAATTCCTCGACGGCCTGCTCCCCCGGCGGTGCGGAAGGGACCGCCAGGCACCGCTCCTGCGCACGCGCGGGTGCGGACTGGAATGCCCACGCGGCAGCCAGGAGCAGTGCCGCGTGCCGCAGCCACCGCCCAGCGTCCCCCACCCCAGGGCTCTTCGCGCGCTCGTGCATGAAATCAGCTCCGGACCGGCGCAAGGCCGGCGACCGCTGGCGCATGTTGCCCTATCACACGTCGCTTCGAGTTCGAACACCGCAGCGCGCAGGTGCGGGACAATTTCACGTCGCGCGCGGGACGCGCCGGATCCTGCCGTGCGCCAACCGGTGAGCAGGGATCCCATGAAACGTTTGCGGATGGCTGCCCTCCAGAACCACCCACACGTCGTGGACCGGGCAACCGGGGACCGCGCGCCGCCCCGCCGTTGCCTCGTGGGTCACGTTCCGTTGCACGCCGGTTCCAGGGAAACCCCAAACGTGGGCATGCCACCGAACGCAGCGTCGACGTGGGGCGTCAACCAGCGCTGATGGGAGGCGCGCACCGCGCACGCACCGGCGTTCGCGCGGGTTCACGAGACCTGGGTTGGAGGGAGCCACCTACCCGACGAGGGGTTCCGGAGGGGCTGATGCCACCGCTCCGGACACCCGCTCTCAGCGTGGCTTGGGGTGGGCCGACGTCCCTGGACGCCGCCGCTTGGCGCGCGTCAGGGATTGTAGTCGTTGCGCAGGCAGGTGACCGTGCCGTTCTGGACTTCCCAGATGCAGTACGGTCCCACCACGTCGCCCTTGTCGTCGAAGTCGACGGCACCGGAGGCACCCTCGAAGTCGATGTCCTGCCCGGCCTTGATCGCGTCGAGCGCCTGGCTGAACTGCGAGGGCGTGAACTTCTCACCCGGGGGACCGGAAACGGCCGCCAGCTTGTCGCGGATCGCCGTGGAGTCGGTGGAGCCCGCCGCGGCCATGGCCAGCACGCCCAGGTACACCGCGTCATAGGCCTGGATGGCTCCCGTCGATCCCGGCAGCGGATCCACGCCGTGCTTGGCCTTGAAGGCGTCATTGAAGGCGGTGGCGTTGGAGCCCACGGGCGTGGCCGGCGTGGTTCCCTCATGACGGAGGCCCACGAACCGCTGCGCCTCCACCAGGTCCACGAAGTCCTGGCCCGCGCATCCGTCGGTCAGGTACCAGAACTTGCCGGTGGCGGAGTAGTTGTCGACGTACGCGCGCAGGATCTTCGCGCCGGTCACCGCGTAGGCAATCAGGACGATGGTGTCGGGGTCGTCCGTGAGCACGGAGTTGACCAGCGCGGTGTAGTCCGTCCCCTCGTCTTCCGAGTACGCCACGGACTGGGTGATGGTCCCGCCCAGCGCGGTGAACGCCTCACGGAACGTCGCCGAGAGTCCCTCACCGTAGGCGTGCGGCGCGTAGATCACCGCGGCGGTGCGGAAGCCCTTGTCGTTGTAGGCGCGCTGCGCAACCACCTTCCCCTGGAGCGCGTCCGAGGGGATGGTGCGGAAGAAGTAGCCCTCGTCGGCAAACGTGGTGAGTGCCGGTGACGTGGGCCACCCGGCAATCATGGTCAGCTTCCGGGAGGCGGCAACCTCCGCGCCCGCAAGGCTCAGCTTGCTCGCTGTGGGCCCGACGATGAACGGGACCTTCGCGTCCGCGAGATCGTTCGCGTGCTTCTTCACCTTCTCGGTGTCCCAGCCCGGATCCCGGTTGTCCAGGACCAGCTTGGAGTCCAGGACCTTGCCCGCGGCGTTGATCTGCTCAAATGCCAACTGCACGGCGCGGAGCTCCTCGGTACCGGTCTCCGCAACGTCGCCGGTGAGGTCCAGGATGGCTCCGATGGTGATGGTCTTCTCGGTGTTCTCCGGCGCCCCCGTGCAGGAAACCGCCACCAGGCCCACCACGCCAAAAGACAACCACGCTGCTTTCCTTGTCATTGCTTCCCCTCTCCCTTCTGAATCTGGCTGAGCGCTTGGTGCTCGGGCCCCGTGTGAAGGAGTTGGGGCCAGGCGTCGGTGCAGACGTTGCGAGCACTCGTGCGCAGGAGCACTGCGAATAACGTGTTGGTTTTCTCCGTGTCAATTTGCGGTGGAGTGCGTTTGCGGAGGTCTTCATCACACCCCATCTGCGCTTGCGCCTGAGGTCTGGCGGCTCGGTGATGCACGCGTGTGTGTCGCGAACAACGAAACTTGCGCGCTGCGCAGCGGGCATTTCACACTCCCGCACCATGGCGTGGCTGCCCTGTCCCGCGCGCGCGAGGTGGTGAATGTCCAAAGCGTTGCTGCCGCTCCGGCGGGCGGGTCAGTGGATGGTGGTGGAAGCGGAGCAGGTTCAGGACATCCTGGGGGTGGTCACGTGGGTTCCCATCCCGGGCGCACCGTCGGCGCTCCCCGGCGTGTTGCCCTGGCGCGGGCGCGCCATTGCGGTGCTGGACGTGGGCGCCGCAACCGGCGCGTTTGCCGCGCTGGCCGCCAACGCGCCCGCCGCCCGCAACGTGGTGGTCCACGCCGCCAACGTGACCGTGGCCATTCCCGTCGAGGCGGTGCAGGAGGTCCAGCAGGTTTCCGACGACGCGGTGACGCCGCGCCAGCTCACCACCATGCAGCATTGCTCCCGCGAGGTTCAGGTGCAGGGCGTGCCCATGCCGTTGTTGGACCTCGGTGCGCTGCTGTCCTCGCTGGTGGGGCGCGGGGAGGGGGCGTGATGGTTGCGACGCCTGGTCCAGGCGCGGCGGGACCCCGCACGTTGGCGGTGGTGCAGGAGGATCTGCCCTGGGCCGTGGATGCGGCGCAGGTGTTGCGCGTGGTGTCGCGTGCGTTGTGGGACGGGGAGACGCCACGCTCCCTGTCCGAGCTGCTGGGGTTGTCCCCTGCCACGTCAGGTGACCTCGCAGTTGCGCCCCGGGTCATGGCGCTGCGCGCGGCGGAAGCGGTGGTGGCGCTGGCCCTGCACGGCGACGTCACGGTGTGGGAGGCGGCGCCGGCCGACGTGCTGCCGCTCCCGGCGGAGTTGTGCACGGACGCGGTGATCTTCTCCGCGCTGTGCCTCCGGGGCTCCGCGCCCCCCGCGCTCCTGCTGGACCCGGAGCGTGCGGCGCGCCGGGCGGCCCGGGAGCATCCCCGCTCCGGCTTGTGATCACGCAGTGGACAGGCTTGACGGAGGCGCGGCGTTGTTTGAGGGTCGGGGTGTGAATGCACGCAGATTTCCGCGCGTCCGCCCCGCTCACCGGGCGTGCGCGGCGCGTTGGCAACGTGCGCGGCTGGCCGTCTGTTTGGCCTTGCTGCTGGCCCTTCCTGCGTCGTGGGCGTGGGCGTCCGAGGTCCCGCCCCAATACCAGGCCGTGCTCTTCCTCAAGGCGCTTGCCTATGATCAGAACCTCAAGGCGCGCGCTCCCAAGACGGTGAACGTCGTCGTGCTGCACCGGCCGGGCGCGCCAGACTCCGAGGCGGCCAGCACCGCGCTCATCGCTGCGATGATTGCCGCGGGCAAACAGTCCGGCGTGGGTGGAACGCCGCTGCAGGTGACGGCGCTGCCCTTCACCAACGCGGCCGCGCTGGAGAGCAGCCTGGTCTCATTGGGGGCCCACGCGCTGTTCCTGTGCCCCGGGCTCACCGACGCGGTCCCCGCCATCACCGCGGTGGCGCGACGGCGCGGCGTGCTCTCCGGCGGTGGCAGTGAAGCGTACGCGCGCGCCGGCGTCAGCATTGGTCTTGGCCTCAAGGACCAGAAAGCGGTTCTCTTTGTGAATCTTGCTGCTTCGCGCGCGGAGGGGGCCAAGCTGGACTCCAGCCTGTTGCGCGTGGCCCAGGTGATCAATTGATCGAAACCGTCGGACCCACCACTCGCGTCAGCCAGCTCTCACTCCGGACCAGGTTGGTGGTGGTCATGACCACCCTGGTGGCGGGGTTCGCCCTCTTCCTGGTGCTGTTCTTCCCCGCCCGCATGGAGGAGTTCTCCCGGCGCTGGGTGGAGCGACGCGCCGTGGGCGTGGCCAGCGTGCTTGCCACCGTGGCCGCCACCGCGCTGGAGTTTGACGACGCCAACAGCGTCAATGAGCTGCTCGGCGGCTTGGCCACCTCGGAAGTGCTGTACGCCGTGGTGCGCAAGGACGACGGCACCACCTTTGCCGGGTTCCGCAAGGAGCGCGCACCCGCCACGGTGGCCACGCCAGGCGTCGAGCCCACGCTGACCTACAGCAACGACGAGCTGCGCCTGGACGCGCGCCTCAAGGCCAAGGGCGGCGCCACCGGGACGTTGACCATCGGCTACTCGCTGGCCGAGCTGAACCGCGAGGTGGCGGCCAATCGCGCCGTGGTGGGCGGGGCGTCGTTGGTGGTGTTCCTCATCGGCCTGCTGGTGAGCTTCCTGGTGGGCACGCTGCTCATCCGGCCCATCCAGCACATGACGCAGGTGGCGCTGCGGATTGCCGCCGGCGACCTCTCCCAGACGGAGCTGACCCAGTATGGCGGCGACGAGGCAGGCCAGCTGGCGGCGGCGTTCAATCGCATGCTGCACGCGCTGCGACAGCTGGCCGCTGCGGCGGACCGCATGGCGCGCGGGGACCTCAGCGGGCGGCTGGACATGGAGGGCCAGGTGGCGGAGGCCTTCAACCGCATGCTCGACGCGCAGCGCAGCGTGGTCAGCGAGATCTCCAGCACCTCGGTGCAGCTGGCGGCGGCGGCGGCGCAGATCTTCGCCGCGGCGCAGGACCAGGAGGGTGCGGCCACGCGGCAGTCGGCGGGCGTGGAGGAGGTGAGCCAGACCATGCAGTCCCTGCTGCAGAGCGCGGCGCACATTGCGGAGAGCGCGCGCGGCGTGCTGCAGAACGCGGAGCGCAGCAAGGAGACCACCGAGGCCACCTCCGCCAAGATCGGGGAGCTCAGTGGGCACACCAACCGCATTGCCGAGCTGCTGGACGTGATTCGCGACATCGCCGACCGCAGCGACCTGCTGGCCCTCAATGCCTCGCTGGAGGCCACGCGCGCCGGGGAGGCGGGGCGGGCCTTTGCGCTGGTGGCCGGGGAGATGCGCCGCCTGGCCGAGCGCGTCACCGCCACGGTGGGCGACGTGAAGTCGCTGGTCTCCGACATCCGTGCTTCCGGCGCCGCCACCGTGATGACCACCGAGGAGGCGCGCAAGCTGGCCGACAGCACCACCGAGAGCGCGCGCCAGATCACGCTGGTGACGCAGCAGCAGCGCACCGGTACCGAGCAGGTCTCGCACAGCATGCGTGAGATCTCGGTGCTCCTGGGCCAGTACGCGTCGGGGACGCAGCAGACGCGCTCTCTGGCTGAGGGGCTGAAGTCCCAGGCGGAGAAGCTGGAGCACGTGGTTGGGAAGTACGCGCTCGGCGTCCGGCCGGGGGGCGCGCGTGAGTCGTCGTGAGGCGCTGATTGGCCGGTTCCGCGCCACCGCGCTGGAGCGGGTGCGCAAGATCACCTCGGCGCTGGTGGCGCTGGAGGAGGGCCAGGGCACGGCGGCGCAGGCCCAGGAAGTGGGACGCGAGCTGCACACCATCAAGGGCGAGGCGCGCATGCTGGGCTTTGCGCGGCTGGCCGAGGTGGTGCACGCCATGGAGACGCTCTTCCTGCCCGCCAAGGACGGGGAGGGCCAGGTGGCCCCGCAGGTCTGCGCGCGGGTCCGGCGCGGGCTGGAGGGCGTGGGCCGCGCCCTGCGCGACGAGAACGCCGACGAGGCGCTTGCGCAGGCGATGCAGCACGTGGCCGGGGAGGCCGAGGCCGGGCCCGTCCCGTCGACGTCCACGCCCACCCCGGAGCA
>JBFMGU010000094.1:0-37160 GCA_040752415.1 Myxococcota bacterium
CTTCTCCTCGGCCGCCTCCTTGGCTTCCTCCGCCTTGGCCTCCTTCTTCTCCTCGGCGGCTTCCTCCTTCTTCTCCGCTTCGACGGACTTGGGCTCCTCCTTGGCGGCGGCCTCCGTCCCCGACGACGACCCGGAGCCGGAGAACACCGACTTCACGGTGGCCACCATCGCGCCCGCCACGGTGTAGCCGGTTCCCAGCACCGCCAGCGCGCCCAATCCCAGCAGCAGCTGCTGGAACCACTTCACCACGTTGAAGTGCTTGAACCAGCTGTAGACCACCCAGGTGCTGATCAACGACGACGCCAGGGAGAGCAGCGCGGGGATGATGGAGACTATGGGATAGGGAATCAGCGCAAAGAGCGTGGCCAGGCCGGTGGGCACGGCGGTGAGCGCCACCGCGGTGTAGACCATGACCAGCATGTTGCTGCGGCCCACGTCGTCGGAGCTGCCCTTCAGCTTGTTGACGATCCAGGTGGTGACCGGGTGCCACAGGAATCCGGCAATCAGCGCGCCCACCACCGCGCCCACCAGGGGCCCAACGGGCAGGATGCTGCCAATGGTGATGGTGCCCTTCACCGCCTGCACAATGAGCGTGCACACGAACCCCACCAGCGCGGCGAACAGACCGCCCGGCAGCGCGTAGGAGACCAGCTCCAGGGGCCCCATGGCGGGGAAGCGCGGCTCGGCAATGCCCTTGCGCACGTGGCCCAGCGGATTGAGCGCCATCATGGGCACCGCCGCCAGGTAGTACGCCGCGGCCTTGGGCACCGCGATCATGAAATAGCCGACGCCCTTCTCCTTCAGCTCGGCGAGGGCACCGCCGGCCGCGGCGGCGGCGTTCTTGCCCGCGGGTTTGCGCGCACCACTCCTGGAGCGTTCCGCGGCGGCCTTGCCCTTCCCGCTCTTGTCGCTCTTCTCGGGCGGGGGCTCGTCGGGGACAAAGGGCGTGGGCGCGGATTCCGCGGACTCGTCCTTCTCCTCGGGCGGCGGGGGCTCCACGTCCTCGTCGGGCGGGGGCGCTTCCTCCTTGGGGGGCGACTTCTTCTGCGCGGAGGTCTCCTTCTTGGCGGCGGGCTTGTTCGGCTCCAGTCGCGGGCTGGAGCCCATGGCGCGCGTCTCGTCCTCGGCGCTGGCCGGCTCCACGGAGGCGTCGGTGGGCTCGGCGCTGCCCACCACGCGCACCACCTCGAACACGTGCGAAGCCACCCGGAAGCTCTGGCCGGGCGCCACCTGCACCGGGCCGGTCAGTCGCTCGTTGTTGAAGAACGTGCCGTTGGAGCTGGCCAGGTCCTTGACGAACCACTTGCCGTCGACGGCGTAGACCTTGGCGTGGCGCTTGGAGACCGAGGGATCCTTGACCACCACCTCGGCGGGGCCACCGTCGCGGCCGATGACACCGCCCTCGGGTTCGATCTCCCAGCTGGTACTGGAGCTCTTCTCGCGGATCTCAAGCTTCATCACGTCCGGAACCCTACAGCGATTCCGGAAAACCCGGGAGCCCGCCGACGGGGGCGCCCCTCCCGACCGCGTTCCCCGACGTCACGGCGCGGCCACGGTACGCCTGCGTGAGCGCAAGCCTGGCCCAACGGAAGCCTGGGTGGGACCGCGCTTCGCGGCGTGATAGGGCGCGGCTCAGCCCTTCTTCCACACAAAGCGCGGCTTCAGCATGTTCTCGACGGTGAAGATCTCGTCCAGCTGCTGCTGCGTCACCACGCCGCGCTCCAGCGCCACCTCCTGCACGCCCTTGCCGGTGGCGGCGCAGATCTTGCCAATGCGGTCGCCCTCCTCGTGCCCGATGATGGGGTCCAGCATGGTGACGATGCCGATGCTGTTGAACACGTACTCCTTGCAGCGCTCCACGTTGGCGGTGATGCCGTCCACGCACTTGTCGCGCAGCGTGATGAGGCCGGCCTTGAGCAGGTCCAGGCTCTCCCCCAGCGACTGCGCGATCACCGGCTCCATGACGTTGAGCTGCAGCTGCCCGGCCTCCGCCGCCATGGTGACGGTGAGATCATTGCCCATCACCTTGAAGCAGACCTGGTTGACCACCTCCGGGATCACCGGGTTCACCTTGGCGGGCATGATGGAGCTTCCCGCCTGCATCTCCGGCAGGTTGATCTCCTTGAGGCCGGCGCGCGGACCGCTGCTGAGCAGGCGCAGGTCATTGCAGATCTTGGACAGCTTCACCGCCAGGCGCTTGGCGGCACCGGAGATCATGACGTACGCGCCGCAGTCACTGGTGGCCTCCACGAGGTCGGGGGAGACCACGAAGGGATGGCCGGTGACGTCGCGCAGGTAGCGCACGGCCACCTCGGAGAAGCCCTCCGGGGCATTGACGCCGGTGCCAATGGCGGTGGCCCCCAGGTTCACCTCCAGGATGAGCTTCTGCACCAGCTCGGTGATGCGGTGCTCCTCCTTGAGCAGCGTGGCAAACGCACCGAACTCCTGGCCCAGGCTCATGGGCACCGCGTCCTGCAGCTGCGTGCGACCCATCTTCAGCACGTGGCGGAACTCCCCCGCCTTGCGCTCGAAGCCGGCGCGCGCGTGGTCAATGGCGTGCTTCAGCTCGTCGAGCTGTTCGTAGAGGCCCACGCGGAAGGCGGTGGGGTAGGCGTCGTTGGTGGACTGGCACTTGTTGACGTGGTCGTTGGGGTGGAGGACCTCGTACTGGCCCTTCTCGTACCCGTGCAGCTCCAGGGCGAGGTTGGCAATCACCTCATTGGCGTTCATGTTGACGGAGGTGCCGGCGCCACCCTGGAACTGGTCGGAGGGGAACTGGTCCAGGCAGCGGCCTTCCTTCAGCATGACGTCGCAGGCGCGGATGATCATGTCCGCCTTCTCCGCGGGGATGGTGCCGAATTCGCGGTTGGCCAGCGCGCAGGCCTTCTTCACCTGCACCATGGCGCGGATGAAGTGGCGGTCGGCGCTGATGGGACGACCGGAGATGCGGAAGTTCTCCATGGCGCGGAGCGTGTGGATGCCCCAGTAGGCGTCCGCGGGGACCTCCTTCTTGCCCAGCAGATCCTCTTCGATGCGAACCTTGACCGTCGTCATGACCGTGTACCTCTTTGCAGCAGGGGAGCCCCGCTTAGCGCGCCCCGGGTACGGGAGTGAAGAGGGGCCGGGCCGCACCACAGACGTCTCGACGCACTGAGCCAGCGCGCCTTTCCCTCGTCGCCAGGACGACGTAACGGAGCGCCATCGCCGCTGCTCCGTGCGTCACGGGGCTGGCCGTGCTGTTGCGGTCCGGCGTGGTGCCGTGAAGGTCATCTCCGTCGGGGAAGACCGCGCGGGGAACGCGGGCCCATCCGTGGGGCCGGGAGCGACGTGGTGGCCGCGGCGAGGACGTCGGAGGGGGGCCTGCACGCGGGCGGACGCGGGGGCGGCGTGGGGACCCGCACGGTGCGAAACCGGCGTGACCTCGCCGTGACAATCCGTGCCTACGTTGTGGCTCCAGCAATTGATGCGTGCCGTGCACCGCCGTAGAAAGGCGCCGGCCGCAGGTGCCGTGGCCACGGTGGAGCTGAGGGATGGAAACTGCGGTCGAGCTGAAGGAAGTGGTGTTGGACCTCCATGGTCTGTTGCGCGACATGGACCCCGCCCGTCGGGCGCAGGTGTCCGTGGAGAGCCTGCGCCAGCGCTACCGCGAGGCGAGCCAGCACCTGGACCGGCGCCTCACCGCCCTGCCGCCGAACCCTCCCTCCGACGAGCGGGCGGCGCTGGAGCGCCTGCGCAGCGCGCTGGTCGGCCGCCAGCTGAAGTCGCCCGCGGACATCGTCCAGACGCGCAACGCGGCGCTGCCCCACTACGAGGCGCTGGCCGCGGCCTTGCGACGTCGGGGCGTGCGCGTGGATTCCCTCAACCCGCACAACGGCGTGCGGACGCTTTTCCACGTGTTGAGCGGCGTGGGCGTGGTGGCGGCGTGCCACCTGGTGCTCACTCCGCGAACCGGCGTCATGGTGGCGGCGGTGTTCGCGGCGTTCTGCTGGTCGCTGGAGATTGCCCGACGGGTGAAGCCGGAATGGAACGACACGATCTTCGGGATGTTCCGCGCGGTGGCGCGTGAGCACGAGCGGTACCGTCCCAACTCCAGCACCTGGTACGCCACGGCGCTGCTGCTCATCTCGCTGACGGCGTTCAATGCCGCGGGCATGCTGGGCATCATGGCGCTGGCGGTGGGGGACCCGGCGGCTGCCGTGGTGGGGCGCCGGTTTGGCCGGATCAAGTTGATGCGCGGGCGCACGCTGGAGGGCTCGTTGGCGTTCGTGCTGGTCTCGCTGCTCGGTGGGATCGCGTACCTGCTGGTGATTGGCACGCCGGTGGGACTCCCGTTGTTGCTGCTGCCCCTGGCGGCGGGCGTGGCTGGCGCGGTGGCCGAGGCCATCTCCACCCGCGTCGACGACAATTTCTCCGTCCCGCTTGCCGGCGCGTACGCCGCGCTGTTGGTGCAGGCCCTCGTCGGCTGAATCCGCACCCACGGGTGGTTCGCGCGCAAGCGTTTCCCGTGCCCCTGCCCCTGCCCCTGCCCCTGCCCGTGCCCGGCTTGTAGGAAGCCGCAGCACAAGGGTTGTCGACAAGGAACCCTATCGGGCGATGGTGCTCTCAAACCGGGCACGGGCACGGGCAGGGAACGATCGCACGTCGTGGGGCCGGCGACCGCGCTTCACCCTGCGAGCAGCCACACCACCGTATCCACCGCGTACATCCCCACGCACACCACCTGGATGCGCATGGCCTCCTTCCGCACCCGCCCCTGCCACCGACGAGCGAGCAGCCACCCCAGCACCGGAACGGTGGCCAGGTACAAGGTGCCAATCTTCTTGAACGAGTTGTCCGGCACGCCCGGCGCGGTCACCACGAACATCCCCCGCACGACGAGAAACACCTGCGCCGCGTAGAGGGCCAGCGTCCAGACGGCTTCCGTCGTGTCACGGGGCAACGCGGCGTCTCAGCGGGTCAGGCAGGCCACGGCGGAACGGGTTTGCTCTCCCCGGGCTTGATGGGTGAGAGGTGCTTCAGCACGTCGCGGTAGCTCGGGTGGTCCGGCTTGTAGACCAAGCGACCGTCACCCAGCACCGGCCCCGGTCCCTGCGCGCGCAGCAGGAGCACCAGCGTGCCGTCGGGCTCCATGGTGGCGGTGCCAATGGACTCCGTCACGGCAACCCCCGCGCCGCCACGAAGTTGAATCCCGTGGATTGCAGGCGGCTCCAGTACGCGTGCAGGTTGGGCAGCCGGCGCTGCATCTCGTCGGGGTCCCGCAGGAACATGGCAAACGTCTCGGCAAACGTCTCCTCCCGCCCCGCGTCCCCCGGCTGCACCAGGTAGCTGCTGAAGTGGTGCAGGTTGGCGTGGTCCGCCTGGTACGCCGCCACGAAGTTGGCATCCTGCGCGCTGCACTTGGTGCCACCGCTCCCGAAGTCCAGCGCGTGCCCCGTCTCGTGGATGAGCAGGCTCTCACTGCCGTGCGCATTCCCGGTGTCCGGCAGGTGCCGACCATGCGGACCACCCGGCTGCGTGGCCACCACCACCTCCTTGCGCTCGACGTCGCAACACCCCGGCACGCCGTCCCAGGTGGCGCCCGGCGGCCAGCCCCGCGGTTGCACGCCGCGCAGGTGCGTGAGGTGGTCGGTGACCGAGCCGCGGCACACCACCACGTTGAAGCCCTTGCGCGCCAGCTCCAGCAGCGCTCCCGCGGGCAGGCGTTGCAGCTCCGTTGCCACCGCCTTGAGGTCCGCCTCGTTGGCGCTGCCGCCCGCGCGCAGCACCTGGCGGATGAGGTCATCCTTGCTGGTGACGGTGACGCCGCCCTCGTACGCGGTCTTCAGCCCCTCGCGCAGCAGCGCGGTGGTCTGCGCGTAGCGTGCGTCCGCGCCGTACTGCGCGTGGAAGCGGTCCAGCTCGTCGGAGGAGAGGCTGCCATCCTGGTTGCCGCTGTGCGTGTCCACCCAGCGGGCCGCGTCCTGCAGCGCAATGTGCAGGTCCCCCACCGGCACCGAGATGCTGGGCGCCGCGCCGCCCTCGGTGTCCGCAATGCGCGCCAGGTCCTGCGCCAGCAGCTTGGCGCTGTAGGCGTGCGTGGCGTCGTTGCCAAAGGCCTCCTGGAAGTGCGCCACCTCGTCGCTGCTGAGCTGTCCGTCGCGGTTGCCCAGCGCCTGGTCCACCCACTGCCCCAGCTGCTGCAACGACGCGCCGAGCTGGTGGATGGACACCGAGAGGTCCGCGGGCAGGTCCAGCGTGGCCTGCGCGGCCGCCGCCAGCTCGGTGCGCAACGGGTCGCTGGTGGAGCGCATGCCGGGGTGCTGCCGGTCAAACTGGTCCATCTCCGCGGCATCCAGCTGCCCGTCGCGGTTGCCCACGTTCTCGTCGATCCAGGTGGCATTGGCCTGCAGGTGCGCCGAGACGCGATGGATGGGGAGGCGGACGGTCATGGCCCACGGATCCTAGACAACCTGCCCGGCGGTGCACCACCGGTCTCTTGACGGTCACAGCAGACGCACCAGCCCGGTGGCCGTGGCACACACCTCGCCGTTGTCGTCGAGCAGGCGCGCCGCGGTGAACAGCACGCCCTTCCCGGCCCGCTCAATCCACCCCTCCGCCGCCACCCGCTCGCTGCGCACCGCGCGCATGAAGTTGATGGAGAGCTGCATGGTGCCGCTGGGCGCGTCGGGGGAGCGGGTCACGCCGGGCATGCCCAGCACCAGGTCAAAGAGCGCCGCCAGGATCCCGCCGTTCACCGCCGCGGACTGCAGCCCGCCGCGCTGGTGGTCCCGCACCGGGTCAATCACCGCGCGCACCATGGTGGCGCTGGGAAACTCCAGGCGGATGTGGAAGTGCTTCAGCATGTCCGAGCCGTTCATCCGCAACAGGATGCGCGCGGGGACCTCGGCGTCGTCGGTGAGGAAGAGCGGTTCCGGCATTCGGCAACCCTCCGGCAGCGGACCGGCACGCGTCAACGGCGCTTGCGTCCGGGCCCGGGTCGACGTCGTCACGGGACAGGGCCGCCCCGTGAGAGTGAGGGCCCGCCGCACTCCAGGTCGTGGCCCGCTCACGACGTTCGCCATCCCGCTGGGAATCTTTGTGACGCAGCCCGAGACGGTGAGCGGGTCCGATCATGGGGACGAGGGCGGAGGTGGCGGCCCACAATCGGTGCCAGCCCATTGCGCCGGAGCTCCGTCGTGGCCGTGCCCCCGCCCACCCGTGCTATGGCTCCCCGCCCTCCACCACCGGAGAAGGAGCGCCCGTGCGTGCCGGCCATCTCTTCCTCGTCCTTCCGCTTGCGCTGAGCCTGTGGAGCTGCTCCGGCGCCACCGCCGACCCCTACCGTCGTCCCGACGACAAGGACCTGCCGGACATCTGCCGGGAAGGCGGATTGGAGCGTCACCGCGCGGCCCAGGCCGCCGCCGCCCAGGCCGCCCCACCTCGCGACGCCGGCGTTTCCAACGAGCCACCGCTGCAGGACGCCCTGGCGCCGGAGGTGGTCCGCACCGTGCTCAACAAGAGCTACAAGGCCATCCGCAGCTGCTACGAGAACGAATACGCGCGCAACCCCAAGCTCTACGGACACCTCCTGGTGGAGTTCACCATCCACAGCTCCGGCGCCGTCAAGGAGGTGCGCGTGGTGGAGGACAGCCTGGGCAATGCGCGGGTGCGGGAGTGCGTCACCACGCGCGTGCGCATCATGAGCTTCCCGCCGTTTGCCGAGGGACAGAAGGTGGACGTGTCCTATCCGTTCCTCTTCTGCGGCTACCCGCCGCCCGTCACGCCGGCCAGGACGGAATAGCGCACGTAGGTCCGGCTGCGACCCGACGACACCGCCGTTACAAGAGCGCCCGGACCAGGTGCATCACCCGTGATGGGTTGGTGCGGGAGGGTGGTTGTCCATGCTGTGCACCGGGAGCGCGTCCACGTCGGAAGAGCGCGTGTGGAGCGTGTCCTTCTCAGACGGACTGGCGCTGCTGGCCAGCCACTTCCAGGAGGGCGAGGCGGAGGGGATCCTGCTGGACACCGTGGAGGATGTGCCGGTGGGCGCGCCCGTGACGCTGCGCGTGAACCTGGGCCGCGCCGTCACCGAGCCCCTGCAGCTGGCCTGCACCGTGCGGTGGCGACGGGTGCTGCACACCACGCCTCCCCGCGTCCAGCTGGCGTTGGACTGCGCGCGGGAGAGCCGACCGTTGTTGCGTCGTCTGCTCACCGTGGCGCGCGACGTGGCCGGGGCTGCCGCCAACCGGGCGCACACCCGCGTGCCCACCCGCATGGGCTCGGAGGTGCGCAGCTCCGACGGGCTCATGGCCACCGGCGTGGTGCTGGACCTCAGCGAGGACGGCGCGCTCATCAACATGCCGGCGGTGCACGCCGCGGGAACGGTGGTGCAACTCACCCTCAAGCCCGGCCCCCCACAACCCAACCTGGTGATCCGCGCGCTGGTCATCTGGCACGCCAGCCGCGGGGAGCGGCTCACCGGCCTCATGTTCCTTCATGACGACGAGGAACAGCGCAAGGCCCTGCGCCACATCGTGGCGGTGATCATGATGCGCCAGGGGGTTGCCGCCCGCTGAGCCGGCCGGCCTCGCGTCGTGCAGGTGCGGGCGGTGTGCTACGCCGTCCTCGTGGCCAACGTGTTCTCCCGACTGGGCGGGCTCCTCAAGGGCGCGGCGCGGGGCCTGCTCGCCGGCTCCAGCACGTCGCCCACCGGGGCCTTCTTCGCCGACCTGACGCCGGAAGAGCACCAGCGCATGGAGCGCCAACGTCGAGTTGCGCTGGCCGCGGCGCAGACGGTGGGCGGGCCCGCGGCGTGGTCGCGCAGTGCCGCCGACCTGGAGGTGCTGCAGCGGATGGTCGACGAGGAGGTGTTCTCCCCGACGCAGACCTTCGAGCTGCAGGCGCTGGGCGTGGTCTTTGGCGACGTGCTGGAGACGGAGTTGGGCTTGCGGTGGGTGGTGGTGATGGATGAGCTGGGCACGGACCCCACGCTGCGCTTCCGCGACACCAGCATCCAGGTCAACGCGCTCACCATGATCGCCCAGCGCGTCACGGAAGGTCGTCCGGTGAAGCTGCGGGAGCTGATGGAAGAGGTCCGCCGGTCGCTGCCCACGTAGCGGGTCTACGTCGTCACCAGCCCGGCCTCGCGGGCACGACGCACCAGGTGCTCCAGCACGCCGCGGAACAGCGGGGTGCCCATCTCGGTGCCGGCGTTGTGCAGGAAGGCGCGGCAGCGACCGGTCTCGTCGGGATCCAGGCGAATGATGGCCAGGTGGAGCTGGTGCAGCGTGGCGGCCACCACCGGCTCACGCCAGTCCATTTCCGCGGCCTGCGCGGCGCCCTCCTCGAGCAGACGGCGGCCCAGCACGGGGTCCCGCGTGAGCGCCAGCGCCGCACCGAGGTGGATGCGGGCCTCCGCCGCGCTCATCCCGTCCTCGATCTCGGTGGCCAGCGGCAGCGCGGTCTCCAGGTGCGGCAGCGCCTCGTCGGGGCGTTGGGCCCACAGGTGCGCCTGGCCCAGGTTGACCATGTGATTGGCCACGTCGGCGTCGCTGCCCAGCGCGCGGAACAGGTTCATGGCCTCGGTGAAGCCGCGCGCGGCCTCCTCGCAGCGGCCCAGGCGCAACGCCGCGTAGGCCAGCCCGCCGGTGGCCGCCGCGTCCAGGCGCAGGTGACGACGTGCCCGCGCCATCTCCCGCACCCCCAGGTACATGGCGTGCGCGGTCTGCAGCTCGTCGGGGAGCACCTTGAGGTTGGCGCGCGTCAGCTCCACCCGCGCGGCGCGGTAGGCATCCGCGGGATTGAGCAGCGCGGCCCGGTCCAGCCACTGCTCGGCCTGCGCGCGCTCCCCGGCGAACTCGTGGCTGCGCGCCAGCAGGATGGCGGCGTCCGCGCGCAGGCCCGCGTCCACGGCGGACTCATACACGCGCTGCAACCGCTCCCGCGCGCGCGCCGGTCGACCCAGCCACAAGAGCGCCTCCCCCAGCCAGCGGTCCGCCATGCGGCGCTCGTCGTCGTCCAGGTCGTTCCACCACTGCGCCACCACCTCGCGGCCCTGGCGCATGGTCTCCGCCGGCACGCCGCGCCTCCCGGTGGCCACCAGCTTCATCAGCGCCATGCGCGCCTGCTGGGCCCGGGGCGGACGTTGCTCCCCGTGCATCTGCGTCACGCACGTCTCCCAGTGGCCAATGAGCTGGCAGGCCTCGTCGTCAAGACCGGCGGCCAGGGCCACGCGCGCGGCGCGCTCGTACCACTGCGCGGCCTCGGGGTACTGCGCGGCGCGCTCGCGGTGGATGGCCAGGGAGGCGGGGGAGCGCGCGGGCTCGCTCTCGGGGAGCTGCTCCAGCGCGTCGGCAATGCGGCGGTGCACGTCCTTGCGGTTCGCCTCCGGGATGGTGCCGTAGGCCACCGCGCGCGTGACCTCGTCGCGGAACGCGTAACCGCGCCCGTCGCCACCCTCGGAGGAGATCACCCGCTCACCCTCCAGGTTCTCCATGGCGGCGTAGAGCTGGGTGAGGTCCATCTCCGCGCGGAACACGCGCTCCATCAGCTCGCGCGGGAAGCGCTGGCCCGCCGCGGACGCGGTGCGCAACAGCCTGCGCTCCACCTCACCCAGGTTGTCCAGCCGCGCCAGCGCCACGCGCGTGAGCGAGCTGGGGACGATCTCGTGCAGCACGGTGGCGTCGGCGGCGGGCGCGGTGGCCACCCCGGCGCGCACGGTGAGCAGCGCACGCTCCCGCAAAAAGCGCAGGATCTCGACGAGATAACCGGGATTCCCGCCAGTGCGACGCACCAGGAAGTCCATCAGCCGTGCATCCACCGCGTGAGCGCCCACCTCGTGACGCACCAGCGCGTCCATGGCCTCGCGGTCCAGGGGACGCAGCTCCACCTCCGGCCGCGCCACCCGACGGTACGCGTTCACCACCGTGTCCGGGCGGTAGGTGGCCATGAGGAAGTTGGGCCCCTCCCGCGTGGCGTTGGCCATGCGGACCGCCAGCTCCAGCGTGAGGCTGTCGGCGTGGTGCAGGTCCTCCAGCACGTAGAGCATGGGCTCGTCGCTGGCGGTCTTCTCGAACACGCCCAGCACCGCGTCCAGGAGCCGGTCGCGCGTGTGCGGGTCGGCCAGGTCCACCAGGTGATCGCGCGCGCCGTCGGGATGCTCCACGGGCTGCAGGAGCGCCATCAGGTCGCGCGCGCCCTCACCCAGGCCCAGCGGCTCCAGGCCGGCGCGGATGCGCTCGTCGCGCTCCTGGGGTGTGTCGCGGCTGGCCAGGCCCAGGGACGAGGAGAGCATGCCCAGGATGGGCGCCAGCGGAGAGGAGCGCGTGGCATAGCGACACCGCCCGAACAGGCCCACCCCGCCCTTGCGCGTCCACTCGTCGATGAAGAAGCTGAGGAGCGCGCTCTTGCCGCTGCCCGCCTCCCCGCACAATCCCCCCGACGAGGCTTCACCGGCGCGCGCGGCATCCACCAGCTGCGAGAGCCGCTCCACCACTGCCTCCCGCCCGGCGTAGAACCGGCGGTGGTTGCGCGCGCGCACGTAGTGGCTGCGACGCTCCGCGGTGGAATGCACCAGGTGCATGTTGAGCGGCGCGCTCTTGCCCTTGACCACGATGCCCGGGCGCGCCGAGGTGCGGAATTCCCCGTCGGAAGCGTCGACGATCTCCTCGGTGGCGTAGACCTCGAAGGGGCCGGCGGCGGCGGAGACGCGCGCGGCGGTGTTCACCGCGTCGCCCACCACGGTGATGTCATGGCGGTAGTTGCTGCCAAAGGTGCCGAAGTAGACCTTCCCGCCGTGCAGGCCCACGCTGATGGAGAGCTTCTGCATGCCGCCAAAGGCAAAGGCGCGCAGCCGGGTGGTGGCCTCCAGCGCGGCCAGCAGCGCGCGCTCCGGGTCATTGTCGGAGGGAGAATGCAGCCCGAAGAGCACCATGACGCGGTGCCCGCGCTCGGTGAGGTCCACCTTGGCGGGCAGCCCGGTGTACTTGCGGAACACCCGCACAAAGCTGCGCGCGAAGTTCTGCAGCCAGGCCTGGCTCTCGTCGTCGGCAACGTCGTCGATGCCGCAGATCTCCGCGAACAGCACCACCACGTCGCGCAGCTCACCATCCAGGCGCCAGCCCATGGGCGCGGTGGCCAGGCGCGCCGCCAGCGGGGCCGCCACGAACGGCTCCAGCAGCGCAATCTTCTCCTCCACCTGCTCGTCGATGCGGTTGCCCAGGGGACGGATGGGAACCCGCGCGGGCCAGGAGCGCAGCTCACCCAGCACCGCGTTCCCGTCGCGCGCGGGTGACCAGATGGCGCGCTCGCCCAGCAGCGTGCGCAGCGCGTCGTCCATCACCACCTGGCCCGGCTCGGCCAGTCGCTGCAGCACCAGGGCGCGGTGGCTGGTGTCCCCGCCGCACACCAGGGAGCGGTAGGTGACGTCGCCCACGGTGAGCAGGCGCGCCGCGCCGGAGGCCAGCCCCACGCGCAGGAAGAGGTCACGCTCGCTGGCGGGCATGAGCGCGGGCAGGCCTTCCCGCATGAAGCGCTGCGCGGTGAGTGCCGCGGCCGCCGCGCGCCAGCCGTGGTCCTCGCCACGGAAGACCGCGGTGAGGCTGTCGCCGCCAAACTGGATCACGTGGCCGTCAAAGGGGAAGACCGCGTCCTCGAGGAAGCGCGTGAACAGGCTGTTGAGCACCTCGGTGAGACGGGACAGTCCCTCCGGCCCGGACTGCGCCATGCGCTCGCACAACGCGGTGAAGCCCACCAGGTCCGCGAACAGCACGGTGCCCTGGAAAGGCACGCGCATGGGGATGGCGGCCTCGGTGGGGTTGTCCAGCACCGCCTCCACCACGGTGTACGGCACCGTCCGGCACAGCGCGGCCAGGTAGGCTTTCCGGTCGGAGGGTTTGCGCTTCATCGGCTCCTTGGGCGCCCGTGTGGGACGGGATGCCACCATAATCGCGTCCCGGTGGCCTGTGCACGTGTTCCCCGCGCCGTGACCCGGAGCGCAGGCGTTCACGCCCATCACCCGACGGGTCCGTGTTACGCTCGCGCCCGCGGTCACCACCCATGGCAGCTCCTGGTCCCTTTGAACGTCCCGATGACGACGACGAGCCGCTGCCGCTCGACGAGGGGGACGTGGCGGGGAAGCCGCCCGACGAGCTGGCCGCGCGCCTGGAGGCGTTGCGCTCCGGCGACAAGGACGCGTTCCTGTGGCTGATGGAGACCTACGGTCACGTGGTGCGCGGCGTGGTGGCGCGCCGGTTCCAGGGGCCGTTTGACCGGGAAGAGGTGGAGCAGGAGGTCTGGGTCCACATCTTCCAGCACCGTCACCTCGTGGACCCGGCACGCGCCGCGTCGTTTCCCGGCTGGCTGTCCACCGTGTCCTTCCGCAAGTGCGTGGACCTGCGCCGGCGTCGTCGTGAGGAGGGCTTCACCTTCACCCAGGACTTCTCGCAGGTGGTGCAGTCCCCCGAGCAGGAGCCCACCACCCAGAACCGGGAGCTCCTGCAGGTGGCCGCGGAGTTCATGCGCCGCCTGCCGCAGCAACAGCGCGAGTTCTTTGAAATGCACTTCCTCCAGGGGCTGGACTACGCGGAGGTGGGGCAGCGGCTCGGCATTGGGAAGCTGCGCTGCAAGTATCTCAAGCGCGTGCTGGCCATGCGGGCGCGTCGCAACCGGCCCCTCATGGAGGCCCTGGGTCGTCTCGCTTCAACGCGGAAGGAGGGCCCATGAGCCAGCCGGAACGTGGAGCCCGTGGATGTGGTGGGGAGTCGGCCTCGGGAAAAATGTCCCGCGGTGGAACCTGCAACGTAAGCTTCCGGTGTTGGTCGACCCGGTGCGGCGCGAGGGCGTTGGATGCACTTCCAGAACGAGATTGATCGCTATCTGGAGGACGGGCTCCCCCCGGCACGGGAGCAGGAGCTGCGCGCCCACCTGGACGGGTGCGCGGAGTGCCGCGCCTATTACGACCGCCAGGCCACGCTGTTCCGTGCGCTGGCCGGCAACCCCGCCGCGCCCACCCCGCGACAACAAGCCCAGCTCATGCAGCGGATCCTGGCGCGCACCCACGGGGAGCCGGTGCCTCCGCCCGTCGTGGCGGCGGCGCCGCAGTTCCGGGCGCGTCCCTGGGCGCTGGCCTGGTTGGGCACCTGCGCGGTGGCGGCCACGCTGGTGTTGTGGATGACGCGGGATTCCGCCGCGGGCGTGGCGCAGGTCCAGGGCGCGGAGGGACTCACCGTCAACGGCGTGGCGGCGGAGGCGGGCGCACGCGTGGAGAGCGGCATGGTGCTGGAGGTGACGGCACCGGGCCAGGCGCGCCTGCGGCTCTCCCGCGGGGCGGAGCTGACCCTGGCCGGCGGCACGCGCGCGGTGCTGCTGGAGGAAGGCAACCTGGTGCGGCTGGAGCGTGGTCGCGCGCGCTCGCAGGTGGAGAAGGGACGCGGCGGCTATGCGGTGCAGACCGTGCACGGGACCGCGCGCGTGCTGGGGACGTCCTTTGACGTGGAGCTCATCTCACCGCGGGAAGGCACACAGGTGCGTGTCCTCGAGGGACGGGTCCGCGTGGAGGACGTCACCACCGGTCTGACGCGGGAGCTGCTCGCCGGACAGGATGCCTTGCTGGGTGCGCCGCCACCCGTCGAGCCAACGGTGCTTGCGCCCACCACGCCCGCGCCGCCCGTCGAGACGCCGCCCGCGCAACCGCCGCCCGCATTGGTGCACCGTCCCCGCAAGCACACGGCGGCGGCGGTGGCGGATGCCCCCGTGGAGCCGCCCGTCGACCGCGAGGCCACCGCGCGCGCTTCATTGACGCGGGCGCAGAAGTCGCTGCTGGATGGCCGCTACCGCGACGCCATCACCGAGGCCACCACCGCGTTGGCCATGGACCCCAACCTGGCCGAGGCGCATCGCGTGCTTGGCTACGCCCACCAACGTGAGGGTGACGCATGTCGTGCAAAGTCGCACTTCATGCGCTCGCTGGATCTTGAACCTACCGATCGGACTTCGGCTAACATTAGGAGCCTGTTGCTCGAGAGAATTTTCGAGCATTGTCGACCCTAGTCCCCCGGCATGGTTCCCCACGCGCTTCTCTCCTTGTTGTTGATGGGCCAGTCTCCGCCGTCAACAGGGGCGGCGGTGGTGGCGTTGGTGATGCGCTTGGACAGCGCGCAGGCGGAGGAGACGCAGGCCCGCATTGCCGCGGAGATCCGGCGCCAGCTGGCGCTGCTTTCCGACGTTACGCTGCGCAGCAAGGCAGAGACCCTGATGGGCGCGGAGCTGGCCACGCGCGCGGGGTGGAGCTGCTCGGGGGAGGCGTTGTGCCTGGCCCAGCTGGGCCGCGTGCTGGGCGTGGACCGCGTGCTGGAGCTGGACGTGCCGGCGGACGCGCGCACCTTTGTGCTGCGGGCGGTGGAGACCGGTCACGCCGAGGAAGTGGAGCGCGTGGAGGTGCTGCTGACGGCGCCGGCGGAGGCGTGGGGGGCGCTGGTGCAACGTGCCGCGCGCGCGGTGGTGGGGCAGGGCGCGCCGCTGTGGTTGCACGTTCCGTCGGGGGCGCGGCGCATCTTCCTGGACAGTGAGGAGCTCCTGTGGCCCGCGCCGGTGTTCCGCGTGGCCGGCGTGTCGTCGGGAACGCACGTGCTGACCGTGGAGCTCTCCGACGGCAGCCGCACCCACGAGGTGGCGGTTCCCGAGGGGAGCGGCGCGGTCCACGTGGTGCTGGAGGGGCGGCCGCCGGCGCGTGTGCAGGTGGTGCGCCCGCTGGGGCTGCCCATGGCCGCGGTCACGGGCGGGGTGAGCGGCATGCTGGGCGCGCTGCTGCTTGGCGGTACCGCGGTGGTGCACCTGGCGGCGTCCTACCAGCTGCTGGCCAGCCTGCGTCGTCAACCCGACGGCGCCATCATTGCCGCACCGGGCCAGAGCCGCGCGGCGCTGGAGCAGCAGCGCAATGCCGGTGTTCTGTTTGGCCTGGTGGCTTGCGGCGCCGCCTTGCTCAGCGCGCTGCTCAGCCTGGGCGGGATGACCGCGGTGGCCTCCGGCGGCGTGGCCGCGGTGATGGGTGAAGCCACGGGAGGGGCGCCATGATGCGACGGGACGGCGTCCTCGTGTTGGTGGCGCTCGTCGTCACCGGGTGCCCGCGCTGGCTGCAGGTGGCCGAGTGCGAGACCGACGCCGACTGCCAGACCGGCTACTGTCGCACCAGTGAGGGCGTGTGCGCCGACCCGCTGGAGCGCGGCGCGGTGGGGTTGCCGTCGTCTTCGTCTTCTTCTTCTTCTTCATCTTCGTCGTCGTCGTCGTCGTCGTCGTCGTCGTCGAGCTGGGCGGGGAGCTCGTCCAGCAGCACGTCCTCCTCCAGCGGCGCGTCGTCGTCCGCCTCCGACGAGACCTCCAGCAGCTCCGCCTCCTCCGCCACGGCCACGTCGTCCTCCAGCGCCAGCGCGGATTCCTCCTCGTCCAACGTCGCGAGCAGTGCGACCTCGTCGTCATCGTCCGCTTCTTCCGCGTCCTCGAGCGGTGCGGAGGCCAGCAGCTCGTCCTCGGCCGCCGCCACCAGCTCGTCCTCCACCAGCTCCTCCACCTCGTCGTCGTCTTCTGCCAGCTCCTCGTCGTCGTCGTCGGGGGCGGTAGCGTGTGAGGCGGGCGACCCCTCACCGGAGTGTCCCGAGCCGTGGGTGGAGGTCCCCGACACGCTGGACTTCCGCGAGCTCTGGGCCCCCAAGCCCACCACCGCTTTCCCGACGACCACCGTGCTGTTGCAGGAGCGACTGGGCCGCAAGGTGATCTCCATTCCGCGCCAGGGCCCCGCGTATGAGACAGCGGAGATGGCTCACCTGCTGGGCGGCCCGGTGGCCACCACGCTGGCCTCCGCGGAGGCGTCGCCGTTGGTGGTGACGTCGTTCCAGGACAGCGGCGAGGTGCACTTCTTCCGCGCCTCCGACGAGATGCTGGTGGAGGACCTCCCGCACGGCACGCTGGCGGCGCCGCAGGGAACGCCGGTGGTGGTGTCCGGGGTGGACGCGGTGGCCCTGGCCGACGACGTGGGCACGCTCACGGTGATGGGCACGCTGGCCACCACGCGCGGGAGCACCGCGTCGCTGCCGGCGAGCGGGGAGGGTGGCTCCGGTCACGTTGCCTCATTCTGCACGCCCGAGCGCCAGGGCCTGCTGGTCCACGACGCCCGCGACCGGCTGCGCCTGGTGCAGGCCTCCGCCAGCGGCCAGGGGTTCGTGCTGGAGGTGACGGCCACCGTGGCGCTGCCGGGAGAAGCGCGGTTCCCGCCGGTGGTGCTGGACCGCGGCGCGGCTCCCTCCAGCGTCGTCGCGTTCCGACAGGACGGTGACACGTTGTGGGTCTACCGCCTGGAGCTGATCACGCCGCTGGACGTGCTGTTGTTTGCCGTGCCGCTGCCCGGGGCCACCATGAGTGGCACGGCCGCCCTGGTTCCCCAGGCCGACGACGACGGTGAGGCCTACCCGCAGGTGGCGATTCCCACGGCGCGCGGCGAGCTGCACCTGATCTCCTTTTCGCCCACGGGCATCGGCGTGGAGACGTTCGTGGTGGCGGAGCCGGGCGTGGCGCTGGGCGGCGTCATTGCCGTGAAACCCGATCCCAACGACGTCACGCCCACCTTCATTGCCGGCGACGGCGAGGGTTGGGTCCACGCGGTCCGCGCCACCCAGTCCCTGCACGGTTGGCCCTGGCGCGTGGGCCCGCGCGTGGTTTCCCAGCCGCCCTCGGCACACATCCTCCCGGACTCGGATCGGATCAACATCGTCGTGGTGGCCATGCGGCCGGGGGATCACACCGGGTACGCCGGCGGCCGCAAGCTGGCCTTCACGCCGGGGTGGGACGGGGCGCTCATCTGGGCGCAGTACCAGGCGGATCCGCAGAACTCCGGCTGCCTGGCCGCGCCCTAGCACGTTGGTGACGTCGGACGGAGCGCGGTGGCACCGCCAGTAGCCGGGCCCGCGAGGATGGGCCACACTCCCACGCGTGCAGCGTGTTGCGGAGTCATGGACATGAGCAGGACTGCGGCGTGGAAGCTGTTGCTGGTGGCGCTGGCGTGCGCGCGGTGCACCGGCGGGCCGGATCCCGGGTCGGGCAATGCCGCGGGCAGCTCGTCGAGCGGCGGGGCGTCCGTGAGCGGCTCCTCGTCGTCGGGCACTGCCACCACGTCCAGCTCCAGCAGCGCCTCGTCGTCCACCTCGTCCAGCGGCGCCGTGTCGTCCGCCAGCGCTTCGTCGTCGTCGGGGAGCAGCTCCGCCACCGCCAGCGCCTCGTCCTCGTCGGGAAGCAGCTCCGCCACCTCCAGCGCCAGCAGCAGCGCTTCCAGCAGCTCCTCGGGGAACATCACGTCCAGCAGCGGCACCGCGAGCACCTCCAGCGGCGGGAAGGATGCCGGCGTGGACTGCGCGGTCTCCGCCGTCGCCGCCACGGACCTGCTGGCCTGCTTCAACGGCGTGGCCCCCGCGTGCACCTCCGACGTGGGCGCCGGCGAGATCCGCTTTGACAACGGTGCGCGCATCACGTTGCGGGGCAGCGGCTTTGCCGAGGTGCAGGAGTACTGGAGCGCGTCGTCGGAGTTGTGCTTCCGCACGGAGTTCCGCAACGGCACGCGCACGCTGGTGGACGCGCAGGGCTGCGCCGCGCGGGATTCCGACGGGGGCACCGCCACCAGCGAGGGAACACTGCCCGGGTGCGACACGGTGGTGCCGCCGCCGGGACGTTGCGCGCCCATCGTCGTCGACGGGGGGACCGTGGCGGTGTCCGACGGGTATTGCAGCGCGGAGGCGCCTTATTGCTGCGCGCTTCCGTCGGAGGAGCTGGGGCGGTGCGTGACCGGCGGGTTGTGTGCGGTGTTGGGCGGCACGGTGGTGGGCACGCATCCTTCCGCGGTGGTCGACGCGGGCACCGGTTCCAGCGGCGGTGGGAGCCAGTACCAGGGCGGTGATCCCGCCACCTGCGCCGCCGCGCCGGACCTTGGCACCGAGGGGACCCCGCTGCTCGTCGACACGGCGGGCGCGGCGGATGCGTTCAACCTGGCCCCGGCCCCCGGCTGCGCGGGCTCCCACGCCCCCGACGCAGTGGTGCGGGTCCACCTGCGCGCCGGCATCCCGCTGCGCGTGCGCGCCACGCCGGGAGACGCCTCGCTCGACGTGAGCGTCTCGGCCATGGCGGCCTGTCCGCTGGCGGCGGGGGGAAGCTGTCTGGCCGGGGTCGACGTGGAGGGCGCGGGCCTGGCGGAGACGCTGGTGGTGCGCAGCGCGGTGGACACCGACGTGTACGTGGTGGTGGACGGGTTCGCCCCGGAGGACGCCGGCCTGGTGGAGCTGGTGGCCGAGGAGGTGACCGAGGGGTGTGGCGACGGCGTCATTGCCAGCACGGTGTGCAGCCAGGAGACCGGTCCCACCGTGGAGCAGGAATTCAACGACGTCAGGATCCGCGCCACGCCCTACGCCGGCGGCGCGGCGGACTTCCTGGGAACGGTGCCGGTGGACGTCTACGACGAGGACTGGTTCAACTTCCTCCTCGAGCAGCCCACCACGCTGTCCTTCCGGGTGGAGTCCAACGCGCCGGGTCGCGCCTGTCCCAACTCCCTGGAGCTCCAGCTCTATGACGCCTACGGCACCTCCTCCATCACCTACGTCTACGGTTCCCTGAGCGACACCTGCCTGCAGCTGGACGGCTTCCGCGACGACGAGGAGCTCGTGGACCTGCCCGCCGGGCTCTACTACCTGCGCGTCCTCAGCGTCGGGTATTCCGCCCCGGACCCGGGCACGCAGCACACCTCCTACCGCGTGCACGTCCGCACCTTCGCCGGTGGCAGCGCGCCGGCCTGCGGGGCCGCCCAGCCCGTGACGGTGTTGCCCGCGGGACAGACCTCCAACCTGCACGTGGACGCTCCCAGCGTCGACGTGTTCAACGTGGGCATCAACCAGTCCTGCGCCCCGGGCTCCCGTGCGCCGGACGCCTTGTTCGTGGTGGAGATCCCGCCCGGCACGCCGCTGGAGCTGCGCGTGGTCCCCGACGACACCAGCGCCTCCGGGCCGGACCTCAGCCTCACCATCCCCTCCGCCTGCCCCGCGCTGCGCACTTCCACGACGGAGACCTACTGCCTGGGCGCGGCCAACGAGAGCGGGCGCGGTGGCGAGGAGGTGCTGCAGCTGTTCAACCCCGGCGCCAGCCCGCTCACGCAGCACGTGCTGGTGGACGGCGTCACCTGGCGCGACCGCGGTGGCTTCACCGTGCAGGTGCGCGAGCCCCCGGTGCAGTGCGGCGACGGGATCCGCGCCGGCCCGGAGGGTTGTGACGACGGAAACGCGGTGGAGGGCGACGGGTGCAGCGCCGATTGTCGACGGGAGGCGCCCACGCCGGAGCAGGAGCCCAATGACACGCAGGGGCTGGCCACGCTGGACCAGGGCGTGGTGCCCTTCTTCCAGGCCGCGCTGGCCGACCGCTACGACGTGGACTGGTTCACCTTCAACCTGGAGGTCACCAGCACGCTGGTCATCCAGGTGAACGCCGCCGGTGCTCCCCAGGAGTGCCCCTATGACCTCGCGCTCACGCTGTTCAACGCCAACGGCCAGGTGGCTTTTGACGACGACAGCGGGCCGGACGGTCGCTGTCCGCTGCTGGATGGCGTGACGCTCCACCCCGCGCTGCGCAACCTGGCGCCTGGCACCTACCACCTCAAGCTCACCACGCCCTACGGCTATCCGGCCGGTGAGCTCTACGACGTGCGCGTGGTGGCGGTGCGGGGTGGCGACGCGCAGGTGTGCGGCGCCGCGCCCAATCTCACACCCAGCAACGTGGGCAGCGCGGTGGCCGGCGACACCACCACCGGCGACAACGCGTTCTCGCTCATCCGCAACAACCTCTGTGCCGGCGGGGTGGGGCGCGACGCGGTCTACAGCGTGCTGCTGCAGGGCGGGGTCAGCACCGAGCTGCGGCTGGTCCCCGACGACACCAGCGCCTCCGGCCCCGACTTCTCGCTCAGCGTGCTGCCGGCCTGCCCGCTGGCGGTGGTGCCGCCCACGGCGTGCCTGCGCTCGGTGGAGCGGGAGGGCGCGGGGGGCACGGAGGTGCTGCGCATCCGTCCCACCGTCGACACCCCGGTGTACGTGCTGGTGGACGCGGCGGAGGCGGGGGAGCTGGGCGGCTTCACCCTGCACGCGCAGGAGTACCCGCAGCTGTGTGGCGACGGCGTGATCTCCGCCGGAGAGGCCTGTGACGACGGCAACGCGGATTCCCTGGACGGCTGCAGCAGCACCTGTCAGCCCGAGCCGCCCACCCCGGAGGTGGAGCCCAACAACACCCGGGCCACCGCCACGCCCGGCGCGCCCTGGCGTTTCACCGGCGGCGTGGTCCTCCCCGACGAGGATTTCTTCACCTTCACGCTCCCGCGCACCGCCACGCTCTCCATCGAGACGGGGACGCCGCAGGTGGCCGACTGCAGCACCGACGACGACTCCGACACCAACCTCACGCTGTATGACGCCGAGGGCTTCACGCTGGCCATCAACGACGACGACCCGCGCGGCACCAGCTACTGCTCCTTCCTGGGCCCGCCCTATGACGACGAGCTGGTGAGCCTGCCGCCCGGCGTCTACTACCTGCGCGTGGGGACCTACCCCTCGGGCAGCTACAGCGCGCCGAGCTACACGGTGTTCATCACGGTGGAGGACTGAGGGGCGGTGGGGGAAAGGAAGTCAGAAGTCAGAAGGTGCTCGTTCGTCGTCGTCACGGGGACGTCTTCTGACTTCTGACTTCTGACTCCTGACTTCCTTTTGGGGAACCCCGGCCCTCACCGCCGGTAGCGCATCAACCCGGTGCCGCTGGTGAGCCCGCGCAGGAAGTAGAGCCCGCGCGTGCCCAGGCGGGGCCAGGCCGCGGCGCCCAGGTCCGTGGTGCCCAGCAGCGGACGGTGCGCGGGCGCCTCCATCAGCGGCACGCCACCCACGCGGTCCAGGCGCCACAACACCGCGGGCGTGGCGGTGACGTCGTAGGCCAGCAGGTCGCCGCGCGCATCCCGCGTGATGGCGGCCAGCGTGTGCTGGAAGACCTGCGCGGGCAGCCGGTAGGGCGCGCTGTCCACGCCGGGCCCACCCGCGGGGTCCACCGTGCGCACCACCACCTCCGCCAACGCCACCGTGCGCCCCTCCGGCTGCGGCGGCTCCTTGAGCACCACCAGCCCCCCCGGCAGTCCCGCGCGCGCGGCCACCAGCCCCACCACGCGCTCCCGGGTGGGCCGCAGTCCCCCGTCGGAAACCTGCTGCCCGGAGAAGTCCTCCCGCACCCATGCGCCGCCCTCGTCGCGGTGGAGCAGCACGGCGCCGCGGTCGCTGCGCGTCACCAGGACCTTCCCCTCCGCCACGAACAGGCCCTGCGCGCGCTCCACCGTCTGCACCGGCATCACCGCGGCGACGTTCGCCACCTCGTCAGCGGATTCAGGCGGGGGCAGCTCCAGCAGCAGCACGTGCGCGGTCTCGCCCTGCCAGCCCAGCACCACCAGCAGCTGCCCCTCCGCCATCAGCAGCGGACGCTGGGAGAGCGCGTAGGGCGAGAGGCGGGACACCTCCACGTCGGAGAGGACCGCGTCCGCCGACGTCACCGTGATCTCGCCCAGCTCCGGTCGGTCCCGCACCAGCACGCGCAGCTGGGGAGCTGCGGGCAGCCCCGCGTCGGGAGCCCACAGGCTGGCCACGTATTCCCCGCCCAGGAGCGTGGGTGCCAGGCGCACGCCACCCTCGGCCAGCGTGGTGATCACGGGCGGCTCCCCGCGCAGCTCCATGAGCTGGCAGCGCGGCGTCCCCACCACCGGGCACAGCGAGGTCACCGCCGTCTCCCCGACGACGTCGAAGCCCACCGACTGGCGCTCCCCGCCGGCGTGCAGCGGCAACAGGCTGGAGAGCGTGCGGTGGATGAGCTGGCCGCCGGTGGCGGGGGTCTGGTTCCACAGGAAGAGCTCGTCGTGGTCCAGGCTGAGCGCGCGCACCTCCGACGGGGCGCCGAGTCGGGTGAGCTCCACGCCGCCGCGCGCGTCGCGGGTCAGCGCGTACACCCGCACCTCGGTCCGTCCGGCGCCAAACCCGTACGCGGCCAGCCGGTCCCCGCTGAAGGCGGCGTGCTCCACGCGCAGCGGGTCGGTGGGCTGGTCCAGCTCCAGGACGGCCTGCGCCGGGACGGGCGGCGGCCACGGCGTGGTGCGCACCTCGTACACGCGCCCCGACAGGCCCTGCTCGTCGGTCTCCAGCCAGCGCAGCGCGCCGTCGACCGCGGCGGTGGCCACCAAGCGGCGCCCCGTCTCCACGAGGTGCAGCGCGGTCAGCTCGCCCAGGTCCGGCGCGCCGTCGGGGCCCAGCGTGCCACCCACCACCGCCTGCCGCGCCGGCCCGCTGGGCTGTTGCGCCACGCGCACCGCCAGCGCCGCCTCCGAGGAGAGGGCGAGCTGCTGGTAGCCCACCGTGTCGGCGAGCTCCAGGCGGAGGTGACACACCGGCGCGCTGGTGGCCACGGTGTTCACCTGCAGCACCGAGGTCTCCGACTGGCGCTGGATGAACGCGTCGGAGCTGCCCTCCAGCGTGCCCAGCACCCCCAGCGCGTCGGGGAGCGGTGCGCCCTGGTAGACCTGCGCGCCGTCGCCGGGCCAGGTGAGGGGCTGCGGGCCCACGTCGGTGAGCGGCTCCGGGCCCAGCGTCAGCACGTAGTAGCGGTCCGCGCGCAACAGCAGGCCGGGGAAGCTGTCGGCCACTGCCTCGCTGCAGCCGCCCGCGCGCGCGGCGCAGTCCAGCAGCGTGGGGTCGCTGGGCTTGAACCAGGTGCCGCCCAGGTAGGTTCCGTCGACGCTGTAGGCGTCCACCCCAGTGGGGATGCGGCGGTATTCGCCAAACGGCACCGTGTCCACGCGCTCCCACACCTGCAGCTCCAGCAGGTCCAGCAGGCCGCGACCGGGCACGTGCACGTTGGTGACCAGCTTGTCCTCGCTGGGATGCAGCACCACCGCGCACGGGAAGCTGCGCGCCACCGGACCCTCCTCCGTCCCGCCCAGGCCCGCCTGACGTCGGGGCGAGGGCTCGGAGAGGAGGAGCTGCTGATTGTCGTCGTGGGGCGGCAGGCTCTGGCCCAGCGCGTCGTGCCAGCGGTCGCGCGGGCCGTCGCGGTACTGCGGCTCATGGTCGGGGCCGAAGTCCACCGCGGTGATGCCCGCCTCGGTGCCCTCGCGGTCCTGCAGGAGGAGCTCCAGCGCCGGCACCAGCTCGTCGACGTTGGGCGGCAGCACCACCTCCGGGTCGTTGTCCACGCCGCTCAGCTCCGTGCGCAGCAGCGTCTCCTCGGAGCCGGTGATGCCCCGACGGGTGACCAGCGCCGGGCCCTCCAGCGGTCCCAGCTCGTCGGGACGCGGGACCAGCGGGAAGGTGGCGGTGACCCCGCTGGGAACGATCACGCCCACCACCAGGTCCTCGCGGTAGCCGCCGTAGGTGTTGAGGTACACCTGGGACATGCCCAGTTCCTCGAAGTCGTCGTAGGGGCCGGAGCGGCTGTTGGCGGGCATGGTGTGCCACTCCCCGCCCGCGTACGGCTGCGCCAGCACGCCCGCGGTCTCGTCCTGGGCGAGGTAGAAGTCGTCCGGCTCGGAGCTGACGTAGAAGCCGCTGGAGAGCAGCGTTCCCGTCGGGACGCCCTGCAGGCGCAGGTTGGCGCCGCGCACGTTGATGATGGTGTTGCTGCGCAGCCGCGCCCGCAGGCCCACCAGGTACGGACCGGTCACCGTCAGCTCCGCCACCTCGGGAGCATTGCGCTCGGCGGTGCGGAACGTGGTGGCGCCCGCGCCGCCCACGAGGATGGTGCGCCCGTTGGTGGCCGACTCCCGCGGGGCCTCCCGCAGCTCCGGCGCCCAGGCGAGCCAGCTGGCCTGGCAACGCAGGTTGCCGCGCGTCTGGCAGTCGATGAGGTCCCAGGGGGCGATGGCGGGGGAGCGGATGTCATACCGGCCGTTGCCGTCGGGCCAGGCCATCACCGCAAAGGGCACGGGCTGGATGCCCAGGCAGATGGGATAGCCACCGCCCACGCCGTCCACAAAGCCGTGCACGTGCTCCAGCCAGCTCAGCGCGCCGCCGCCCGCGCCCACCGCGCCCAGCGTCTGCCGCGACGAGAACGCCGAGGGATACGCGAAGTACGCCTCCAGGTCCTGGCGGTTGTTCTCCGGCAGCGTCAGGCGACGCACCATGCCGCCCACCGTGGCGGCCTTGTCGTCGAGTCCCACGGGACCCAGGTCGGTGGGCTGCGCCAGCAGGTAGACGTGCTCGTCGGTGTCGCGCTCGGGCTCCTCGCCGCAGTCATGCAGCACGCCGGGCGGCGGGTTCACCGGGCCCACGTGCATCAGCGCCACGCCGCTGGTGGAGGCCAGGCGCGGGTTGTCGACGGGACGCAGCGTCATGGTGGCGGGGAGGCTGGTGAGCACCCGGCTGCCGGCGCGCTGCACGGAGACCTCGGCGGGCGCCTGGCTCACGTTGCCGGCGGCATCCACGGCGCGGATCTCCACTGTCGTCGTCACCGGGCCGTCCAGCAGCGGCGTGGCGTCGTCCTCCAGCGTCACCAGGAAGGGCGGGCCGGGGAGGTCCACGTAGTCGTGCAGGGCGGGACCGCCGCGCACCTGGTGGCGCTCCGGCCCGACGGGACAGACCAGCGTGCGGTTCCCCAGCGCGCCCACGCCCAGCACCGGCTCGGCGCAGCCCACCGGGTTCTCGTCGCACAGGGTCAAGAGCGGCCCGGTCCCGGAGCGACACGCCTGCTGCTTGAGCCACACCAGCGCCTCCGGGCCGCTCACGTCCATGACCGCCACCGCGGCGGTGGGCGAGGCGGGCGGCACCTGATCCAGCACCGTGAGCCGACACGAGGCCTCCGAGAGGTTCCCCGCCTGGTCGCGCGTGCGCGCGCAGACGTGGTTGAGCGTGCTGGGATTGGCGGCGGGCCCGCCCACGTTGGCCACCAGCGCCACCACGAAGCCGTCCACGCCGGAGGCAGGGGCCCAGTCGTCGACGTCGGGGCAGAGGGGGACGCCGGGCACGTCGCGCTGGGTGCAGATCTCGTAGCGCAGGAAGCTGGGGTCGGTGAGGTGCGGCACCTCGTCCTGGAAGCTGAGCCGCACGGTGACCTGGTCCTGGTTGGTGAACGGCGGCGGCGCGCCCTCCAGCAGCACCGGCGCCGGCGCGGTGAGGTCCAGCACGAACACCTCGGTGCGTGGGGTGCCGGTGTTGCCCAGCGCGTCGCGCGCGCTCACCGTGACCAGGAACGTGCCGTAGGAGGCAAACCGCGTGCTCCCCGCGCTCTCCGGGAGCAGCGTGATCTCGCCCGGCAGGAGCGACTCCACCGGCAGCGGCGCGCGCGGTCCGTCGAGGGTGACCGCGGTGAAGGAGGCTCCGTCGGTGGGCACGCTGCGCACGTGCTGGCCCACGCCGGTGACCTGCTCCGCCAACGGCTCCTGCGCGTTGGGGATGGGCTCCACGCGCACGTCCAGCTCCGTGGCGCCGGCCACCGGCGGGATGCGCAGCGCCACCGGCAGCGCGGTGGGCGAGGGCACGGCCAGGTAGGGCGGCGCGGGCGGTCCCGCGGTGTCCACCTCGAAGAGGTGCGTGGCACTGGTGGCGAGCAGACCCGCGGCATCCTGGCTCACCACCCGCCACCGGTAGACGCCGTCCACCAGCGCGAACGGCGCGGTCAACCGCAGCGCGCCCTCGTCGGGAACCGGCGCGGCCGCACCCAACGGGAGCAGCGTGCTGAAGTCGGTCCCCGCGCTCAGCTCCACGCGCCAGGCCACCGGGCTCCCCGCGACGTCGGGCGCGGGGGTGAAGCGGAAGGCGGGGCGCGGGTCGTTGGTGCGCGCGTCGAGGCCGGAGCCGGGCACCCCCAGCAACGCGCTCCTTCCCGGCGTGGCCGCGCGCAGCTCCAGCAGCGTGGCGGCGGAGGGCGGGGTGGTGTCGCGGGTGATGGTGGCGGCAAAGACGTCGGCCTCGACGAGGGGCGTCTCGTTGCCGGCGCCGTCGCGGACGCGCACGCGCACGCGGGTGGTCCCGTCGGAGAGGGGCAGGCTGACCTGGGTGGTGAGTCGGAACAGGCCGGGCAGTGCGTCCACCGGCGTGAAGGGCGTGAGCTCGGGATCGTCGTCGCCAGTGAGGACCTGCAGCGCGCGCACGCCGCTGTGGTCGGAGGCTTCCACGGTGAGCGGCACGGTGGGCGCGCTGGTGGCCAGGTAGGCGTGGCCCTCGTTGAGTGTGACGGAGAGCAGCACGGGCGCGGTGTGGTCGTAGAGCACGTCGACGGAGAACACCGGGCTGGTGAGACAGCCCCGCCGCAACTGCACGAACACCGTGCGCAGCCCCTCCTCGCCGCCCAGGTCCAGCGCGGTCTGTGGCGCGTAGCTGGTCCACGGCGCCGGCGTCCCGTGCGAGCCGAAGGTGGCGTCCAGCCCCACGCGCATCTCGTCCATGCCCGCCATGGGGAGCACGTGCACGACGACGCTGGCGGTGCGCGTGGCGCTGGCCGGCTTCACTCCCGCCGCCTCGATCACCACCGCCGCGGTGTCCGGCTGCAACGAGAGTGCGCGGGGGAGTTCCACGGCGGCGTCGCGCGGGACGTCCACCACGTCGCTGGCATCCACGGTGGCGCCGGAAGCCTGGGCCAGCACCACGTAGGCGCCCGGCGTCACCGCGCCAAAGAAGAACTGCCCGCCCGCGCCCGTGGGTTGCTGCGCCACCACCCCGCCGCACACTCCGTTGTCGTCGGCGAGGCGCAGTGTCACCAGCACGCCGTCGGCGGCCAGCCCCCCGTTCACCTCCACGCGCCCCTTCACCGACGCAGTGGGCGGCGGCGTCTGCAACACCAGCCGACCCACGTCCACCTGCTCCCCCGGCGCCATCTCCAGCGGCCCGGCCGCCGCGGGTGCGTAGAAGCTGCCCTGGGCGCGCAACCGGTACGTCCCGCTCTCCACCTCGAAGCTGAACGCGTCCCCCGTCGTGCCTCCCAGGGTGCGCGTGTCCAGCACGTTGGCGCCGTTCTCGTCGAGCAGCACCACCTCGATGCCGCTGGGGTCCGCCCGGTCCGGGTAGGCGGCGCTGCCCTGGATGAGGGCCTTGGCGCGCACCGCGGCGGGGCTCTGCGGGTCGTAGGGGTTGGTGGCCGGGACCGCCAGGCAGCCCGTTGTCAGCACCAGTCCACACCACCACCACGCACGCATGCCACGCCTCCGCCACGCCAACATCGAGGCGGAACCATAGCTGCCGCGCCCCGGACGTGTCGCACCTCCGCACGCCGTGGGCGTTCTGAAACGCTGACGCGGGCATTCCCGCCCGGGGGGCGCGGTCCCTGGCGCGTCCCGTCATCCTGTGGCGCGAGCGTCACCCGGAGGGTCGCGGGGCCTGGGTTCACGACGTGGCGGGGGCGACTGGAACACGGCCATCCGGCATGGTCCCGACGGTGACCCGGGCTTTCCCACCGGGGACACCAGGACGCGCACCGGTGACACGGCGAAGGCACCCGGTGACGGTTACCGGCGGGTGTCGGCGCGTTACCGGCCGGTGTCGGCGCGTTACCGGCGCGTGTCGACGCGTTACCGGCGGGTGTCGGCGCGTCACCGGCGGGTGTTGGCGCGTTACCGGTTCACGGGGTGGGGCTACCTGCCCGTGACGACGAGGCGGTAGTCGTCCTTCCGGACGGGTCGGTCTGGGCCTGCGTGACCCCGGACCCACGAGGCGCCCACGTCGAGCGGTGTCGCGCCCGTGCCGTCGGGCCCAACGGTCGAGGTTGCGTCAAAGAAGGATTCACAGCTCCGTGGCGTGGTCCCGAAGTCTTCTCAAGTCGTTGCCGGTTCGTGCCGCTCCACGGCAGGCAACTCGCCTCAGGTTCCAGGAACCCACAGGCGCGCCGCGGTCGAATGCCCAAAGCCAACGCCCACAACCCTTGGGGGAACCCTCATGCGGAAACCGACACCAACCTCACGCAGTCTGTTCTTTCTCCTGGCATTCGCCTCGACGGGCTCGGCCTCGGCCTTCGGGCTGAACACTCCGCTGGTCATCAGTGAGGTGCGAACGCGCGGCTCGTCCGGAACGGGGGATGAGTTCGTGGAGATCTACAACAACACCGGTAGCGACATCGATATCAGCGGCTACCAGCTGCAGCTCTCGGACAACGCCGGGATGGTCATCACCACCGCGGTTGTTACCGGCGGCACCATCCTTCCAGCGCGGAGGCACTTCCTCTTCGGCGGAACGGGATACGACGACGCCGTCACCGCGGATCAGTCGTTCATCGACAATCTCGTCGACGACGGAGGCGTGGCCCTGGTGATGGCGGACGGCATCACCATTGCGGACCAGGTTGGCTTTAGCGCGGATTCGGCTTTCCAGGAGGGCGCCATCCTCACGCCGCTGGTTGGTGATGTTGACCAGAGCTACGAGCGCCTACCGGGAGGGTGGCAGGGGGGCACGCTGGACACCGACGACAATGCGTCCGATTTCCAGTTCATTGCGAGCAGTGACCCGCAGAACCTGGCGTCACCGTCAACCCCCGGCCCCGGGGACTTGCAGTTCAGCTCGGCAACCTACTCCGTGAGCGAGGATGGCGGCAGCGCGACCATCACCGTGACGCGGGTGAACGGCACCGCGGGAATGGCCACCGTCGACTACGCGACGTCCGATGGCACGGCGACCGCGGGCTCCGATTACACCGCGAGCTCCGGCACGTTGGCCTTCGCCGACGGTGAGACCTCCAAGACCTTCTCCGTTCCCATCTGGATGGACTCCAATTCGGAGGGCGACGAGACCATCTTCCTCACGTTGTCCAACCCCAGCGGCGGCGCCGCACTGGGAACGCCGGACACGGCGGTGCTGACCGTGGTGGACGTGGCCACCGCCGGCTCCCTGCAGCTCTCCGCGGCGACCTACAGCATCGGCGAAAACGGCGGCTCGGCCACCATCACCGTGACCCGCACCAACGGCAGTGGAGGCACCGTCACCGTCGACTACGCAACCTCCGATGGCACCGCGACGGCCGGCGCGGACTACACCGCGTCTTCCGGCACGTTGAGCTTCGCGGACGGCGAGACCACCAGGACCTTCACGGTTCCCGTTCGCGACGATTTCCTGGCGGAGCCCAACGAGACGATCAACCTGGCGCTGTCCACTCCCACCGGCGGAGCCACGCTGGGAGCACCAAGCTCGGCGGTGCTGACCGTGGTCAACGTGGCCAGGCCCGTCATCACCCAGGGGCCGTCCGAGTGGGTGCTGGTGGGCGACAACGTTGTGCTCAGCGCCAGCATCCAGCCCGCACCGGTGGGCGACACGGTGGAGTTTGTGTCTGACGCCGTGGTCCTGTGCAGCGCCAGCGTGGACAGCGTGACCGGCGTCGCCACGTGCACCTGGAACGTGGATGCCACCGGCAACTACGTGGTGTTGGCACGCAACCAGGAAGGCCAGACCAGCGAGACCATGTCCACCATCGCGTACAACCTTGGGACGCGAACGTCGTTCTCCATCGGGATCTACGCGCGGCCGGGTGTGCCCGTCGACATCGCCGTCCAGGTGGCGGAAGCAACCCCGGAGGGCGCTCCCATTGCCGACGAGCAGACCATGGGAGGCGGCGACGAGGCGCAGTTCCTGGTTGAATCCCAGCCGCGGGCCACGGTGACCAACTCGCAGGGTGGGGCGTTTGTGGCGGAAGACCTGGTCTTTGACAGTGTTGGCACCTACGAGCTGGAAGTCCGCTATTCCGGCCGCGCGCACGGCTACGCACCCAGCGGTGCCGGGACCACGGTGACGGTGGAGGATACGCCGCCCACGCTCATTGTCCCGTCGGACGTGACGCTGGAAGCAAACCAGCTTGGCGGACGGACTGTGACGTGGGCCTTCTCCGCCTCGGACAGCAGCGGGATTGCGGCCAGCGCGTGCTCACCGGCGTCAGGGAGCTTCTTCGCCGTGTCGACAACGCCGGTGACGGTGACTTGCGGGGCCACGGACAACGCGGGCAACCCTGCCAGCGCGACCTTCACGGTCTGGGTCCGGGACACCACCGCACCGACGATGACCGTCCCCGCGAACCCGAGGGTGGAAGGCACCAGTCCGTCGGGCGCCACGGTGGCGTTTGCCGTGACCGCGTGGGACGTGGTGGACGGCAACATCACGCCAAGCTGCACCCACAGCTCCAATGCCCTGTTTGGCCTTGGCACCACGACGGTGTCCTGCAGCGCCACGGACGGCCACGGCAACACCGTCTCGCGCAGCTTCACGGTGACGGTCCGGGACACGCGGGCGCCCATCATCCGCATCAACCTGACCACCAAGACCCTCAGGGCCACCAGTCCCGCTGGCAAGGTGGTGACCTATACGGTGACGGTCTCCGACGCAGTGACCCCGTCGCCCACGGTCTCCTGCTCGCCGCTGACCGGGGCAACCTTCCCGGTGGGGCGCACCTCCATCACCTGCCGCGCCACCGACGCCGCGGGCAACGTGGGCAGCATCACCTCCGCCGTGGTGGTCTCGCCCCCCTGAGGTCAGCTGGGAAATCAGGCCAACCCCAGCTGCTTCACATGGTTGATCAGCGTGGCGCGGTGGATGCCCAGGCGCCGCGTGTGTGCGGAGTGCGTCTTGCCCAGCCGTCCGGCATGTCGCACCTCCTGCGTGGCTGAGGGCGGACCTTGCGAGGGCTGGCGGCGCGGGGCGGGATGACGCAATCTCCGGGGGTCTTCTGCTCGCACGACGGGGGCATCCTCATGCGTGGTCCTGTTTCCTGGCGGTTGGGCGCCGTGCTGTTGGGCGGTCTGTGGCTTGGCGCGTGTGGTCCCACCGGCACCTCCACCAGCACCTCTTCATCGACCGGCGGCACGGGCAGCACCAGCTCGTCCTCGTCGTCGTCCAGCAGCGCCTCGTCCTCCGCCAGCTCGTCCTCCTCGGGCAGCGCCAGCGGGACCAGCACTTCGACCTCGTCGTCGTCATCCTCGACGTCGGCGTCGTCCAGCAGCTCCGGCAGCAGCTCCGGTGCCAGCACCACCTCGAGCACCAGCAGCAGCTCCGGCAGCGCAACCGGGAGCAGCACGTCGACGTCCTCCAGCGCCTCCTCCTCCGGCGCCGCCACCTCCGGCACCTCCTCCTCGGGCGGCGCCGACGCGGGATCCGGCTGCGAGGTGGGCGGCGCCACGGTGACGGAGCTGCACGCGTGTTTTGTCACCGCGGGAGCGTGCGTGGATGACGGGCGCGCGCAGGACGGCACCGCGCGGGAGCTGCGCTACGACAACGGAGCCCGCGTGGTGGTGACCGGCAGCGGCTACCTGCGCCGCGCGGTGTACTGGCCCGCGGACTCCGCCACGGAACCGTGCTTCACCGAGCTGTACCGCGGCACCACGCTGGAGGTGGTGGACGCGCGCGGCTGCCCGGCCCTGCGGGACCCGGATGCCGGCGTGGTGGCGCCGCTGGTGGACGGGCTGACCTGCGCGGAGCGCATCCCGCCGCCGCAGCGCTGTCGTGACAACGTGCCCGCGGACTGCAGCGCGTCCCTGCCGTACTGCTGTCGCACCAGCGAGCTCACCGAGTTTGCGGAGTGCCTCCCCGCCGGGCTGTGCGACGCGCTGGGCGGGACGGTGGTGGGCGTGGCGGGCGGGGGCGACGGGGGCGTGTCGTCGTCGGGCGGCGTGGATGAGTCGTACCGGGGCGGGACGGCGGAGGTGTGCGCGGCGGCGCCCCGTCTCACGCTGGGCCAGACCGCCACGTTCGACACGCGCGTGGGCGTGGGCGACGCCGGTCCGGGCAACCACTTCAACCTGACGGGGATGCCGTCGTGTGCGGGCTCCCCGGCGCCGGACGTGCTCGTGGCGGTGGCGGTGGATCCTGGTGTGCCGCTGGCCGTGACGGTGACGCCGCTGGAGCCGGGCTATGACCTGGGCGTGACGGCGGTGGCGGAGTGCCCGGTGCCCGCGGTGGGCGGTGGCCAGACGAGCTGCCTGTCCGGCGCGGACCAGTACGGTGGCGGGGGCGCGGAGACGCTGGTGCTGCTGCGCGAGACCGCCGGCGACGTGTACGTGCTGGTGGACGGTTTCTCGACGGGGAACGCCGGTCCGTTCACGGTGGAGGTCAGCGAGGCGCCCACCTGTGGCGACGGGACCATCCTGGGCCTGACCTGCACGCTGACCGAGGGACCCACGCCCGAGCGCGAGCCCAACGGCGGCGCCGCCTCGGCCACCCCGTACGCCGGTGGCAGCAACGCCTTCACCGGGCAGATCATCTCCGCCGACGGCGACGTGGACTGGTTCTCCTTCAAGCTGGCGCGCACTGCCACGCTGGCGCTCGACATCACGGGGCTGGACGCGGCCGACTGCCCCGGCACCCTGAACCTCACGCTCTACGACCAGACCCGCAGCGAGCTCGCGGTGGGCTACGGGAGCGTCTCCTCCTGCCCGCGGCTCAACGGTTTTGACGACGAGCCCGCGCTCTCCGCCCTCCCTGCCGGCGACTACTTCCTCTCGGTGGACCCCAGCTACTCCAACACGGCGACGCCCAAGGACTACGCGGTGCGGATCATCCACTTCGAGGGGGAGGACCCGGTCTGCACCGAGGCGCCCCAGCTGGTGGCGGGGGTGGGCGGGCAGTCGGCCAATCTGACCCTGGACCGCGGCTCCCTCACCCGCGACGTGGGGCTGGACCTGGTGCCGGGCTGCGTGGGCTCGGCGGCGCCGGACGCCGTGGTGCAGGTGCCGGTGCACGCCGGCAAGGCGCTGGAGCTGGCGGTGGTGCCGGCGGACGTGAGCGCGACGGGGCCGGACGTCACCCTCAACGTGCTGGCGGCCTGTCCCTTCGGCGCCGCGCCCTCCTGCCAGTCCGCCAACGAGGCAGGCCCCGGCGCCACGGAGGTGCTGCGCTTCCCCACCAACGTGGACGGCGTGGTCTACGTGGTGGTGGACGCGCTGCCGGGGCCGCAGACCGGCAACCTGGTCTTGTCCGCGCGGGAGCTGGAGCCGGACTGCGGCGACGGGCTCTTGACGCTGGACGAGCAGTGCGACGACAGCAACGAGATCAGCGGCGACGGTTGCAGCGACACCTGCCAGGAGGAGACGGCGGTGTGCGGCGACGGCGTGCGCTTCCCCGGCGAGCAATGCGACGACAACAATCTTGACGACGGGGACGGGTGCAGCAGCGAGTGCCTGTGCGACGGCGGCCAGGCCGCGGAGTTGGAGCCCAACAACACCGTGGCGGAGGCCAACTGTGGTGGCGGGCCGTTCGTGGCGGGGAGCGTCCCGGTGGATGACGTGGACTACTACCTGTTCACGCTGGACACGCTCTCGGAGGTGGTGCTGGAGACCGGCGCGCCCGCGCTCAACAACTGCTCCGCCAACGAGGACTCCGACACGCAGTTCGAGCTCTACGACGCCAACGGGGTCCTCGTGGCGCAGAGCCAGGACGTCAGCGGCGCCAACTACTGCGACCGCATGACGGTGATCCTGGACCCGGGCACCTACTACGTGGCGGTGCACTACTGGGACTTCAGCAGCCTCCCCGTGCCCGCCTACCGGCTGTACTTCACCGCCTCTCCGTTCCAGGAGGAGGTGGAGCCCAATGGCAGCGTGGCCACCGCCACCCTGGTGACCAACGACGTCATCGTGGCCAGCATTGACCCGGCGGGGGACCACGACTTCTTCCGCGTGGATGTGGCCACGAACGGGACGCTCACCGTGGACTACGGCGTGCCGCTGGTCACCAACTGCAACACCGGCTTTGCTTCCGACGGCGAGTTCGAGCTGTACGACGGTGCCGGCGTGCCACTGAACATCAACAACATCAACCCCTCGGCCCAGTACGACGGCGACTACTACGGCTACTGCCCGCGGCTGAACTACCCGGTGACGACGGGGACCTACTACCTGGAGGTCCGCCTCTACGCCCCCAGCCAGACCAGCCCGTACTACAAGCTGTACTTCACCGTGCCCTGACCCCTCCGTGCGACGGGCGCGCAGCCCCTGGAATCCCCCAGCACGCCAGCTCCCCTTCGGGGATTTCCCTAATCATCCACGAAGCCAACCATAACAACCGATCGTTGACTTTGGCGGTCAGACGGCGATAACCCGCTGCGGCTCGTGATGAGCGCAGAGGGGTCGCATGGTGCTGCACAATCTTCTTCCGCTGAGTCTTGTCTTGGTGTCGTTGGTCGACGGGGTTCCCCCGGTGGTGACCACCCCCGCCAGTGTCACCGTGGAGGCCACCAGCGCGTCGGGGGCCGCGGTGGCATTCACGGTGAGCGCGGTGGACGACGTCGACGGGGTGCGCCCGGTGACATGCACCCGCGGCGGCCAGGTGGTCACGTCGGGATCGGTGTTCCCGCTGGGGAGTCACACGGTGACCTGCACCGCCACCGACCTGGCCAGCAACGTGGGAACGGCGTCCTTCCCGGTCACGGTGCGGGACACGCGGCCTCCGCTGGTCAGCATCCGGCTGGGCAGCAAGGTCCATTACGCCAACGGCGGCCCGGGCGCGGTGGTCTACTGGACCGCCAAGGCCAACGACGTCGTGAGCGGCACGCGTCCCACCACGTGTGCGCCGGCTTCGGGCAGCTTGTTCCCGGTGGGTCGTAGCACCCTCCGCTGTACGGCGTCGGATGCCGCGGGCAATCTCGGGTTCGCCATCGCCACGGTGACGGTCTACGCCGGTAACGGCACCTCCTGCGGCGACGGCGTGATCAACGGGACGGAGCGCTGCGACACGATCAGCCTCGGTGGCGCGGCGTGCACCACCCTCGGATTCCCGGGCGGAACGCTGGCCTGCGCCTCGGACTGCAGGGGGTATGACACCACCGGCTGCGTCGTGCCGGTCTGCGGCGACAACACCCGCAACGGCGTCGAGATCTGCGACGGCACCGACGTGGGCACCGCGCGCTGCGCCGACTTTGGCTTTGACGGCGGGAACCTGGCCTGTGCGCCGGACTGCGCCCGCTACGACACCTCCGCGTGCACCGGCTACTGCGGCGACAACACCGCGGACCTCGACGAGGAGTGCGACGGCGCCGACCTCCGGTCGCAAACCTGCCAGGACCAGGGCTACGAGCACGGCACATTGAGTTGCACCGGCGCCTGCACGCTGGACCTCACCGCTTGCACCAACGACGCCTGCAGCCCGGATCCCTGCCAGAACGGCGGCACGTGCGTGGATGGCGTCGGGACCTACTCGTGCAGCTGCCCGGAGGGCTACTCGGGCACCAACTGCGAGAACCAGGACCTGATGTGCGTGGCTCCGACGCCGATCGCGTGTCCTGTGAGCGGTGAGGACACGTGTGTGGAGGTTGGTGTGACGTGTGACTGCGCCGAGGATTTCACCAAGTGCGCGGACGGCAAGTGCGTTCCGTCCGAGATGGTGAATGCCTTGTGCCCGTACCTGACGTTGAATCCGGGCTCCAACACCTGCCCGGAACAGTTCGGCACCATCTGCACCAACACCGGCGGTTGCCGCGCCGACGTCATCAACTGTCCGTCGCAGGTCATCTGCCCGTACGGGTACGAGCTGTGCCCCGACAGTTCGTGCGCCTCCACCGCGGCTGGCGGTTGCGACTACGACAGCTACCAGGCCTGCGCCGAAGGGCTGTTCAAGTGCCCGGATGGCAGTTGCGCCACGCGGCCGACCCGCTGCAAGACGATGCGGACCTGTCCTGCCGGTCAATACCGCTGCGCGACCACGGACACTTGCGTCGCTGATCCCGCGTCTTGCGCGGAGTGCCCGGAGGGCCAGGTGAGTTGCCCCGGAGGTAGAGGGTGCGCAGCCGACCTGGCCAGTTGCTCAACGGGGGTCACCTGCTCCACGGGCTACGCGCTGTGCAACGACAACACGTGTAAGACGACGTGCCAGGAGCTCGAGGGTGGTGGCGGGGAGTGAAGTGGCATCCCGCCCGGCGATCCGCGGGCAGGATTCTCGGGGATTCCGTCCGGCAGCGTCGCAGGCTCCGTGGAGCGTGGCGCGGACATCCCGGACTGCCACCCACGACGGACGCGCCCCCTCCGGCGGCGTCTGGGCGCTTTGACGGGGCGGCGCAGAACAAAGTCGCCTAGTACTACCTGGTCACCTGACGTCGTCACGGTAGTGTCCCCGGAGCAGTCACGCCGGTGGTATCCAGCTGGTATCCAGGGCGTGAGCCGACGCCGCAGCCGTAGGGGCTAGGCATTTCCACGTCGT
>JBFMGU010000095.1:0-36686 GCA_040752415.1 Myxococcota bacterium
GCTGGGTTTCCGTGCCGCCGGAGCGCTGGCCCGTCGGGGACTGGCGCCGCGGTGGCGCCGGCTGCTGGTGCTGCTGCTGGTGGCGCTCTGCCACGTGACGACGGTGGCGGTGGGCGTGGCGTGGCTGGATGCAAGCCTCTCGACGGTGCGCCGCATCACGGTGGAGCTCTTGAAGCGGGTGGATGCGCCGCCGGCGCTGCTGGAGCGGTTGCAGCCCCGGGACGTCGCGCCGGTCTCGCCGCTGGTGGAGGGTCGGATTGCCGGCGCGCTGCGGCTGGAGCTGCAGGGGCCGCAGGGCGGGCTGCCCGCGCTCATCACCGTGCGCAGCGACGGAAGCCACGTGCTCTCCCCGCTGGACCTCAGCACGTTGCCCGACAAGGAATGGCACGTGGCCACCAGCGAGCTGGGGCCTTCCGGGCACTTCGTGGTGACGCTGGCGGCGCGCACCGGCGAGAAGGAGACCTTCCCCGTGGCGACGGGGATGGTGGGCTCCGACGGCGTGCTGCGTCTGCTGCCGGCGCTGGCGCGCGGTGTCTCCGTCGGCGGGATGGTGATCCTGGGCGTGCGCGACGCCACGCTGGGCTCCGACGGGACGGTGCTGGCCCTGGCGCACGTGGCGCTGGAGCTGCCGACTTCCTTGAGCGGCATGTGGAGCCGGGCCGCGGAGTACCGGGACGCGGTGCTCTTGTTGCGCCCGGGCGCCGACACCCCGGAGCTGCTGCGCGTGGCCGAGCTGCCCGCCACGCAGGAGTCCTTTGGGCTGGGTCGCTCCGCCCGTCCCGACGAGGTGGTGCTGACCCACAAGCGCGTGGCCACGCTGGGGGACGCCGCCTCCTTCCACGCCGAGGTGGTGGTGCTGCCGCTGGGCGCGCCGGAGCTGTGGCGGCCCGTGCTCAGCACCGGAATGAGCTCGGGCGCGGGGAGCGAGACGCTGGTGGACTTCCTCCGCCCCACCCTGCTCTCCGACGGGGCGTTGCGCTTCCTGGCCACGCTGCGCGAGCAGCCGGGGCGGGCCGCGGTCTTCCACCTGGCACGCGGCGGGAAGGCGGAGATGGTGTCCGCGCTGGGCACCCTGGCGGTGCGGCAGCAGCCGGTGCCCGCGACCACGCCGCTGTGGTTTGCCGAGTACATCCCGCAGGATCTGAGCGTGGGCGGCGCGGGGCTGCTCGCGGTGCGTCGCCTGGACAACGGGCCGTGGGAGCTGGAGTCCACCGACGAGCCCGCCTGGCGTCTCGACGGGACGGCGGAGATCCCGTGCACGCGCGAGGGCGTGAAGCTGGACAAGGCGGCCGCGCTCACGCACGTGGTGGTGGCCCTCGACGGGAGCCGGTTCCTGGCCGCGGGCACCTGCGGGGACCAGAAGGCGATCCTCACCGCCACGCCCCAGATGCTGCGCGATCCCGAGGCGCCGGGCTGGACCATCCTGCTCTCGATGGGAGACCGCTGGCCCAAGGCGCCCGTCGACAACCACGCGCCGCCGGGCGCGGAGGACGTGCCCCGCATCCGCGCGCTGGAGGCGCAGGTCAACGAGAACCGCCCCTGAGCGCATGCGGCCCACCCCGCCCAACGTGCTCGGCGTCGACGACGCGCCCTTCCCGCGGCCCCACCGTGGCGACGTGCTGGTGGTGGGAACCATCTTCTCCCGCACGCGGCTGGATGGCGTGCTCACCACCCGTGTCCGTCGTGACGGCGTGAACTCCACGGAGCGCATTGCCCAGATGCTGCTGCGCTCCCCGTTCCTGGAGCATGTGCGCGCGGTGCTGCTGCAGGGCATTGCCGTGGCGGGGTTCAACGTGGTGGACATCCACGGGCTGCACGCGCGGCTGGGGATCCCGGTGCTGGTGGTGGCGCGCCGCCCGCCGGATCTCGTCGCCATCCGTCGGGCGCTGCTGGAGCGGGTTCCCGGCGGGAAACGCAAGTGGCGGCTCATCGAGCGCGCCGGGGCCATGGAGCCGCTGGCGGGCGTGTTGGTGCAACGCGTGGGCATTGAACGTGACGACGCCGCGCAGCTCCTGCACGCCTGCCGCCTGCACGGAGCGCTGCCCGAGGCGCTGCGGGTGGCCCACCTCATTGCCGGGGCCATGGTGACGGGGACCAGCCGCGGCCGGGCCTGAGGGGCTGCGTCAGGACAACCTGCCCATCGGACTGGGTGCGCCGCGCTTGGAACGACGCGCTTGGCTCCCGCCAATGAGATTGGGTGCGGCCCTTACCGCTGGGCCCGGGGCTGACCATTGCCGGCCACCTTCACCGTTCACGCGGTACCGGCAACGGGCAGCCCCTACATTGCTGTCCGGTCCTCCGTCGCGTTGAACCGGCCGGGCCGGTCGCATCGCGTGCCGTTTTCCGTCGTCATGACGGCGCGGCCCCGGGTCTGACCATTGCCCGCCACCTTCACCGTTCACGCGGTACCGGCAACGGGCAGCCCCTACATTGCAGGCCAATCATCCGTCGTCATTCACGGAGGTCCGGGTTCCGCGCTTGGCCGTTTGAAGACGCGCTCGGCGCTGGCCAGGGCGGCGAGGGCCCGCCGCACTCCAGGTTGTGGCCGGCTCACGACGGCTGCACGCCAGGTGAGCACCCTACGCGCGCCCTGCCAGCACCTGCGCCACGCGACCCTCCAACACCTCCGGCGTGAACGGCTTGGGCAAGAACGCCATCCTCCCCTCCGCCACACCGCGCTGCAGGTTCTCGTTGTCGGTGTAGCCCGACATGAACAGCACCGCCACGCCGTCACGGACCCGCGCCAGCTCCCGCGCCAGCGACGGACCGTCCAGGCCCGGCATGACCACGTCGGTGAGGAGCAGGTGGATGGGGCCCTCATGCGCCGAGGCCCGCCGCAACGCCTCCTCCCCGTTGCTGGCCGGCACAACCCGGTAGCCCGCCGCGGTGAGCGTGCGCACCACGAGGGAACGCAGCGCCGCGTCGTCCTCCGCCACCAGGATGGTCTCCCAGCCCGCGCGCACCGTTCGCACCGGCGCGGCGGCGCGGGTGGTGGGCTCCGCGTGGCAGCGCGGCAGGAACACCTCGAAGGTGGCGCCCCGACCCACTTCACTGCTGACGCGGATGTGACCGCCGGCCCCCTGCACAATGGCGTAGCACGTGGAAAGACCCAGGCCGGTGCCGCGTCCATGCTCCTTGGTGGTGAAGAACGGCTCGAAGATGCGTCGTTGAACCTCCGGGGTCATGCCCTGGCCGGTGTCGGAGACGGTGAGCACCACGTGCTCGGGCGGCCCGGGAACGTTGGTGGTGGCCAGGCGGATGCGGCCGCCCGTCGGCATGGCGTCGCGCGCGTTGAGCACCAGGTTGAGGATCACCTGTTCCATCTGGTTGGGATCCACGTGCACCGGCCACAATCCCGGCGTCGTCACCACCTCCAGCTGGATCCGCTCGCTCACCGCGCGGTGCAGCAATGGGACCATCCCCTCCAACACGGCGTGGACGCTGATGACCTGCGGCTCACCGATCTGCTTGCGCGAGAACGTCAGCAGCTGGCGGGTCAGCGCCGCAGCGCGCTTGGAGGCGGCCAGCAGGTCCTCCATGTCCCCGCGCGCCGGTGAGCCGGAGGGCAGGGAGTCCAGCACGATGTCACCGAGGCCCTGGATCACGGTGAGGATGTTGTTGAAGTCATGCGCCACGCCGCCGGCCAGCTGCCCCACCGCTTCCATCTTCTGGGACTGCACCAGCTGCTGCTCACTGTCCTGCCGCGCCCGCTCCGCGCGCTCCCGCTCGACGATGGTCTCACGCAGCTGCCGGTTGACCTGGCGCAGGCTCTGGTAGCGCCACCCCGCCATGAGCAGCAGCGAGGCAATGAGCATCACGCCCATGCCCAGGAGCACGCGCTCCACCGTCCAGAACGAAGGGCGGGTGTGCCATTTCACGTAGAGCGCCTGGTACTCCGGCGAGCCCACCAGCTCCGACACCGCCACGGAGAGCCGCTGGTGCACCTCGGGCAGATCCCGCCGTACCGCCACCGCGCGCTTGACCTCCCACAGCGGTCCGCCCAGGACGCGGATGCGGTCCGCCACGCCGGCTTCCTGCGCCATGTGCAGCAACACCTCCGAGGGATGCACCAGGCCGTCGACGTGACCGGCCAGCAGCTCGAAGAGCGCGGAGCGGGTGTCGCGGAAGACGTGCACGCGCAGCTCCGGGTGTTCCTGCTTGAGGCGCGGCACCGCCACGTTGGATTCCACCACCGCCACCGTCCGACCGGCGAGCTGTTCCACCGTGACCACCGGCTGCATGTCGCTGCGGATGAACAGCTCGATGCGCGCGGTCTCCAGGGGCTCGGTGAACAGGCAGAACGCGGCGCGCTCCTCGGAGATGCCCAGGTTGGGAATGATGTCCGCGCGCCCCTCGCGCAGCGCATCAATGGCCTCCGCGAACGTGGCCTTCACCAACCACTGCACCTCCAATCCCGCGCGCCGGGCCAGGACGTTGAACACCTCCAGCGCAAAGCCGTCCGGGCGGCCCTCGTCATCCAGCACGTAGTCGGGCGGCCAGCGCGCCGGCACCGCCGCCACCACGCGGACCGGTACCTCCTGCGCAACAGCGGACCCGGGCGTGGACGTGAGCAACGCCGTCAGCAATGCCGTGGTCGTCGGGAACCGCCAGCCGCTCATGTCCGCCAACTCACCGCCGTCCTCGTCGCGCGCCGGTCACACGGTCGGGAATGACCCGTCGACCAGGGCCCGTGGCCCAGGACATCCTGGCGATGCCAGCCGCCTCCTTGTGACGCGACCAACAGCGGTGTCAACGTGGAGCAGCCTAAGTACGCCTCATCACGACGCACTGCGCGAAGCGTCGCCGAAGTCCTCCTCGGTGGCGAACCGGACGATCCGCTCGAGGTACTCGAGGATGGGCGGGGGACCACCGGCGGGGCCCAGCGCCGCGCGGGCGTGGGTGGTGTCAAAGAGCGGGTTCCCCACGAAGTAGGGCATGTACGCCTCCCCGCCGCGCAGGATGGCCCGTCCCCGACGGGTGAGGGCCAGGAAGGGCGTCACCAGCGGTCGCCCGAAGCGCTTGTAGAGACGCTGGTCGATGTAGCGCACGGGGGGACCGCCGGTGATCTGTGCAATGCGCGCGGCGAGCTCCGAGACGGGACGCGCGTCCTCACCCGCGGCGAGATGGAAGGTCTTCCCCAGCGTGTCCGGTCGGGCGCGGATGTGGACCATGGCCTCCGCCACCCAGTCCACCGGGACGATGTCGACGAGCGTGGAGGGCTCCCCGGGGAACGTGCGCCACCAGCCCCGCACGTAGAGCTTGAGCGGCCAGTACAACACGTTGAACGCGCGCGTCCGTCCGGTGCCGCTCTCCCCCACGACGATGGAAGGACGGTGGATGCTCACCGGCAGTCCGCGCGCGCGCGCCTCCTGCACCTTCAGCTCGGACTGCTGCTTGGACCACTCATAGGAGTTGCGGAAGCCCTGCCCCACGTCGAGATCGGTCTCGCGGAAGCGCGCGCGGGTGGTGCCCGCCACGTACGCGGTGCTGACGTGATCCAGGCGGGTGAGCCGTCCCCGTCGGTGCAGCGCCTCCGCCAGCTCCAGCACCGACTGCGTGGCGCCCAGGTTGTCCGCCGCGGCCTGCTGGGGCGGCAGGTCAAAACGCACCGACGCGGCGGCGTGGAGGATGGCCGTGACCTCCGACTCCACCCGCGCGCGGTCCTCCGGGGAGAGCCCCAGTCCGGGCAGCGTCACGTCCCCGCGCACCAGCTCCACACGCTCCAGCGGCGCGCCGGTCCGCTCCGCCAGTTCCCGTCGACGCGCGTCGAGGTGGGCCGCGTCGCGCGCACGCACCAGCGCCAGCACGCGGGCGGCGGGGTCACGCACCAGCCGCGGGACCAACGCGGTGCCAATCTGGCCGGTGGCGCCGGTGAGGAGGATGACGTCGCCCACGCACGCGCGTATGCCCCCGCGGACGGCCGTTGTGCAACCGCGCGGCGACGGAAATCTTTGCGTGACACCACGCTCGCGTCGTGGCACTCAACCGCGGGTGCTCGTGCCGAAGGAGAGCAGGATGATCGAGGTCAACACGCCGTTCCCGGATTTCTCGCTGCCCAACCAGGACAACCAGGTCAAGAAGCTCTCCGACTACCGGGGCAGCTGGCTGGTGCTCTACGTCTATCCCCAGGACGACACGCCCGGCTGCACCATCCAGGGCCAGTCCTTCACCGCCACCAAGGACGACTTCACCGCGCTCAACGCCAAGGTGGTGGGCCTCAGCGTCGACGACGTGGCGAGCCACAAGCGCTTCTGCGACAAGTTCAACTTCACCATCGACCTGCTGGCCGACCCCGGGGCGAAGCTGCTGAAGGCCGCGGGCGTGGGGCAGTCGCCGTGGCAGGGGGTGATGTACTGGGACCGCACCACGTTCCTCGTCGACCCGCAGGGCATCCTGCGCAAGGTCTACGAGAAGGTCTCGCCCCGTGGGCATGAACAGACGGTGCTGCAGGACATCCGGGCGCTCTCGAAGTAGGGCATGATGCGCCGCGTCCTTGTTGCCTGCGCTGCGCTGCTGCTGCCGGCGAGCTCCGCCGACGTGGCGCGGGAGGAGCACGGCTCGCTCATCGTGGCGGTGCGCTCCACGGGCGGGCTGGCGCTGTGCGCAGACAAGCGACGCATCACCCACGACGGAAAACACGTCGACGACCAGGTCAAGCTGCGGCGGCTGGGACCGCGCGCGGTGGCCGCCCACGCGGGCTTGCGCTGGGCCTTCAGCGGCGACGGAACGCACTTCTTCGACCCCGCCGTGGTGCTGGAGGAGGTGTACCGGCGCGTGGGGCTGGAGGATCCCACCGCGCTGCTGCAGGCGTTCGCCGAGGAGGTGCACCGTCGCTACGCGCCCATGTTGCCGAGCACGCGTCCCCCGCCCGGCCAACCCGACCACGGCGGCCGGGGGCACATCCTGTTCACCACGGTGGTGTTCTCCGTCGACAAGGGCGGGCGCATGGGCATTGCGCGCGTGACCTTCCGGTTTGACGAGGTTCCGCCGGAGGCGCTGCGCCACGACGTCAAGGTCTTCCCCGACCAGCAGAACGTGGTGGCCTTTGGCAACACGAAGTTCCTGGAGGAGCTGCTGGGGGCGCGGAAGGACACCCACCCGGAAGCGCGCAAGGACCCGGGCATTGCCGCCGCGCTCTCGCACCATGAACCACTGCTGCCGGAGAAGATGGCGCTGCGTTTCGCGCGTCGACTGATTGTGCACGCTTCCCGCGCGAACACGGCGTGGCCCGACGTCAGTCCCACCAGCGACTGTGGCGTGCTGCGACGGACTGGTGCGTTTGACGAGGTGAAACGGTGATGGCGTTCCCGCACCGCGTTCACGACGATGCGGAACGGTGGCGTGCCCGGGGAGCGGCGCATCTCGAGCCAAAGCGGTAGTTCATACCGCAGTCCGAAGGTGTGCCCTGCTTGTTCACGACGGGTCCGTGCGCCGGCACACGACGGTGCGGCCACCGGATGAACCTGTCAGCGGGGCCGCACCCCTCGGACTGCGGTGTGAAGCACCGCTTTGCCTCCTGACACAAATCACAGCGGCGCGAAGCGCGCGGTGAAGTGCCGCAGGAACGGCGCCTGGTGCACCATGCGGTAGCCGCGGATCTTCTCCCGACGACGGAACACGTGCTCCACCGCCTCCGCCACGTAGTCCACCTGGCTCTGCGTGTAGACGCGGCGCGGAATGGCCAGGCGCACCAGCTCCACCGGCGCAGGGAGCTCCGCGTGCGTGTCCGGGTCGCGCTTGCCGAACATCACGCTGCCAATCTCCACGCTGCGGATGCCCGCCTCCCGGTACAGCTCCACGCCCAGCGCCTGACCGGGGTACTGCAGCGGCGGGATGTGCGGCAGCATGGCGCCCGCGTCGACGTAGACCGCGTGCCCGCCCGGCGGCTGCACAATGGGCACGCCCATCTCCGTGAGCTTGCGCCCCAGGTACGCCACCGACGCCACGCGGTAGTGCAGGTAGTCCTCCTCCAGCGCCTCGCGCAGGCCCACCGCAATGGCCTCCAGGTCACGCGCGGCCAGGCCGCCGTAGGTGGGGAATCCCTCGGTGAGGATGAGCAGGTCCTTCTCCTGCTGCGCCAGGCGGTCGTCGTTGGTGCACAGGAAGCCGCCAATGTTGGACAGGCCGTCCTTCTTTGCGCTCATGGTGCACCCGTCGGCAAACGAGAAGATCTCCCGCGCGATCTCGGTGGGCGTCTTGCGCGCGTAGCCCTCCTCCCGCAGCTTGATGAACCACGCGTTCTCCGCGAAGCGACACGCGTCGATGTACAGCGGCAGCCCGTGGCGGTTGCACACCCGACGCACCTCCCTGAGGTTGGCGAGCGAGACGGGCTGACCACCGCTGGAGTTGTTGGTGAGCGTCATCATCACCAGCGGAATGCGCTTCACGCCCACCTTCTCGATGAGCTGCTCCAGCGCCTCCACGTCCATGTTGCCCTTGAAGGGATGGAACTCCCCCGTCTTCCTGGCCTCGGGGCAGGGCAGGTCCACCGCCTGCGCGCCCAGGTACTCGATGTTGGCGCGCGTGGTGTCGAAGTGCGTGTTGCTGGGAACCACCGCGTCACGCTTGCACTGGATGGAGAACAGGATGCGCTCCGCGGCCCGCCCCTGGTGCGTGGGAATCACGTGCTTGAAGCCGAAGATGTCCTTCACCACCGTCTCAAAGCGGGTGAAGCTCGTCGAGCCGGCGTAGGCCTCGTCGGCGCGCATCATGGCGGCCCACTGCTCCGAGCTCATGGCGGAGGTGCCGCTGTCGGTGAGCAGGTCAATGAGGATGTCGCGCGCCTGCAGGAGGAACAGGTTCCAGTGCGCCTGGCGCAGGAACCCCTCCCGTTCCTCCACCGTGGTCATGCGGATGGGCTCCACCATCTTGATGCGGAACGGCTCGATGATCGTCTTCATGGCCATGGGTTGCGGGTCTCCGGGCAAGGGTTGTGGAGACCAGCAACGCGGGTGCCACGCCGGGTGCGCAAAATCCCATCGCAAACGCGCAAGCCCTTCGTCCCGCGCGCATCTGCCGCGTCCGGCCCGCGAACGGATTTCGCGAATCACATCTCCATGCCGGGACGGGAGGCGAGCTCAGGCTCGGAGGCGCGGAGGTACAGCGCCCAGTAGCCGCGGTGCTCCGCGTAGGCCTCCGCCAGACGGCGCGCCTCCGCCAGCTCCAGCGTGCGACCGTACACGAGCGAGGCCGCGCTCAGCAGGCGCGCCTCCTTGACGTCGAGCCATTCCATGCGCCCCAGCCCACGGATGGCCACGAACGCCGACGACCACGGCCCCAGACCCGGCAGCGCGCGCAGCCACTCCAGGACGTGATGCACGTGGCCGTGGCGGAGGAAGGCGTCATCCACGTTGGAGAACGCCTGGGCCAGGCCGTGGATCCAGGCGGCCTTGCGGCGGTGACCGAGGATGGCGGTGAGCTCCTCGACGGAGACCGCGGCCACCGTGGCGGGCTCCGGGAAGCCCAGGTGCTCCACGCCCTCGTGCTGCCAACGAACGCCCAGCCGCTCCATCAGCGTGCACTTCAGCCTGCGCGCCAACGTCATGGGCGTGCGCTGCGTCAACACCGCCCACGCGGCGTTCTCGAACGGGGAGAAGAACTTGGGCTGGTGGAAGCCATGCCAGCGTCGCACCAGCGGGAAGAACGCGGGGTCGGTGCGCGCCCGACGGTAGAACGGACGCAGGTCGTCGCCCACGCTGAGCGAGAAGCCAATCCGGTCCACCGCCAACGCGCGGGCCTGCTCGTCGAGCGGGTGGTGGGCGTGCAGCGTGCAGTCCAGCGCCGGCGCCTCGGGTGTGCCGCGCGCGCTGACCTCGAAGAGCACGGGCTGGCCATGCAGCGCCATGAGCTTGGTGAGCCGCCGCTCGGTGCGCTGCTCTCCCCGGGTGGGCGCGAAGCGACCGAGGAAGTGGAGCGTGTGCGAGAAGTCAAAGGGTGCCACGGGAGTGAGGGACGCGGTGACGGTGTGCATGACGCCTCCGGAAGATGGGAGGCATCATGACGAGGGGGCCTGTCAGCGTTGTGTCAGGTTTGTCCGGGTCCCGCGAATGAACGTCACGGACAGGCGGGCGCCGTTCCGATCTGCGTGTACGTCTCCAATGCGCAGCTGGCGGCGCTCACCGTGCCCTGGTTGTCCAGCGTGGAGCCGGTGCGCAGGATCAGGGTGCCGCCGTCGGGGACCTGCACCGTCATGCCGGGCTCCACCACCAGCGTGGCGGTGTCCACCACCTCCAGCACCCCGGTGATCTCCGCGCTGGTGAGGAAGCGTGAGGTGCCCGCCACGCGCAGGTTGGCCAGGCGCGAGCCGGTGGCCACCGAGATGTCCTGCGTGGCGCCGGTGCCGTTCATGATGACCTCGTGATCGGCGTGCGGGACGAACGTGTCGCCGAGGTCCAGGTCTCCCTGCACCTCCAGCGTGCCGTTGGTCTTGGCGCTGTCCGCGTGATTTCCATGCAGCCTGGCGTTGCCCGCCACCACGACGTGATCCTCGGATTCCCGCGTCTCCAAGCGGCCGCCGTTGTCCGTGGTGAGGTTGCCTGTCACCGTGACCAGGAACCCGCTGGTGTCCAGCACCGAGTTGCCCGTGACGCTCACCGAGCTCGCCGTCAGCGGCCCGCCCAACACCAGGGCGGCGCTGATGTTGGCGCCGTCGCGCTTGCCATTCATGGACATGGGACCGGTCAGGATCAGCTCGCCGGTGGTCTGGACGTTGTCGGCCTGCACCTGCAGCTCACGACAGACCAGCCCCGTGCGGATGACCTGGTAGTCCGCGCGCATCTGCAGCTTGTCGACGGTGAACGCGCCCGCCACGTCGGAGGTGCCGCGCGGCGAGCTGAGGGCCAGCGTGGCCAGGCTGACGCTGCTCTCCGCGTTGGTGGTGAAGGCCCCCATCACGGTGGTGGTCCTGGCGGCGGAAGAGGTCAGCGTGCAGGTACCGCAATCCACGACGAGGTTCCCGAGCACGTGCACGTTGGACACGAAGTCCACGCCCTGGGGGTTGGTGATGATGAGGTCCTGGACGCGGTTCTGGTTGGTGCCCTGCGTGATGTCCACGGACTGGCGCAAGGCGGTGCCGCTCAGGATGAGCCGGTGCTGGCCCGACGCCACGAAGCCGTTGTCCCCGACGTCGAAGTTGCCCAGCACCTCCAAGGTGCCCTGGCTCGCCTCGCCCGGGCTCTGGAGACCATCCAACGCCACGGAGCCCAGCACCTTCAGGTAGGCCTGCTCCGACTGCATCACCAGCGCGCCGGAGTAGACGGTCTCCAGCACGTCGCGCACGGTCACCGCACCGACGATGACGGCTTCCCCGGCCGTGCCCTGGATGCGGAAGGTTCCCACGTTGGTGCCGTCGTGGACCAGCGCACGGCCGTGCAGGATCAGCTCCTGGTACACCACACCCGGTGCAATCTCGCTGTTCTCTCCCTGCAGCTCCACCACCGGAGAAGTGATGTCCCCTTCCACCAGCGCCGTGCCGCGCGGCCCCTGCAGCACCAGCACCGGCACCTGGATGCGACTGCGCGGCACGGTGACGAGGTCACCCTGGACCAGCAGGGTCATGCCGTCCTCACCGTCGACGAGCGTGGGCCCCGCCACGACGAGCGTCCCGTTGACGCCGATGATTCCCGGCTGCGCGGGCGGCGCGTTGGGATCCGGCAGGTCGGGCGGCTTGACCAGCGTGAGCGCGCTGCCCTCCACGCGCACGTGGTTCAACGCACCCTCGTAGAAGCCCATGGTCAGTGTGCGGCTGGCGCCCTTGAAGACGGTGGTGTGCGCGCCGGAGGCCACCAGCGCCTTCCCGGTGACGAAGAGGTCTCCGTGGATCTCCAGCGTCCCGGCGGTGAGGTCGCCGGTGGAGTCTCCGCCCACGAGGTTGGTGTTGCCGTGGACCACCAGCGTGTCGGCGTCCAGGGACATCAGGATCTCGGCGCTGCTGGTGTCCAGGTGACCGGTGACCTCCAGCGTCCACCCCCCGAGCGCGACGCTGCTGTTGGACACCTCCAGGTTGCCGGTGACGACGGTGGGACCGGCCAGGCTGAGGAAGGAGGCGCGGATGTCCAGGTTGGGGAAGGTGCCCGCCACCGTGGCGTAGTTGTCATTGAGCACCACCGTGCCCGCGCCGGTGATGGCGCCCCACGCGTGCGCCTGGTTGCGTACCGTCAGGCTCACCCCGCTGGTCACCTCCAGCGTGGCACCGGGCATCACCGTGAGGGTGCCCACGCTGATGGAGGCGTCGCTCAGCACGGGTTGATGCTGCCCATCCGGAATGACGACGGAGGAGACAAAGTTGTTGGGCACCAGGTTGTTGGACCAGTTGGCCGCCACGCTCCATCCCGTGGGATTGCCGGGGTCACCGCCTTGCCAGGTGTAGTAGGCGTTGGGCGCCGTCACGGGGAGCTGGATGTCCACGCGTCCCGCCGCGGACTGCAGGCCCTCGTCGTCGATGGCGCGGAAGGCGAAGGAGTCATAGGCCGCGGTGTCATTGGCGGCGAGCACGTAGTCGAAGCCGCCGGTGGCATTGAGGGACAGCGTGCCGTGGTCGGGCTCATCCACCACCACGTAGGTGAGCGGGTCCCCCTCGGGGTCCAGGGCAATGAGCTGTCCCTGCAGCGGCGGCGCAGCGTACTGCAGAGCAGCGTTGGTGACGGTGGGCGGGTCATTCACCGCGTTGAACACCAGCGTGATGGTGCCCAGCGTGGAGCCGCCCTTCTCGTCGGAGAGCAGGTAGCGCAGCGTCCTGGTGCCCACGAAGTTGGCGGGCGGCTGGTACTTCACGCGGTTGCCGATGATGATGTACTCGCGCTCGCCGGCGCCGGTGACGTCGCGCACCACCAGCGGGTCTCCGTCGGGGTCGCAGTCATTGGCGGTCACATCCACGATGATGGCGGTGTCCTCGTTCCCGTAGCTGACGTCGTCACGCGCCTGCGGGTCGCTGTTCTCTCCGTCCTGGCGCGGGGGCGGGCACGCGGCATCCGGCGGCGGGCCGGCATCCACCACCACCACCGCCGCGTCCTCGTCCCCGGCGTCCCGCGCCCCCGCGTCCGACGACACCGCGGCATCCATCACCGTGGCGTCGGGCATCATCGCGGCGTCGGGCGTCACCGTGGCATCGGGCATCACCGCGGCGTCGCGGTCCAGGGCGGCGTCAGCGGGTCCCCCGTCGAGCGAGACCGCGCTGTCCGGAGTCGCGGCATCCCGCACGGCGGCGTCGGGACGGGAAGCAGCGTCGGCCCCCCCGACGACGGAGGCATCCGACCCTTCCTCCGGCGAAGTGCCGGGAACCACGCTGCTGCCAAACACCAGGCACGTGCCGCTCTGGAGGTCGCACTTCCCGCCGACGGTGAGGCAGTCGGTGTCGGCCTGGCACCGGTACTGCTCGGTGGGGAGGAAGAAGCATCCCGGGAACGACAGGGACATCCACACGACGAGCAACCGTCTCATGACGCCACCACGGATGCGCCGAGCGCCACGGAGAACGCCACCACCATCACCAGCGCCACCACCGACGAGAGCGCCGCGCCCACGAACGCCACGTCGGAGAGGAACGCTTCATTGGCGGTGAGCTGGTGCTGGCCGCCCGGTTTGTAGCCGCGGGCGAAGTCATACGCGGTCCACGCGCCGACCACCGTCCACAACGCCAAAGCGCCCAACGCGGGCACCGCGGCGACGAGCAGGCCCACGCCACCCACCGCGCGCAGGATGGGGAGGCGGGACGGGGTGGAGGATTCGGGGGCCGTGGTCGACGTCGTGGCGGGCGCGCCGGGGATGGCGGCCGCGGCCGGCGCGGGAGCGTTCTGCGGCTTGATGAAGCCGGAGTCCACCAGCAGCTTGGTGAGGGAGGGGCGGAGCGCGTCGAGCAGCAGCTCCGGGCTCTCACCGCGCACGCGCTCGCTCAGCGTGGCCAGCACGGTGGAGGTCTTCAGCTCCAACATGCGCATGTTGATGAGATACGAGCTGCCCAGCTTCCCCAGGTTCCCGACGATGAGATGCGAAACCCCCAGCGCGCCGGCCAGCTCCTGGTCCACCAGCGCGCACTCGTCGGAGGCGCACTTGATGAGGAAGCTCTGCTGCTCCGCGGGCATCAAGGTGGCAATCTCCTGCGGTCCCACCACCCTGCCGAAGATCCGCGTGTTGCGCACCTCGGTGAGCAGGTTGTCGGTGAGCAGCTCCGCGGCCTGGGGCGGCACACCCAGCTTGGCCTCCAGCGGCAGGACCGCCAGCGTGGGCGTCTCGGTCTCCGCGCGCGCGTCGGCCAGACCAGCGAGGAAGAACGCCAGGAGCAAGAGCATGCGGAAGCGCATCATTACCCCGTCGTGGAACACCAAACGTTTCCTGTCTACCACAGCCCCGCGCGCGCCCCAGCAGCTTGAGACTCCTTGAGACACCGCTTGTGGTGCGTGATCCCACGTGCTGGACTTGGCCGCCATGGACTTCCCCGCCGCCATCCATGAAGCGTTGCAGCGCGTGGCGTTCTTCTCGGAGTCCCACGCACTCAAGGGTGTGCTGGCGGCGCAAAGGCTGCGGGAGCGCCACCCCCAGCTGCGGCGCGACTTCTTTGACGACGCCATGGGCTGGCTGGGGACCCTGGCTTCACCGCGGGTGGCGGGACTCCTGCACCGCCAGGTGCACTGCGAGCAGGACCTCTCCGAGCGCCGGGAGCGCGCGCTGGTGAGCGCCGGGGTGTTCCCCATGTCGTACCTGGCGGCGACGCGGTGGGCGCGACGGACCGGGCTGGAGGAGATGGTGGGGTACTACCGTCGCCCCGCCGTGGCGCGCGTGGGCTACCTGGGACACGCGTTCACCATCTGGTGCGCGTTCCTGGAGGCGCTGCCGCACATCCATGGCGAGGAGGACACGCTCTTGTTCGCCGAGCGGTTCGCGGAGCTGGTGGCCTCGCAGCTGGTCAGCAATGACGTGGTGGAGCTGGACGGGAAGGAGCCGCTGGATGGCCCGGAGATCGACGAGGGCGTGGTGCTGGACGCGTGCCTGCGCCGGCCCGGGTTCTACGCGCACGCGCTCATCACGCTGGCGTACCTGCACCGGCACCGCGCCCTGCTCTCCGACGGGGAATGGCGCTACGCGCTTGCCAGGGTGCGCGGCATGACCGCGACCACGCACGGGGAGGCGGCCATGGACCTGGCGGTGCCCGCGCCTCCGTCCCGCGCACCGTACGACGAGACCAGCGCGCTGGACGTGGTGGTGACGTTCCTGCGCCGGGGCCCGCGCGAGGTGCACACGCTCACCGTGGCCGACGCGGTGCCCGACCTGTGGCGCGTGGCCGCCCCTGCCCAGCGCGCCCACCTGCTGGAAGTGCTGCGGGTCCTCACGGCGTGGCAGCCGGAGCGTTCCGCCAGCGGGGAGCGCAAGCTCGTGCCCACCGCCTGAGCCGTTCCCGGAGCCACGACGACGCCAACCGCGCGTTTCCCGCGGGCCCGGTCCGGCGGCGCGACGGAATGGATGACGGGGAGGTGCGGGTGACGTCGGAGCGTGGGTGGTGAGCCCTTGCCTCACGCGGGCCTGCGCACCTATGCCTGCGCGTCCGTCTGCCGTCGGGAGCTCCGCATGTACCAAGTCCTGCTGCTGCTTCACTCCTGGAACCGCTGGGCCGTGCTGGTGTTGATGCTGCTGGTGCTGGTGGGGAGCATCCGCAGGTTCAAGGCCACCGGGGCCATGCAGCCCAGGGACCTCAAGCTGGCGCGCATCACCGCGGTGGTCGTCGACATCCAGGCGGTGCTGGGACTGCTGCTCTACGGCGTGTTCAGCCCCATCACCAACGCGGCGTTCCAGAACATGAAGGGCGCCATGAAGGACCCCGTGATGCGGTTCTGGGCGGTGGAGCACCTGGCCATGATGCTCGTGGCGTGGATCCTGGTGCGCGTGGGCACCATCCTGGCCAAGAAGAGCAGCACCACGCCCTACCGCACGCTGGCCGTCTGTTTTGGCCTTGCGCTGCTGTTCATGATCCTGATGGTGCCCTGGCCCGGCGCGGTGACGGAGCGGCCGTTGTTCCGAATGCCATGAGGGTGTCGGAGGGTCCCGGAAAGGAAGTCAGGAGTCAGAAGTCAGAAGGCGCTGACCGCTCGTCGTCGCGGGGCCGCCTTCTGACTTCTGACTTCTGACTTCCTTCTCCAGGCGTCCGCCCCCTCAGCGCACCGCCTTCGAATAGGGCCGGACCTGCGGCGTCAACGGCCGCACCACCGGCGTGGCGCTGTACTGGTCAATGAGCCAACGCGGATCATCGGGAGACCAGGTGCGGTACACGCGGGTGGGCGGCTCCTCGTCCACCGGCGGCATCTCGTCGGTACCGGGCAGATGGTCGTGGCCGGCAATGGGATCGAAGCTGTTGTCGGTGATGGTCTGGTTCTCGTCGACGCCGCTGGTCAGTCCGAGCTTCACGTTGTCGAACAGCGTGTTGTCGGTGGCGGTGTTGCCGTACGCGCCCTCGGTGAACCAGATGCCGTAGCGACGCTGGTGGTGCACCACGTTCCCCTCCAGCAGGTTCCCGTGGCTGTCCATGTAGATGTGGATGCCGTCGTTGTTGCGGTACACGTCGTTGTTCTTGATGAGGTTGTTGTGGGCGGTGAAGATGGCAATGCCGCTGCCGCCGTTGTCGAAGGTGCGGTTGTTGTACAGCACGGAATCCGTCACCTCCCAGTGCAGCATGATGCCGTGACGGCCGTTGTGGCTGGAGACGTTGTTGCGGATGATCAGGTGATCACAGTTCTTGGAGCAGATGATGCCGTGCGTCCCGTTGTGATGGACGCGGTTGCCGCTGATGAGCAGGTGGTCGGAGTTGTCGTGCGGGTCAATGCCGTAGACCACGTTGTCCCCGACGTCATTGTTGACCCACTCCATGCATGAGGCGCCCCAGCTGTAGCTGCCCATGTAGTTGTGATGGATCTTGCTGTTGTGCACCACGCCGTGCACCTCCACCTGGTCAAACACCGGCGAGTTGGTCCCGCTGTCGCCGGTGCCCATCACGCGCCAGGCCAGCCCGTAGGATTCTCCGTCGTAGAAGCCCAGGTAGCCGATCTCGCTGTCGCGGATGTCCATGCGGGAGGTGCGTGGCTCGTCGTCCTCCAGGAAGGAGCGCACGCCGATGAAGGCGCGACCATCCTCGTGGTTCGTGTCCGGGCCGCCCAGGCCTTCATCCCAGCTCAGGATGCGGGTGTTGCGGATGTCAATGGAGCCCCACTCCGCGCGGATGTAGATGTGCTCCCCGCTGTTGCTGTGCAGCCGCAGCTCGTCGACGTCACCCCCGGCATCCATGCCGTACAGCTTGAGGCGCGCGCCCTCCAGCATCACCAGCCGGGCCTTCAGGTACCAGGTGTTGCGCTCCCCCTCGACGGGAGACAACACGCTGTCGGGGACGTCGGCGGCAATCTCAGACAGGGTGCACTCCACGTCACCCTTCACCTCAATGGTCCGCGTGGAGTCACGCCAGCGGATGTCATCATCCGTGCAGCGCTCCAGAATGGGTTGGGTTCCGTTGATTTCCTGGCAGAAGGCGGGAAGCGTGGTGGATTCCGTCAGTCCGGCCACCGTCAACCACGCAATCATCAACGACGTCATGTTCGGTTCTTCCTCCGCGGCACCTCAGGCAGGAGCATGTCGTTGGAGGGTCCTCCCCGCCGGTGGAATCGCACAAAGTGCGCCCGGATCCGCACGTGGCTGGTCCTCGTCGTCAGGCACCGGGACAACGGGAACCGCGGTCGACTGTCAGCCGGGACAACGCGCCGCGCGAGGGGAATGGCGCGGACACGTCGAGGGGATGGCGTTACGGCGTGATGGTGATGGTCAAGCCGTACGGGTACGAACCCGCAATGGAGAGCACCTGCACGTTGTACGTGCCCACGGCCAGGCCGGTAGGCATCATGCGCGAGCAGTAGTTGCCGCCGTTGAGGTCAATGTCGTCGTTGCTGTCGATCTCGTTGTCGTTGGAGTCCAGGAGCAGCAGGTAGGTGTCCGTCCAGCCATCCGTGCACACGCCGTTGATGGCGGTGGTCTCGATGGTCGCGCTGGAGTTGGCGGAGGTCACCACGAAGGAGACGAAGTCGGAGTCGGTCTCCGGGTACATGGCGGAGACCCAGTTGTCGGCGTAGGCGTCGGCTTCCGCGGCGGTCTCGTTGGGCTCGGTCTCGGAGACCGTGCCAGGGGCGAGGATGAGCGTGTACAGGCCCTCCGTGCCGACGAAGCTGGTGACCTCCGCGTAGTACGTGTCCGCGACGAGTGGACCCACCGGACCGATCCCGCCACACCAGTCGTCCACCGACATGTTGTCGTTCTGCATGAGCGGCGTACCGTCGGAGGCATAGATGGTGAGGTACGTGTCCAGACCGGTGTCATTGCTGGGGCTGCCGCACGTGCCGGTGGTGGCGGTGGTGCTGACCACCACGTAATCCCCTTCCGTCGCTGTGAAGGAGAAGAAGTCGAAGTCATTGGCGGGGTTGATTTCCCCGGTGGCCGAGTTGTCATTGGGCATGGGCGTGGCGTTCTCGATGAGGTCATTGGGCTCCACCTCATCCAAGGCGCCCCCTCCGCCGCTGCTGCTGGAAGAGCTCACCGTGCCCGATGAGCTGGACGTGCTGGTGCCGCTGGACGACGAGCTGCTGACCGTGACGCCGCTGGACGACGAGCTGGAGGTGGTTCCCGTGCTGGTCGTGGCGGTGCCCGAGCTGGACGAGCTGCTCGTCGTTCCCGACGATGACGACGAGGAGGACGACGAGGACGAAGAGGATGACGACGAGGACGAAGAGGACGACGAGGAAACCGAACCCGTGCCGGTGGAGGACGAGCTGCTGCTAGACACCGAACCGCTGCTCGACGAGCTCGACGCGCTGCTGGAGCTGCTCGAGGTGGTCCCGGTGGTGGTGGTGCCGTTGGATGGCGGCGGAGGACACGCCATGGTGCTCAAGAGGAGCGGCAACGACGCCACGGGAAGAAATGTTGCTGACACGCGCATGGGAAGGCCTCCAGGGTCCGGGTGCGGGACCACGGAGAAAGCACGCTACGCAGCGTGATCTTCCCCGCCCAGGATTTGCCGGAGCGTCCGGGCGTTGTTTGCGTCGTCACCGACAACGTTGGGCCGAATGCTCCACGGCGCGCGCGGTCTCGCCCTGCTGTCGCGCCACGTCCTGGGTGGCCCGCGTCAGCTCGGTGGTGGCGCGCGTCTGTTCGCGCTGCGCGTCGGCAATGTCCTTGAGCCGGCGCCCCGACTCCTCGGTGGCCGCCACCAGTTTCTCGAGGAGCGCACGGTCCGGACCGTACGCGGGCTGCTCATTCCACCCCGCGTGCGCCGCCGCGGACAGCCCCATCAACCCTCCCACCATCACGCCTGCCAGGAATGTTGCCGACGTTCTCATCGTGTCCTCCTCGGAGAAGCGTAACCCAACGCACGGGCGCGTATGGAAATCACGGAGCGCGGTGGAAGAACGCGAAGCCCAGGTAGAGCGCGGCCAGGCCCAAGGGCACGCCCACGCCGGTCCAGCGGATCCTCGTCGAGAGATGGCGCAGCGCCTCTCCCGTGGCGTGGCGTCGTTGGAGGACCAGCACCACGCACCAGGCGTTGCACGCCAGCGCACCCGCGGCGAGCGCAATCTTCACCACGTGCCACGACGTCAGCGGCCACGCGCGCCAGGCCAGATAGGCCCCGGTGGCCACCACGCCGCACAGGAGCGGAATCTCCCAGAGCGCGTCCATCCAGAAGTGGAGTCGGGATGCGTGGGCGCGGGTCTCGTCGTCATTGGCGGTGGCTTCCACCAGCAGCTCACCGAGAACCAGCCCGCCCCAGAGACACACCAGGGTCAGGTGGGCTGTCTGCACCGGGTCCATCCGCGCATGGTAGCGCACGGCGCCGCGGTCACATCGGAAGGGGCCCGGCGCCCAGCCACGCAGCCAGCTCGTCGGAAGCCTGGCGTTCCCGCTCGACCATGAGCGCCAGCGCGTCATTCGCGCCCTGCAGCGCCGCCACGATCCCGTCCGCGCCCGGTTCCGTGGCCTCGAGGTACTCGTGGATGACGACGTTGATCATGGTGAATCCTCCGCGTGCGCAACGCCCATGGCAGGGAGCAGCATCCGGGCCAAGGTGGTAAGCGGCGGATTTCCCAGGGAATTTCCGACGGGCGTGGGAGGGGCTGTGCATGCCGGTGCACAACTTGTGCACGGGGGTCCACAAGGGCACCCATTGTGCCGTTGCGGGGATGGATGCCGGCGCGAGTGGCGCGTTTTGCGCTGCGGCCCTGCGCAATCCGAGCTGCGCATGGTCTCGGGGATGTGACCGCGCCCGCTCGAGCCGCGTTCCGGCAGATGGCCGCCCATCAGCATGGTGACGTCGTGGCTGGAGTGGCGGGTATGGCAAGCCGTGCTTTCGGCTCACGCCCTCCGGGGTCGTCGGAGCAATGGCACTCCCGTTGCTCTCTGGTTCGCGGTGCGCAATCGTGACGACGCGGGACTGCTCCGCTCCGGCGGCGAGTGGCTGGTGCGTGTGTCACTCATGGCGACGTCGGGAACCGGGGACATCCGGAGGCGGCCATGAAGAGGGCAATCCTGTGTGCCATGACGGTGCTGTTCCCGATCGGATGTGGTCCCGAGGTGAGGATCCTGGGCGTGAAGGCTCCCGAGCTCGGAGCCACCTGCGTCTACAACGTGAATGACGACGCGCTGCTGCTCGAAGGCGAGATGGAGCTCACCGACGGCACCGACGGCAACGGCTATGAGGCGGTCTTCAAGGTGCAGAATCCCTTCCCCCACGACGTCGCGATGAGCGGCGCAACGGTGAGGTACGAGTACCCCCGTTCCCCGACGGAGCTGGTGCCTCCGCCAGGCCCGCTCGCGAACGAGCTCACCGGGATGAGTGGACCGGCGAGCGGTACGGTGCTCGGTTTCAGCGAGGGCCTCATCCTGGCGACCATCCTGGGCAGCGACACCATCGGTCGCCTGTTTCGCGATCCCGTCGTCAAGAAAGCAGCCGTGGGGCCGGATGGCTTTTCGGTGGTCGCCATCGTCACGCTGCAGGGCAAGGCGGGGCCCGGACCAGGCAGCCCCACCCACAGCACCGAATACCGCCACCGCATCCGCCTCACCGTGGGACGCATAGACAACTGCTCCCCCATCGACGACACGTGCCAGGTCGTCAGTGCCGGCTCGGTGGGACAGCGCAATCCGGTGTGCTTCGAGAAGCAGGACGTCCCCGAGTGCACCTGCGTGCCAAACAAGCCTCAGTGTACCGGCGTCTGTGTGCCTCCGTGACTGAAGCGCTCGCGACGAGACGCCTCCACGCGCGCCCTCCCCTGCCCGGCCGGTCGTGCTGGTGAGGGGTCGCGGGGTTGGTGCTGGACGACCCGGTTCGCGCCCCCCCTCAAGCGCGAGCCGGCCTGGTCCACCCCTCGCCGACGACGTTCCGGGACTTTGGTGCTAGGATGTGTGCCCAACATGGTGAACCGCGTCCATGTCCCCCGTCGCGCGTTCGCGCTCCCGTTGTGCGCGCTGGTGGTGTTGTCGTTGGGGGCGTGTCGGATTGGCGCCGAGGATGAGCCTGAGGAGACCAAGCGCTCCCGCGCCGCGGCCGACGCCGGCGGACGCAACGGCTTCTCCCGGTTTGACGGCGGCACGCTCCGCCCCGCGGACCCACCCGACGCTGCGCTCCCCGACGAGGACATCGACGCGGGCGCACCGGATGCCTCCGGAGGCCCGGGCGGTCCGGACGCGGGGAACACCAACGGGCTGGATGCCGGCGTCGTCGACGCGGCGCCGCCACAGGGCTACGACGCGGGCAACAACGGGGTGTCCACCTGCAACACCTGGCAGGACTGCCCGCCGCACTACGGCGATCTCAATTCCGCGTTCGAGTGCGTGAGCAACCAGTGCGTGTGCGACCCGACGGGAAACTGGCAATACCAGTGCACCAACCAAGGCGCGTACTTCAGCGACTTTGACTGCTTCTGCGTCATGAACGGCGGCGCGCCCCCCTCGGAAGACCCCGATCCCGACGACAACTGCGGCTGGGAATACGAGTACTACTGCGAGCCGGACCGCTGGGTGGACGACTCACACTACGAGCGTCGCTGCGAGACGGTGAATGGGCAGACCGAGTGCCGCGACGTGTGGGTCGACGATGGCCACTGGGAAGACGGCGGCTGCAACCACGTCCGCTGGGTCTGGAAGTGCCGCTGAGGCTCACGCCGCGCCGCGTTCCCGTCGGAACTCACCGGGGGCCTTGCCGGTGATGCGCTTGAACGCCTTGCTGAGCGCCGCCTCCGACGAATACCCCACGCGCTCCGCCGCCTCCTTGAGGCCCGCTCCCTCGTCGACGAGCGCGCGCGCCGCGAGGTGGATGCGCCAACGCGCCAGGTAGCTGGCGGGTGGCTCACCCACGAGACGTCGGAACCGCTCGAAGAACGCCGAGCGAGACATCCCCAGCTCCTCGGCCATGCTGTCCGCGGTCCAATCCTCGTCGGGGCGCTGGTGGATGAGGCCCAGGGCGCGGGCCACCTGCGGGTCGCGCACCGCCGCGAGCCAGCCGCGTCCGTTCTCCGGGATGACGTTGACGTGCGCGCGCAGGGCGCGGACCAGGAGCACGTCGGAGAGGCGGGTGAGCATCAGCGGCGCGCCGGGCCTTCCGGAGACCGCCTCGTCGGCCATCATCTGCAGCGTGGTCTTCATCCACTGCGCCTCCGCGCCCTCCTGGCCACGCGCGTAGAGCGCCCGGGGCAGACCGCGCATGAGGGGATGCAGCGTGCTCTCGAAGCGGAACGTGCCGCACAGGATCACCGTCTGCGGCCCGGGGCCGCGGATGCGCACCACGCTGGTGGCGCCGAGCTTTTCCGCCGGCAGGCTACGGATGGGTACGGCGCGACCGGACGTGCCGTCGGAGAGGACGTGGGGATCACCGTGCGGGATGAGCACCACCTCACCCGCCTTCAGCGGCACCGCCCTCCCCTCCGCCACCCGCACCGTGCCGCCCCCGGTGACCACGGCATGGAAGATGCCGGTGGCGGCTCCCTGCGTGGACACCGCCCACGGTGTGCACAGCTCCGCGCGGCTGAAGATCGTCGAGGAGACGCGCAGCGAGCTGAGGACTTCCGTGAGCAGATCCATGGCGGGCTGGACTCCTGGACAAGAGACCCGGACGGGCGTGGATTGTCCCAGCGTACAGTCGGGATGAAGATGTCGCCACAATCACGGAGGCGAACATGCGCTGGGCAGCAACGATTGCGAACTTCTTCTTCCCGGGACTGGGCTACATCATCGGCGGACCGAAGCGAGCGCTCGGCGTGGGGTGGCTGCTCGGCGCCTTCGGGCTCACCTACGTGGAGCTCAGCATCAAGGAGCCGCTCCCGAACATCTACTGGGCCATGTTCGCCAGCGTGTTCCTGATGAACACCGTCTTCGCCATCGACGTGTACAAGGAGATGGGCAAGTTGAAGGCGTGACGACGAGACGCAGGGGTGAACCGGACGGGACGCAACGGGTGAACCGGACGGGACGCAACGGGTGAGCCGCATGCGACACCGGCAGCCAAGGCTGCACCTGGGAATGCACCAAGCCCTGCCCTCGCGGTCCATCTTCACCGCCTTCACGTCGGCAGGGCTCTGCGTTGTGCTGATAGGGGATGGGGCTTGAGAAAGCGGCGTCACGCGGATCACGCGGAACCAAACGCCGATGCTGCGACGACGCTCCCTACCACCACCAACGCAGAGCCCTGCCGACGGGCAAGTGGTGCAAGCGGAAATCGAGGGCAGGGCTTGGTGCATTTCCAGGTGCAGCCTTGGCTGCCGCGACAAAACGCGCTGGAACCCGCACGACCGCGTCAGACGTCGGCCCCCGCCCCGCCCTCGTCGTCACGCCCCTCCTCCTGGCTTTCCGCGCTGGGAACCTCCGGGAGCGCGCCCGCGCTGGTCACCATCTGGAAGGCCAGCACCGCTTCACAGAGCGTGAGCGGACGAAACCCCCGGCGACGCAGGCTCTCACGTCGCGCATCCTTCTGACGGGTCGGGTCTTCCTGGGACATGCATGCTCTCCGCTTGGGGTGAGGTGGCGCACGGACAAAGCAGCCGGTGTGCCAAGACCCGGTGGAGCCCAAAACTCCGCGGAAGACCGGCCTCTCCTCCGCCTCCGGTCAAGCCCCGGTGCGCAAGTTCCTCCACACCAGGGCGACGCCAACGTGGCGGTGCAACCACGCGCCGTGGTGCCAACAGCCACATCCCGTCACCGCCCCACCCCTCCAGAGGAACCGGCCCCGGGGCCCCTTCAGAAAACTGAGCCGCCACCTCCCCTGATGCGAAAACCACGCATCACCACCGGGTGTGGGCGGACCAAAACGCCTGTGATTTCGCGGATTTTTCGCACTCGACGCCAACTCCACCCCTGGCCTGGGCATTGCTACCGTGCGGCGCGTCACCATTTGCTTGGAGGTGGGTCATGAGACGGTTGCAGTGGTCCTTGTTGGCAGCGGTGTTGGGCTTGTCGGTGGCCTGCGGGCCTACGAACCCGCCAAGCGGCGGAAGCAGCTCCGGCACCACCGGGAGCTCCAGCAGCTCCAGCAGCAGTGGCAACAACGGCTCCACGGGCGGAGCAGGCCGCACCAACTTCGAGACGCCGCTCCATCCCGACTCCAATGGCACCGGCAGCACCAGCGGCGGCGCCGCGGGCTCCTCCAACGGCGGCGCGCAGCCCGGCGCTCCCGAGGACAGCGGTGATTTCAACGGCGGCCGCGACAACGAGGCGGGCGGTGGAGAGCCACGGCTCGTCGAGGAGAGCGACATCTACAAGCTGGAGGGCAACCACCTCTTCGTCCTCAACCGCTACCGCGGCCTGCAGATCATCGACCTGTCCAACCTGGATGCGCCGCGCGTGGTGGGTCGCGTGCCCATCTACGGGTATCCGCGTGAGATGTACGTGCGCGAAGGTCGCGCATACGTGATCGTCAGCGACTACTACACGTTCTGGCGCAACGAGGTCGACGACGGACTGGGCGGCTTCTACGGCAGCCAGCTCCGCATCATCGACGTCAGCAACCTCACCTCCCCGCACCTGCTGGGTGGCATCAACCTGGAGGGTGACTGCACCGACAGCCGCATTGTCGGCGACGTGATGTACCTGGTGAGCCACCGCTACCCCTGGTACTGGGACTACACGACGACGGACACCGAGGACAAGACCAGCATCCTCAGCGTCACCATCGCCGACCCCACCGACGTGCACGTGGTGGACACCAAGGACTTCCCGCGCGAGGGCTGGGAGCATCACATCCACGTCAACTCCGAGGCCATCTACCTGGCCAGCAGCGGCTACCAGAGCTACCAGGATGAGCAGGGCTGGTGGACGGGCAACTACGTCACGGACATCAAGTACATCGACATCTCCGACCCGGCCGGCGCCATCCGCGTGCGTGGCGGCGTGGAGCTCAATGGTCGCGTGATGGACCGCTGGTCCATGGATGCGCACGAGAACGTGTTGCGCGTGGCCAGCGGAGAGAGCTGGGGCAACGGCGACATCTTCCTGCGCACCTACGACGTCACCAACCCCGACCTGATCACCCCGCTGGGCGAGGCCGTCCTGCACGTGGATGAGCAGCTCACCAGCGCGCGCTTTGCCGGCAACCGCGGTTACCTCGTCAGCTACCGCAACATCGACCCGCTGTTCGTGTTTGACCTGAGCAACCCCGCGCAGCCCACGCTGCTGGGTGAGCTGGAGATGACCGGCTGGCTGGACTTCATGATCCCGCTGGCGGGGGACCGCGTGGTGGCGCTGGGGCACGAGGACCTTGTCGACGCCAACGGCAACCGCCAGATCAGCCTCGCGGTGTCCCTGATCGACGTGGCCACCAACCAGCCCGCGCTGCTCTCCCGCGTGGTGCTGGATGGCATCTGGGGCTGGATCCCCGCCGAGCGTGACGACTTCGCCAAGGTCTTCCGCGTGCTGCCCGAGCAGAACCTGATCCTCTTCCCGTTCCAGGCCTGGAGCCCCACGGACTGGCGTTACGTGGGCGGCGTGCAGCTGGTGGACCTGGCCGAGGACACGCTGGTCAAGCGCGGCCTGATTGGCGACGCGGGCTGGGTGGAGCGCGGCGTGCCGTACAACGAGAGCACGGTGCTCACCATCTCCAGCCAGATCTTCCAGGTCATGGACATCACCAACCGCGACGAGCCGAGCGTGCGGGCCCGCCTGGAGCTGGCGCGCAACGTGGGCTCCCTGGGCGTGCTCCCCGGCGACCTCACCGTGCAGCTCTCCGGCGACTGGTACCTGGGCGACACCGAGCTGACCATCACGCCGCTCAGCGACCCGAACGCGGAGACCCCGGTGGCCAAGCTGCGCACGCCCGCGCCCTACGGCCGCATGTTCAGCAACGGTGCCTTTGCGTACGTGACCAGCACGCAGGATCCCACGCCGGAGGACACCAGCACCTACGACCACGCCACGCGCATCCAGGTGGTGGACCTGCAGAACCCCGCGCAGCCCACCTTCCGCGGTGAGCTGTGGCTGCCCGAGCCCATCTACGTGGGTTACGGCTACTACTACTGGGGCTACGGCGACGAGGTGGCGCAGGTGAACGGCAACGTCCTGGTGTTCCACCGCTACACCTACGAGTACGACGCCAACTGCTGGGAGGACTACTACGGCTCGTACTGCGAGGGTCGCTACCGTCACCTGCTGTACGTGGTGGACCTCTCCGACCCCGACGCGCCCGCGCTCACCGCCGAGCTGGAGCTTGACGACGTGGATTGGAGCTACGGGCTCCGCGCGCACGGCAACACGGTCCTGCTCTCCAGCTACCGCACGGTGCACCATGATGGCTGGTGGTTCGCGCGCTACAGCGTGCACCGCGTGGATGTGTCCAACCCGGCGCAGCCGCAGGTGCTCCCGGAGGTGAACATCCCGGGCTGGCTGGCGGGTGTCTCCGACGACGGGCAGACGCTGTACACGCTGGAGAACTACTACGACCAGAACAGCACCAACCACTCCGTGTTCCACGTGCTGCAGCTGCACGAGGACCACGCGGAGCTCCTGAGCAGCGTGGAGCTGGAGGGCTATCCGAGCACGCTGCACATCAAGGACGGCGCCGCGTTCACCACGCGCTACGTGTACGACTACACCACGGTGGACGGCGTGGAGCGCTGGGACGCGGACTCCATCCTCACGGTGCTGGACATCTCCGACCCGCAGGACGTGCACGTGGCCGGCGAGACCACGCTGCCCATGGACTACGGCTGGCTGATGAAGGTGGAGGGCAACCGCGCCTTCGTGGTCAATGACGTGGGGATCTTCACCGTCAACGTGCAGGACATCACCGCTCCCACCTACGAGGCGTTCTTCCGCACCATGGGCTGGGCGCAGGACATCGTGGTGCATGGCTCCAAGGCGTACGTGCCGAGCGGTTACCACGGCGTGCAGGTGCTGGACCTGAACACCGGACTGCCCATCTGATTGACGCGCAAGGCACGCCTTTCCGCGCAGCACCCGTCGACGACGCGCTGAACGTCCCGGGTGCTGCGCGGTTCTTTTTCGACGTGCCACCGCGAGGGAGGGCACCTTTCAAGGAAGGATTGGAGGGAGCCAACCTCGGCGTTGATTGTGCCGCATCGGTCGCGGACCGCAGACAGGAATGCCCAGGCCACGGGAAGCTGCGATGCGGAAGGCGATGCGCGCGGATCGAAGACAGGAATGTCCGCGCCACGGGAAGGGCCGTCAGAAGCCCATGCCGTGCACGGACGGTCACGCTGCCCTCCCTGTGGCAAGGGTGACGCGGACGCCAGCCAGGGCGTCAGACCCCGACAACCGCCGTCGCGTCGTCTGTGCTACAGCGCAACCATGCGTCGACTCGTCGATGGTTGTTACGCGTGGATGGCGCCCGGCGCGCTGGACAGCGAGGTGCGCTCCATCCATCACCCCCGCACCTTCTCGGTCCCCGCGCAGAAGGCGGAGCAGCTGCGCGTGCTCGCCCACGGCATCCCCGACGACGCCCCGGCAAGCCCGCTCTTCCTGGAGCTGCAACAGGCCGGGTTTGCCGCCGAGGACCTGGACCCGGTGGATCCCGACGTGGTGCAACAGCTCTCCCTGCTGGGCAACGGCTTCTCCTGGCACCTGGATGGCTGCCCGCGCGCCGACAAGCTGGTGGACCTGGTGCGTCGCGCGCATGCCCAGCGCAAGGTGGTGGACCTCACCTTCGGCCAGGCCTCCTGCATCCCGGAGAGCGCCGTGCTGCGCTGCTGGCAGCTGACGCGCGCACGCAAGGGTCCGCAACGCGTCCTCCTCATTGGCGACGACGATCTCTTGTGCCTCCCGCTCGCCCGCATGGGTCACAAGGTCACGGTGCTGGACATTGACGGCATGCTGGTGGAGTTCATTGAGCGGCTGGCGCGCGCGGAGAAGCTCAAGGCTGACGCCCGCGTGCAGGACGTGCGCGACCCGCTCCCCGACGAGCTGGCCGGCCGGTTCGACGCCGTCATGATGGACCCCATGAGCTACGAGCCGTGCCTGATGGCGTTCATGTGTCGCGCCACCAACGCGCTCAAGCGCAACGGCACGCTCTACTGCTGCGTGCACCCGCTGGCGCGCCAGCTGTTCGAGGACGTGGTGGGTCGTCACCCGCTGCGGCTGGAGCGCTGCCTCTACGAGCTGTCCGTCTACTACTACGAGGGATTCCTGGAGAACTGGTATCGCTCGGACCTGTACGCGCTGCGTCGCACCGACGGGGAATCACCCTGGGCCGCCTCCGAGCCGCTGCCGCTGGGCGACATCATCTCCGGCGCGTTCCGCACCCGTCACCACGGCTTCACCGACATCACGCCGCCGCCCCTGCGTCGACCGGACCTGGCCACGGTGCGCGCCGCCGTGGAGGCGTACCTGACACGTGCGAAGGTGAACGTGGTGGCGCGCCAGGAGCATGACGGAGAGAACTGGGCCCATCTCTACGTGGCCACCGACGGTGGTGGACACCTGGCCGTGGTGCTGGACAAGCGCAAGGGCGTGGTCTCCTACGCGCTCTATCCCTTCACCATGGCGCGCGACATCTTCCTCTCGGAATCCTTTGCGCGCTTCCTGGCCATTGCCCGCGTCCGCACGTTCTCCCGGGAGGCCAATGACCTGGCCACGCCCGCGGTGTCCACGCCGGCGCGGGTGGCGCGCAGCACGCCGCGTCGTCGGGTGCGGGCGCGGTGAACCCTTCCGCGTGATGGCGGCTCCCACAAGCAGGAGGCCGTCATGAAAGCGCGTGCCCTGTTGCCCTACCTCACGGCGGCGTTGGTGGGCGGGACCACCGTGGTGCTGCTGGGCCAACTCCTGGGCCTCTTGGGGGGGAGCTGCGGCTTCATCTGTCGTCCCGACGTGGCGGGGCCGGTGGGCGCGCTGGCCGCCGTCCTCGGCGTGGGCTTGAGCCGCGCGGAGGATTGACCCGGCGGTTGGACCCGCACACACGCCAGGCATTACGCTCATGCGCGGATGAAAGCGGTCATTGCCGCCAACGGTTCCCGGGGGGACCTGCAGCCCATGCTCGTGCTCACGCGTGCACTCAAGGCGCGCGGTCACGACGTGATCCTGGCCGGCACGCCGAGCTTTGCGGGCTGGGCCGCGGAGACGGGGATTCCCTTCCAGCACTCGGGCACGGACCTCCAGGCCTTCCTGCAGTCCAACCGCGACACCACCGACTCACCGCTCGCGTTCTTCCGTCGCGCCTGGGGCATGCTCAACGACGAGGTCGAGAGCCAGTTCCAGGGCGTGCTCGCCGCCAGCGAGGGCGCGGACCTCGTCGTCAGCGGCGGAGCGCAGATCTCCGGCGGGACGGTGGCGGTGCATCGTGGCGCGGTGCACGTGGCGGTGGCGTACGTCTCGGTGCTGCTGCCGTCCCATGACCACGCGCCACCCGCGGTCCCGTTCACGCGCACGCCGCGCTGGCTGAACCGCCTCATGTGGTGGGCCTACGACAAGACGATGTTGTTCATGGTGCGTCGCGCCCTCAACGGGAACCGCGCGCGCCTGGGCCTGCCGATGTCGACGAGCGCGCTGGAGGCCTTTGCGCCGCACCACCTCCTCCTGGCCGCCGACCCCGAGATCTCTCCCATGCCGGTGGAGCTGGCGCCCCGCTGCACGCAGACCGCCGCGCTGACGCTGGTCACCGACGAGAACCTGCCGCCCGAGGTGGACGCGTTCATCCGCGACGGGACGCCGCCCATCTACGTGGGATTCGGCAGCATGGTGGACAAGGATCCCCGGCGCACCACGCAGCTGCTGCTGGACGCCGTGGAGCTGGCCGGGGTGCGGGCCGTCATCTCCAAGGGCTGGGCGGGATTCGCGGAGGGCGCGCTGCCGTCGAGCTGCCTGGCGGTGGGCAGCATGCCGCATCACGCGCTGTTTCCCCGCATGGCGGCCATTGTGCACCACGGCGGAGCGGGGACCACCGCGGCCGCGTCGCGCTCGGGCGTCCCGCAGGTGGTGGTGCCGCACATTGCCGACCAGTTCTACTTTGGTCACCGCGTGCGCACCCTGGGCGTGGGCGCAACACCCATCCCGCGCACCCGCCTCACCGCGCCACGCCTGGCCGCGGCCATCCAGCAGTGCGTTTCCGACGAGACCATGCGCGCCCGCGCGCGTGAGCTGGCCGGTCGACTCGCGCAGCGTCACGGCGTGGAGGAGACGGTGGCGTTCCTGGAGCGGCTGGCGGAGCAGCGCCGGGCGAAAGTGCCGCTGGCGTTGGCGGGATGAACGCAGGAGAGGCGCCACGTGCCCTCCGGCGGTGACGACGAGGAAACCAGCGTGGGGGAGGCCGTCGGACGTTCCCGAGCCGGAATGGGTGGACACGGGTTGTCTAGAGGTGTAGACCACGCGCCATGTGTCCCATGGTCCGCACCGAAGACCTCATCGACGCCCAGGCGGTGGCCCTGCTGCTGCGCCTGAGCCACGCCAACAGCGTGAGCACGTATCTCCGTCGCTACCCGGACATGCCCCGGCCGGTGGTGGACCTGGGCAAGGGTCGGCCACGCCTGTGGTTGCGCACGGAGATGCGACGCTGGCTGCGGACCCGCGAGAAGGAGCGCGCATGACCACCGTGCAGGTGCCCCCACCCGCGTCGCAGCGACCCGGCGCCAACGAGCCGTGCTGGTGCGGCAGCGGTCAGAAGTACAAGAAGTGCCACCGCGACGGTGACGCTCGCGCTCCCGTTGGCCTGGTCTCGCCGCGCAAGCGGGTGATGCCCGGCCGGGTCAGCCCGCGGCGCAAGGTTCCCGCGCACATCCGTCGACCGGAGTGGGCCGAGAACGGCCGGGTGAGTGAGCCGCGTCCCGGGGAGTCGGTGGTGATGAACGCGGAGCAGCTGGTGCGCATGCGTCGGGCGTGTGGCGCGGCGGCGCGGGTGCTGGCGCACGTGGGCTCCCTGGTCCGCCCCGGCATCACCACCGACGAGCTGGATGCGCTGGCCCACGAGGAATACGTGCGCCTGGGCGGCTATCCCAGCACGCTGAACTACAAGGGCTACCCCAAGAGCATCTGCACCTCCGTCAACGAGGTCATCTGCCACGGCATCCCGGACAGCCGTGCGCTGGAGGACGGGGACATCGTCAACCTCGACGTCACCATCTACCTGGACGGCATGCACGGCGACTGCTCCGCCACCGTTGCGGTGGGCAACGTGACCGCGGAGGACCGGCGGCTCATGGACGTGGCCCAGCGCAGCATGGAGATGGGCATCCAGGCGGCGCGCGCGGGCAAGCAGATCCGCGAGATCGGCCGGGCCATTGAGCGGTTCGCGGCGTCGCACGGGATGGGCTCGGTGCGCGCGTTCTGCGGTCACGGCATTGGCGAACGGTTCCACAACTCGCTGCAGATCCCGCACTACGACGACCCGCACGCCACCACGGTGATGCGGCCGGGCATGGTGTTCACCGTGGAGCCCATGATCACGCTGGGCACCTGGCGCCACGGCGAGTGGGACGACGGCTGGACCGTGGTGACCGCCGACGGCCGCAACACCGCGCAGTACGAGCACACCATCCTCATCACCGAGGACGGCCCCGAGATCCTGACGCGTCCCGACGTGGTGTTGTGAACCCGCGGGGGAGGCCCCATGTCCCACGCGGCGCTCCGGGTTGCCACCTGCCAGTTCCCCGCCACCGCCGACGTGGCGCAGAACGCGACGCACATCACCACGCTCATGCACCAGGCCGCCGAGCGCGGTGCGCACCTGGTCCACTTCCCGGAAGCGGCGCTCTCCGGCTACTTCGGGTCCGACCTCACGACGTGGGAGGGCTATGACTGGGAGCTGCTCCGTCGCCACACCGCCGGGATCCAGGCGCTGGCCGCGCGGCTGGGGCTGTGGACGCTGTTGGGCTCCTCCCACTGGCTCGACGAGGAACACAAGCCCACCAACTGCCTCTACGTGATTTCCCCGTCGGGGGAGCTGGTGGACCGGTATGACAAGTCCATGCTCACGGACATTGACCGGCTGGGCTACTCCGCGGGCGTGCACCCGGTGACGCTGGACATCCGCGGCGTCCGGTGTGGACTGCTCATCTGCTACGACGTGTGCTTCCCCGAGATGTACGCGCGGCTCCGCAGCCTGGGCACCCAGGTGGTGTTCCACTCGTTCCAGAACGCAGGCTTCGCGGAGGGCAACATCCTGGACGAGATGGGACACGCGTGGCTGCGGGTGCGGGCCGCGGACAACCAGCTTTGGATCGTGGCGAACAACAACAGCCGGGAACACCAGTGCTGGCCCAGCTGCATTGCGCGCCCGGACGGCTCCCTGGCCGCGGTGATGGAGCGCGGCGCCACCGGCATGCTGGTCCATGATTTTCCCGACGACACGCTGGCGGGCTGGACCCACAACGACAAGCCCCTGCGCCTCGCGCCCGACGAGACCTTCCACCGCGGCGAGACCACCACGCACCCGCGCCAGCGGGACCGGCGGGCGCGTCCGTAGGGAGCGCCTCGGAAGCAGGTCCGTGGACGTGGCGAGCGGACCGCAACCTGGAGTGCGGCGGGCCCTCGCCGCCCTGGTCAGCGTCCACATGTGTTCATCGTTTCTGCCGGTCCACCCGAGAGGGTCCTTCCACCGACGGAGGACCACCAGGCCGGGCTGCAACCCACTCGGCGCTGGCCAGGGCGGCGAGAGCCCGCCGCACTCCAGGTCGTGGCCCGCTCCCTTGTGGCGGGGCAGGCCGCCTGATAGATTGAACGAGCGTTCATTCAACCGCAGGGTGCACCCGTGGCTCCCCGTTCCGCTGCCCAGAATGAAGCCGTCCGCGCCGAGACCCGGAAGCGCATCATGGCCGCCGCGCTCAAGCTGTTCTCCCGCCACGGCTACGACGGGACCAGCGTGCGCATGATCGCCGAGGAGAGCCGCGTGGCGCAGGGCCTCATGTACGCGTACTTCCCCGGCAAGGAGGCGCTGCTGCAGGCGCTGTTCCGTCAGAGCATGGAGGACGTGCAGGGCTCGTTTGCCGCCGTGGAGGCCATCCGCCATCCGCGGGAACGCTTGCGTGCGTACATCCTCGGAATCGCCGACGTCATCCGTCAGCACCTGGAGTTCTGGCGCCTCAGCTACGGCGTCCGCATGCAGCCCTCCGTGCTGGCCGCGCTGGGGCCGAGCACGCGCGAATGGACGCGCCTCATCCGCGACACGCTGGAGAACTGGCTGCGCGAGGCCGGTGTCGACGAGCCGGAGGTGGAGGCGCGCCTCCTGTTCGCCACCATTGACGGTGTCTGTCAGCACTTCGTCCTCGAGCCGCGTCGCTATCCGCTGGACGAGGTGCTGCACCGCCTGGCCGACCGCTACGCCACGAGGAGGAGACCATGAGCCTGCCCGCCATCCGCCAGGAGCCGTGGTTCGACAACGCCGCCTATCCCTTCACCTCCCGTTTCCTCGACGTGGGGGTGGGCCGGATGCACTACGTGGACGAAGGAAGTGGTGACGTGTTGCTGATGGTCCACGGTACGCCCTCGTGGAGCTTCGAGTTCCGGCAGCTCATTGCGGACCTGCGTTCCCGCTGGCGCGTGGTGGCCCCGGACCTGCTGGGATTCGGCCTCTCCGACAAGCCGCAGTCCTTTGGCTACCGCCTCGCCGACCACACGCGGGCGCTGGAGGAGTTCGTCGCGAAGCTGGGGCTCACGCGCTTCCGCCTCCTGGTGCATGACTTTGGTGGACCGGTGGGACTACCGCTGGCGCTGGAGCAGCCGCGGCGCGTGGAGAAGCTGGTGATCCTCAACTCCTGGCTGTGGGCCCTGGATTCCGTCGACAAGGCCGTGGCCGGGCAGAAGCGCATCCTGGGCAGCGGGCTGATGCGCTGGTTGTACCAACGTCACAACTTCTCCGCGCGCGTCATCGTGAAGAGTGCATGGGGAAGGCACCGGGCGCTCAGCAAGAGCGTGCACGCGCACTACACGAACATGTTCCCCACGCCCGCCGACCGCGTGGGAACGCTGGGCTTCCTCCGCTCCGTCGTCGAGGAGGGTCCCTACCTGGACGCGCTGTGGCAGCGACGCGCGGCGCTGGAGGACATTCCCAAGCTGCTCATCTGGGGCCTGGCCGACGGGTTCGTGAAACCGGTGCACCTGGCGCACTGGAAGAACGCGTTTCCGTCCCTGCGCGTGGAGGAGCTGACCCACGTGGGCCACTTCCCCGCCGACGAGGCCGGGGAGCTGGTGACCCCGCTGGTGCGCGCCTTCCTGCAGGACTCAACCGCGTGAACGCAACACGCCCTGCGCCCGCGCCACGTCGAGGAAACGCGCATAGACCTCGTCGGTCTGGGTCAGGCGCATCCGGGGATCACCGCGGTACCTGCGCCACGCCAGCTCCTCCAGCTCCCGCTGCCCGGTGAGGCCCCCGCTTCCGGGAAGCGGCATGAACTGCTGCCCGTCGCACTCCGGCGCGTGCAGCTCCTCCTCGGTGGCGAGGATGGGAGGCAGCTCCACCGGGGGCGCGGGGTTCTTGTCGATGATGCGCTGCTCGTCGAGGACGTGCAGCAGCGAGTTGGCGGCGGCGTCGCGTTCGGTGAGCTGCGGCAAATCCCACAGCGTGGCCAGGGTGCGGAAGATGCTGGTGTGATCCAGCACCGTGTTGCTGACCGTGCCCGCCTTCACGTACGGGCCCAGCACCATGGCCGGCACGCGGAATCCCAGCTGGTCGAATCCCTCCGCCGCGCGCGTGTCCACCGTCTTGGGCGGCGGCACGTGGTCGTAGAAACCGCCGTGCTCGTCGTAGGTGACAATGAACAGCGTCTCATTCCACTGCGGGCTGCGCGCCAGCGACGTGTAGATGGATTGGAGGAGGACCTGGCCCGCCACGGGGTGCGTGGGCGGATGGTCGTCATTGCGGCCGTAGATGGGGTCAATCAGCGTGAACGTCTCCAGCTGTCCCGCCGCGGCGTCCTCGTGGAACTTCTCCAGGTAGCGGAACTCCGGGTCCGCCAGGCTGATGCCGTCCAACACCACGCAGAACGGCAGGTTGCCGTAGTAGTTGGCCCAGCGGATGCGCTTCTCGTCGAGGCGCGTGAAGATGCTGTCCACCGGACCAACGATGGCCTCGTTGCTCTTGTTCCCGCCGCTGTGGGTGCACAACAGGTGATAGCGGTTGGGCCACGTGGGCCCCATCACCGAGGCATGCCAGCGCTGGCACAGCACACCCGACGGGAGAAGCCCGTAGAACGCGGAGAGCGCGGTGCCGTCGAAATAGCCCATCACGCGGTGCGCTTCCGCCGCCCCCACGCGCTCCTCGTGCTCCCGCACGAAGCCGTCGTTGGCGCCGTTGTTGAACTGCGAGTGCGAAGCGTTCCAGCCGTGACCGGGGTCCTCCACGCAGAACGCGTCGGCGGGAGCGATGCCCACCGCCGTCCCGTCGGCAAGCGGGTTGGTCATGTTGCTGCGCAGCCCCTCCACGTCGGCGCGACCGCCCAGGCTGAGCGCGCCGAAGTAGTGGTCGAAGCTCCGGTTCTCCATCATCAGCACCACCACGTGCTTGATGCGGTCCGCCACGAGCGCGGGGGAGAAGCTGGGCGGCGTTTCCGGTTGCTGCTCCTTGGCCGAGCCATCCGAGCAACGCGGCAGGACGGGGGTCAGCGCCGCGGCGGCCATTCCGCGCAGCGCGGTGCGTCGGGTGATGCGCATGGCCCAGGAATTAGGCCGCGCTGCGGAAGGACGCAACCGCTTCCCCCGGCGGCGCTTGCGTCACAGGCCATGCCGCGGCGTGTCAGCACCACGCGGGACCGAACCCGAGCACCACCCCGTTCGCGATGTCGCACCTGGACCTACGACGTGGAATCGCGGTGTTGACCCGAGACGGACTAGAGTGCGTGCAATGGGTGGGCTCCATTCACGGGGATGGATGGCACGCGTTGTCGCGTTGCTTCCGGCGTTGGCGCTGAACCAGCTTGGGTGCACCACGTGCCCCGAGGGGACCGTCGAGGAAGGCGGCACCTGCGTGGAGCTGTGCAACGCCACGGAGGACTGCGGCCGGGACGAGATCTGCGACGAGGGTAAGTGTCGGCCGGGCCAGGGTGCCTCCACCTCGTCGTCCTCCGCTTCCAGCGCGTCCTCCTCGTCGGGGATCACAACCACCAGCTCCTCGACGACCAGCAGCACCTCGTCGTCAAGCAGCACCTCGTCCTCATCCACCAGCTCGTCCTCGTCGAGCAGCGCCTCGTCGTCATCCAGCGGCTCCTCCACCGGCGCCACCAGCTCCTCCGCCAGCAGCGCCCTCGTCAGCT
>JBFMGU010000096.1:0-36432 GCA_040752415.1 Myxococcota bacterium
GTTCACGGCGCCCGCGTAGAGACCGGCGGCCTCCGTCGGCAACGCGCCCAATCCCGCGGCTCTCCGCACCAGCGCCAGGTCCAGGAACATGAGGAGGTTGAGCAGCGCCTGGTAGCCCATGACCCAGCCGCTGAACGAGAGGAACGAGCCGAACGTCAACCGCGTGGCCAGCGGCTCCTTGCCCAGCCCCGTGGCGACGGAAGCGGTCAGCACCGCCATCACCACGGCCGCCACGCCAAATCCCGCCACGGAGCCCTGCGCGCCCAGCCCCAGCGCCGCGCCGGCGAGGATGAAGACCATCTTGGTCGTCGAGAACCCCATGTCCAGCAGCGCCTGCGCCTTGAAACGCTGCAGCCCGTTGATGATGCCCACCAGCGCTGCGTAGAACGCGTAAGACGTCGTGATGAGCGCGGCGGTCCGCAACAACGGCGTGAGACCCTCGTCGCCAAGCGCGCCCGCGAGCGGAGAGGCCAGCAGCAGCACCAGGCCGCCCGTCACCAGGGATATCGTCGTCACCACCGGCAGGGCTTGCGTACGCACCACGCCAGCGGACTGCGGCGCCTGCGCCACCGCGCGACTCATCCCCTGCAGCAGGCCCTGCACCACCATCATGTTCAGCAGGGAGACCCAGCGGATGGTCACGCCGTAGTCGCCGTATTCCTTGGGCGTGAGCAGGCTGGCCAGGGAAAAGTTCACCACCGCGCCGGTGATGAGGAACACCACCTTGGCAGCGGTGATGAGGAGGGCACCCCGGCCCACCTTGACGGCGGCCTCCGACGGGGGAGCCGCGCTGCGCGCTTGCGCCACGGTCATGGTGTGGGCCGCATATCACATCCGGCGCATGCCGGCTGGCGGATTTCGTTTCGGCGCATTAGACGTCGCCACCATGGCTGAGAACGAGAACACGGCACGTGTGCTGGTGGTGGGGTGTGGCGGCATTGGCGGGATTGTGGCCGCCAACATGGTGGAGATGGGTGTCGACGTCACCTGCGTCACCGGCAATCCCGCCATTGCCGAGGCGATCAACACCCGCGGCTTCAAGGTCCACGAGGAGGGCGCCGCGCGCACCGTCCAGGGCGCTCACGCCCACGCCAAGCTCCCCGACGGGGCGGGTCCCTTCGACTTCATCCTCCTCGCCACGCAGCCAACCGAGGTGGAGTCCGCCGCCACCGCCGCCGCGCCGTCGCTCAAGCCCGATGGGCGCATGGTGTGCTTCCAGAACGGGCTGTGTGAGTGGCGCGTGGCGCGCATCGTCGGCGCGGACCGGACCGTGGGCGGCATTGTGGCGTGGGGCGCGTCCATGGTGGAGCCCGGCGTCTACGACCGCACCGCCGCCGGTGGCTTCGTGCTGGGCATGCTGGACGGTCGCGTCGACCCGCGTCTCGAGGAGCTGGGCCGCTACCTGGAGGCGGTGGGACCGGTGCAGGTGTCGCACAACCTGCAGGGTGCGCGGTGGAGCAAGCTCGCCATCAACTGCGCCATCAGCGCGCTGGGCACGCTCGGGGGAGACACGCTCGGGTCGCTGATGACCCATCGTTTCATCCGTCGGCTCTGCCTGGAGCTCATGACGGAGGTGGTGGCGGTGGCCCGTGCGGAGGGTGTGCGGTTGGAGAAGGTGAGCGGCACCCTGGATCTGGAGTGGATCGCGCTGACCGAGTCGGAGCGCACCATTCCCGGCAGTCCCAACCTCTTTGCCAAGCACGGCCTGCTCCTCGCTGTCGGAGCACGTTATCGACGCATGCGCTCGTCCATGCTGCGCGCCATTGAGCGCGGCCGTCCGCCCGCCGTGGACTTCCTCAATGGCGAGGTGGTGGAGCGCGCCAAGGCCCACCGCATCCCGGTTCCCGTGAACGCCGCGGCGGTGGAGCACATCCACCAGCTCGCGCGGAAGGAGCTCCAGCCGTCGTTGGACCTGGCGAAGCGCTTCTTCGAATCCACCGCCCACGTGCGCGGGTGACGCCGCGGCGGTTTCGGGTGCGCTCTCACGGGAGAAACGCGCGGCCGAGCGTTATCCTTGGGCCATGAGCAGTCAGAGCACCGTCCTACCCGCCCGGATCCAGCAGGCCGCGTCGTCCTTTGTGGCGGAGACGGAGCTGGCCGACGCGGTGTTGGCGCTGGACCGGGTCCTCACCGGTGGCGAGGTGGACCCCGCGGCCACCCAGACCTGTGAACGCGCCGGTGTCGACATCACGGACCGCGCCGCGGTGCAGGAGCTGCTGGCCGCGCTCACCACGCGACTCTCGGAGATGACGCAGGGCCGCGCCGGCGCGTTCCAGAGCGCGTTGGAGGCCTATCCGCCCCCGCAGCGCTTCTCGCTGCCAGCGCTGGCGGAGGTGTTGTGGCCTTCGCTGGAGAACCTGCGGCGCGCGGGACCGGGACACGCCACCAGCAAGGCGGTGCATCGCATCATCCAGCAGTACGAGCCGCAGCTCAAAGAGCTGTACCGTCGTCACAGTGGTCGGTCACAGGCCGCGTGGGAGGCCACCTACAAGGCGCTCTCGCTCCGTCTGCCGCTGCTCTTCTCCCGTTACGCGGAGATCATGGACCGCGAGGATGAGAGCATCACGCGCAAGCTGGCCAGCTCGCCAGAGGGCGTGGGGGTGATGTGCATGGCCGCGGGACTGCTCACGCTGCGCATGCCGGTCTCCACGCCGTTGGTGTGCGCCACGCTGGGTCTCGTCGGGTATGCGGGGCTGGCGCCGGTGGTGCAGCGCCTGCAGAACCACCTGAAGGACACCGTCATGGCCACGCTGCGTGCGGAGGATGCGGCCATCCAACAGCTCTCGGAGCGCGGCCCCTCGTTCACGCTGAGCCAGGTTGTCGAGGAGGTCCGCCCCATCCTGCAGTCCGCCATCCTCGGCGGCACCGACGAGCACGAGGATCTCATGGTCCACGTCGCTCCCACGCTGGTCCGGCTGCGTGAAGCCGCGGAGCGTCCTGGCGGTCCTGGAGCGGCCTACGCGGACGCCATCGTCGACATCGTCCGCACCAAGTACGTGCCGCGTTTCCACCGTGTTGCCGTGCAGCTGCGCGAGGCCGCGGAGAGCTCCCTGATGGCCCGCCTGGTCCGCGACCCGGTGGGCGCCGGCATCCTCACCGCCATTGCCACCTTGCCGCTCACCATCCTGGCGGCCTCGGCCACCCCGCTTCCCTTGTGGGTGGACGCGCCGGCCATGGCCGCGGTGTTCTATTACGGCGGCGCCACCATCACGCGCCTGCTGTCCTCGCCCGGCCGCCAACTCCATGAGCTGCATCAGTCCATGAAGCAGGAGGAGGCACTCCTGAACGGCCTCTTCCCGGTGGCGCAGCTTTCACCCGGCGGCGTCTGAAACCTCGCGCCCCAACGGGGGCCTCTCCCTCTCCCTCTCCCTCTCCCTCTCCCTCTCCCCCTCCCGGAGGGCCGAGAGGACCTGGTCTCCCCGTCCTCACCGGGCGTCCCATCCGGCCCCTGGGACCACCTGTGTGTCCTGGGAGGGACCGCTGACCCTTCGCTTCGCTTTCGGGAGGGGGAGGGGGAGAGGGAGAGGGAGAGGGAACTGCGCCAGTCGCCCTGGGTGCCCGAAACCCCAATGCGCGCAAAGACTTCCGCCAAGTTGCGTCGTACTTTGTCCTACCCCTGATCCGCGTCGATTTTCCCCGCAACCGACGAAACGCATCCGTCATGGGTCCGATATTGTGCGTGTCCCTCGGGGCGCGGCACACTGCAGGCCCCGACCCAAACTTCGAGACGGTTCAGGAGGATTCCATGGTTTCCATCGGTGGTGGTCACAGCGCTCTCGCCATGCTGGGTTACACGCCCGACGCGCTGCTCGCGTGTCTGAAGACGGGCATCCGCGGCGCGGTCGAGGAGAGCTACCAGCAGGGCTTCCAGGCCGGCCTGCAGACGGCGTTGGCGGGTGGTGGCTTGGAGGCGCTGGCGCAGATGACCGGCATTCTTCCCGCCGCCGGTGATCTCTCCGCCATGCAGAGCATCCTCGGCCAGCACTCGCCGGCGGAGCTGGGCGCGTGCACCTGCGGTTCCATTCCGCAGCCCAACGTGGAGCTGAGCGGCGCGCCCGCCGGCAAGGGTCTCAGCAAGGATCCTCCGGGCTTCCCGGCCGGCTCGGTCCGCACCGCTGGCGGCTACACCGTGGTGCCGGAGGGTGGCACCAGCTGGAAGATCTTTGGACCGGACCAGAAGCCCGGCGACAAGCCCATCACGCACGTGCACGGTGACCCGCACGTCGACGAGAAGGACGGCACCCGCTGGGACTTCACCAAGAACAGCGACTTCGTCCTCCCCGACGGCACGCGCATCAACTGCAAGACCAGCAGTGAGAAGGGCTACAGCGTGTCCACCGGCCTGGAGATCACCAACGGCGCGGACCGCGTGAGCGTCAGCGGCGTGGACGGCCGGCCCTCCACCAGCGAGGTCAGGCACGACGGCTACGAGTGGCGCGCCCAGCACCTGGCCTCCAACCCCAACCGCGACACCTTCCGCCTCGGCGGCGACGGCGACGACTGGTTCCTGGAGAAGGGCGGCAAGAACCTCGGCGAGATCAAGGGCGCGCACATGGACCACGCCACCGGCGCCTATGTGCAGCACACCGACGGCAAGGGCTACAACATCGACCCGAACCTCAAGCCGCCGTTCGGCTCCGAGGCCTGGGGCAACATGCTGCGCAATGAGTCCATTGACTTCATTGCCGGCCGCCTGGGCCTGGACCCGCAGAGCGCGCGCGACATCGGCAGCCTCTTCCACGCGGAGCACAGCACCAGCCAGTACATGCAGTCGCTGGAGACGCTGGCGGCGTACGCCGGTCCGTTCGGCGGGCTCAAGATGCTCTTTGATGGCCCCGGTGAGGCGTTCAATGCCGTCTCCAACATGGGCGACGCGCTCAACAGCCTCATGAGCCTCAACCGCGACCTGCATCTCCGTCGCGCCATGCACTTCCTCGCCTGATCTTCCCGACGAGAACGCGCGCGCAGCCCGAGCTCCACCGCGCGCGCGTCCGTCCGCTCCCACCCCACAACCAGGCTCTCCTGCGAGGCCAAACCCGCAACGCCTGCGCCGTGACGCCGTGCGCGCCACCCAGGTCGGCTTGCGCGTCGCCGGGGCGGCCTGCCATGCATGCGCGTGAGATCTGGAGGTGTCCGTGTCCCAGAAGAAAGCTGGCGGCCCATCCGCCAAGAAGCCCGCAGGTCCCGCCAAGCCCGCGCCCGCCGCTGCTGCGGTGTCGACGGAGCCACCCAAGCGCGTCGCGTTCGACCGTGAGCGGCTTGAGGCATTCATCCTCGGTCGCATCACGCTGGGTGAGATGGAGGGGATCGGCAAGGACCTGCAGTATGAGATGGCCAAGAAGGGCTTCCGCGTCCTCAATGAAGGCAAGCTCGACATGGCGCGCGGCATCTTCCGCGGCCTCCTCGCGCTGGACCCGTTTGACAGCTACTTCCACACCGCGCTGGGCGCCGTGCTGCAGCGTGAAGGCAAGTACCCGGAGAGCGACGAGGCCTACTCCCACGCCATCCAGTTCAACCCGTACAACTCCACCGCGTTCGCCAACCGCGGTGAGGTGCGTCTGCAGCTGGGGCGCGTGATGGAGGCGGCGGAGGACATCAAGAAGGCCGTGGCCCTGGATCCCAAGGGCAAGGACCCCGCCACGCTGCGCGCGCGGGTGCTCTCCGTGGCCATCTCCGAGGTCATCCGCGACAACCAGCAGGCCATCCTCGCCGAGCTCAAGAAGGTGCAGGCCAAGGCTCCCGCCAAGCCCGGCGCGGTGCAGAAGCCGCCCGCCGGGAAGGGCGCTCCCGCCGCCAAGCCGGGTGCCAAGCCCGCCGCCAAGCCCGCTGCCGCCAAACCTGCGGTCCCGGCCAAGAAGAAGTAGTCCCCGCGGTTGCGTTCATTGCAGGGATGGCGGGACATTGCCGCCATGTCCGCACCCCCCTCCAGTTCAGGGCTCTCCACGCGCGCCAAGGCCCGGCTCATCTTCCTTGGGATCCTCGCGCTGCTGGGGTTGCTCGGGTTCAACACCAGCTTCGACTACGTCCAGCCCTTTGAGGTGGGCATCAAGGAGTCCCGCTACGCGGGCGGCATCCAGCAGGAGTCGCTTGGCGGGGGACGCTGGTACCTCACCGGCCCCGGCGTCTACGTGCACCGCTTCCCCATCACCGTGCAGGCCGTGGAGTTCACCGGTGTCCAGGACACCGCGCGCACGCCCAACACGTATACCGCCGCGCGCGTGGAGGTGGACACCCAGGACGGCTCCAAGATGCACGCCGACGTCACCGTCCTCTACCGCGTCACCGACGCGTACAAGGTGTTCAGGGAGTTCGGCCCCGGCCGCGGTTATGAGAACAACGCCGTGGTGCCGCGCGCGCAGGCCGCCCTCAAGGAGAACCTCGGCAAGCTGCTGGCGGAGGACTTCTACAACGAGGAGCTGCGTCTCAAGCAGACCCACGCCGCGCTCCTGGACATGCGACCCAAGCTCGAGCAGAGCGGAATCCACGTCGAGCACGTGCTCATCCGGCAGTACTACTACAACAAGGACTACCAGCGTCAGATTGAGAGCCGGAAGGTGCAGGACCAGCTGGTGTTCACCCAGCAGTCGCGCGCGGAGAGCGCCAAGCAGGATGCGCTCCGACGGAAGATCGTCGCCGAGGGGGAAGCGGCGGTGGGCGTGGAGAAGCGGCGCGGAGAGGCGGAGATCACCCGGATCCAGGCGGAAGCCTCCCTGTACGCGCGCAAGAAGCGGGCGGAAGGTGACCTGCTGGTGGCGCTGGCCCAGGCGCGCGGCACGGAGCTGGAGAACGCCGCGTATGAGGGCGTTGGCAGCGAAAACATCGTCGCGGAGAACATGGCGGAGGTGCTCAAGGGCATGGACGTCATCGTCCTCTCCGACACCGGCAAGAACGGCGGCTTCAATCCGCTGGACGTGGACGCGCTGCTCAAGATGTTCGGCGCGCGCGCGGGAGGTACCCCATGAGGGCCGCGCTGTTGCTCGTTGTGCTGGCCGTGGGCTGCGTGCCCTATTCCACCGCGCCCAATGAGGTGGGCGTGCGCGTCAACAAGATCACCGGCGTGGATAGCCGAGTCCATCCGCCCGGCGGGACCTATTTCTTCGCGCCGTTCATCACCGACTGGTACACGTTCAACACGCGCACCGTGGCCCTGGAGATGACGGCCAAGGGCACCGGCGACGCCGAGGACGTGGAGTTCAAGACACGCGACGGTAATGACGTGGCGGTGGACGTGACGGTGCTCTACCACATTGACCCCGCCAAGGCGGTGGACATCCTCACCAAGGGGGCTCGCAATGACGAGGAGCTGCGTGAAGTCCTCATCCGCCCGCTCGCCCGCGCCATCCCCCGCGACGCGCTCAACGGCCTCACCAGCGAGGACATCTACACCAGCAAGAAGTTCGACGCGGCGCGCGAGGCCGTGGAGAAGCTGAACGCGGTGCTGGCCACCTATGGGGTCGTCGTGGAGTCCGTGAACCTGGGGGACCACCGCTTCCACGGCGAGTACCAGAAGGCCATCAATGACAAGAAGGTGTTTGACCAGGAAGTGAACACCAACCGCTCCGCCGCGGAGAACGCCAAGCGCGAGTGGGAGGCCAACCTGGAGCGCACCCGTGGCGACGTGGAACAGTCCATTGCCACCGAGCGCGGCGCCGCGGAGCAGAGCAACCTGGAGGCGGACGCGTACTACTACGCCAAGCAGAAGGAGGCGGAGGCCATCCTGGCCGAGAAGGAAGCCCGCGCCAAAGGCATCCGCAAGCTCAAGGAGGCCATGTCCGGCACCGGCGGGCGCACGCGCATCAAGATGAAGATCGCGGAGGCCCTGCGCGGCAAGCGCATCGTCGTGGTGCCTACGTCCACCGGCAGCGGCGTTTCCATCAACAAGCTGGACGTCAATGACCTCATCCAGCAGTCCGTGACCCGGGAGGCATCCACGCCGTGAGACCGGATGTTGCCGGGGGGCGCGTTCTGATTGTCGACGGAAACGCCGAGCGCACCGCGCGCATGGTGGAGGCCGCGGAGTCCGCCGGTTTCACCACGGACAGCGTCCAGCACCACCGCGACGCGCTCTCCCGCATGCGCTCCCAGCTCCCGGACGTGCTCTGGGTTGGCGTCGTCAAGGGCACTGGCGTGGCGGATTTCCTGGACGTGGTCCGCGCGGCCTATCCCACGTTGCCGGCCATTGCCTTGGTGGATCGTCGCAAGTGGGAGGAGGGGCTCTCAATGCTGGAGGCCGGCGCCTTCGACCTGCTGGCCGACGACGACGACCCGCGCATGCACCAGGCTGCGCTGCGCAGGGCCATGACGGATGTGCGGGCGCGCGCCAGCGTCACCGAGGAGCGGGGGCGGTTGCTCGGGGTGCAGTCGCGGGTGACGGCCATGGCGCCGGCCATGGAGGCCATGACGGCGGGGCTCTCCAACACGTTGCGCGACTCGCTGGACCTGCCGGACGTCTCGCTCCGCCAGGTGGAGACGGTGTGCGCGGAGGCGCTGAGCCGGTTCATCAACGGGGACCCGGTGGTGATGCTGGCCTACGAGCGCAAGGCGGGCATCCTGCGGCCGCGCGTGACCACACACCCGTGCACCGAGCACGACGACGCGGCGGAGCGCGGCTTTGACATGGGGGAGTACCGCGAGGAGTGGCAGGACGCGCTCAACACCATCGGCGGGAACGAGGCGCTGATCGACGCCATCCAGTCGCACTACGGCGCGCGCCAGCTGGTCCTCTCCCCGCTGGGCCCTCCCGACGAGCCCTACGGCGCCGCGGCCTATCTCCCCAACCGCGCCATGCCCCCCAGCCCCGACGAGCACGAGCTGCTGGATCAGCTGGCCGCCCACGCCGCGCACTGCATCCGCGTGGCGCGCTACTTCCGCGTCCTGCTCCGACGGGGCGGAAGCGGACCCAACACCATCTCTGGGCCTCGCTGAGTCGGTGAACATCTGCTTGGGCCAGAGGCTCCGGAGCCAAAGCGGCATTTCAGGCCGCACTCCCATGGTGCCGGCGGCGCGCGTCTCATTGGGCGGAGCTGCCGGCACGCAGAGTCTCCGTCGTGCAACCGAGGTGCGGGCGATTCGGACACAAAGCGCCGGCGGCGCCCGCACCTTTGGGAGTGCGGTCTGAAATACCGCTTTGGCTCGGGCTGCCCGGCCTCGGCGGAATCATCTGAAGGAGCTGAGTGCCGCGGACTCAGCCGCGCACGCCGTGCTCCGGCACCACCACCGACGAGGCCGGACCACTCTCCGCCTCCCGCTGCTCGTCGGGGTCCAGGCCCACCCAGATGGGCAGGTAGCTGTCGGTGAGGCGCTCCACGCCCACCATCTGCCGCAGCGCCTCGGAGCGGAACGGCACCGGCGGCGGGACACAACGTCCCACGCGCGCCACCAGGCGACCGCAGGTGAACGGCTTGGGCTGCGTCTCTCCCTCGGAAATACGGGAGGTCTGGCCGAAGGTGCGACACGCGTACGGACGCGCCGCGTAGACGCTGCAGCGCGGGATGCCCCCGTCTTCCACCAGCAACGGGCAGGCGAACTCCGGCTCATCCCCGCCGGCCAGTCGCACGGCGATCTCCCGCGCCCGACGACGGATCTCCGCGTGCATCTCCTCCGGGAGCCGGCCCAGCTCCTCCATGACCAGCGCGGCCTCCTCGCGGGACACCAGCGGCGGGCGGGAGCGACAGCAGTCCGCGCATCCCTCGTCGCAGCGCGCGGGGGGGAAGCCCTGCACGTAGGCGGCCACGGCGTCGTCGACGCGCTGGTAGAGGATCTTCAGCCGCGTCCGGGGCGTGGCGTCCGGGGGACTCATGCGCCGTCCTTAGCGGTTGTGGCCGTCAGAATCCGCGACGTTCCAGCCGCACAGCGTAGACGCTGTCTTGCGCGAAGGGGTCGGTGTCGCCGGTCTGGTAGGCAATCACGCCACGGTGACCGCTGGTGGCCATGCTGACGTGGCCCACGTCGGTGGCCTGGGTGAGCAGCTCGGCCTGACCGCAGAACGCGCCGTTGTTGGCGTTCACGCGGCGCAGCACCAGGGTGCCGTTGTTGCGCGAGATGCTTGCCACCAGCACCTCGCCATTGCCGCCGCTGGCCACCCCGAAGAACCCGCGACCATCCGGCGTCTGGATCTCCACCACCGGCGTCAACGCATTGTCGCCCTCGCGCGCGCTGGCCAGCTGTACGGTGCGGATGTCGGTGGCGCCGTCCACGCCGTCCTCGTGCCAGGCCACCACCACGCGACCGTCTTCCAACGGAAGCAGCGCCAGCTCCGTGGGCACGAACGGGCGCGCGTTGGTGATGAGCGAGCCGCTGAGCGGCTGGGCGGTGTCGTCGAGGAAGACAAGGTGGACGGTCTGGCCCATCACGTACGCGGCCGCGTAGCGGTTGCCCACGCGCGCCACCGCCACCTCGCCACCGCTGGAGTCGCCCAGGAGCCGGTTGGCCGTCAGCGAGAGCGATCCGCCGTTGCCGCTGATCTGCTGCGCGTAGGCCTCCTCGTTGCTGAACACGCCGCGGGCAAGGCCCGTGACAAAGCCGCCCGGGCCCTTGGCCAGACCGCCGCGCGCGTCGCTGGCGCCGGCCTGGCTGTTCACCGCGCCCAGCGAGATCATGTTGCGGAAGGAGATGGGCGTGCCGGAGCCCAGCACCAGGTCCACCTCGGAGATGTAGAGGTCCGCGGTGTCGTTGCCTTCCGTCCAGATCAGGCCCGCCGTGCCATTGCCCGACTGCACCAGCAACGGCCACCGGCTGCGCGTGTTGTTGCTGGTCAGCACCGCGCGACCGGTCACCGGCTCACACGGCCCCGTGGGGAGCGCCAGCGTGCCGTCCAGGCCCAGGTGGTTCACCAGCACGTCGCTGCTGTTGTTCTGCACGCTGATGCAATAGCCGCTGTAGGCCAGGAAGAACCCCGCGCCGGAAGGCGCCACGGCCACGCGGTTGGGTGGGCTGTCGCTGCTGAGCAGGATGGGCGCGCCGCTGGAGGGGGCCCAGCTGTCTTCGTCGGTGGAGCCGTCTCCGTCGTCATCCACGCCGTTGCACACGTCCGCCACCGGCCCGCCCGCGCTGGAGCTGGAGGAGCTGGAGGACGAGGAGCTGGACGACGACGAGGACGAGGATGACGAGCTGGACGAGGAGGACGTCGAGGAGGAAGACGACGAGGAGGAAGACGACGAGGAACTGCTGCGGCTCCCGGACGACGACGACGTGGACACCTTCCCGCTGCTGGAGCTGCTGCTGGTGGTGTCGCTGGTGCCCGTGTCGACGGAGACCGGCGCGCACACGCCCTGCTGGCAGGAGGCGCCGCCTTCACAGCTGCCGTCGCTGGCGCACACGGGGTAGCAGCGGTTGTCGGTGTGGCAGCCGTAGCCGCTCTCGCAGTCGGAGTTGGCCTCGCAGCGGCTGAGCCAGTCGGCGCAACCGGCCGCGGAGGAGAGCAGGGCGCAGACCGCCGCCGTCAGGGATGCGCGGAGCAACGTCATGGCCGCAGCACCATGGAGACACCGCCCAGGATCGCGGCGGGGACCGCAAAGCCGGCCAGCACCAGGCCCACCGCCACCAGCGCACCGGCGGCCAGCAGGCTTCCCTCGCTGAGCACACGCGCGCGCTGCGTATGGGTCTGCTGACGGACCAGCTGGAACATGGCCGCGGAGCCCAGCGCGCCGGCCCCCGCGCCCAGCGTCAGGACGCCCAGCACACCCAACACGGCGGACGTGGCCAGCACCGCGGCGCCCAGCACCGGCGGTCGACCCCCACCCTCATCCTCCGCCACCACCGCGGCCGGCTTGGGCTCGGCCAGCTTGGGAGGCTGCAGGAGTCCGTCGGCCAGCGCGGCCACGGCGGCCTGCTCGGCGGGCTCTCCCTCGCCCTCCAGCCTGGTCTGCACCCGCTTCACTTCCTTGCCGGTGTCCAGGTCAATGACCCACGCGGTGACGCTGGCCTCCTTCCCCGCCACTGCCTCGCCGCCCACCACGAAGCGGATGTGCAGCGCGTCGCCCACTTCCAGCGCGCAGGGGAGGTTGCCGTCACAGTCAGCCAGCTCGGGGCGGATGAGCAGGATGCCGGTCTGAGCGGCCTTGCTGAGCACCTCACCGCCCAGGCGCGCGGTCATCTCCCGACGGAGCCGGCGCTCCAACCGCGGCGCCAGCGCCCCCGCGCCCGTGCCTGCCTTGATACGCCAGACCACGTAACGCGGCGTCACCTGCGGAGTGCCCGGGGGCGCGGCCTCCTCCACCTCCACCTCGACGCCCTCATCCACCGGCGCGGCCGGCGCGGCCTCCTCCTGCGCGCGCGCCGTCGACACCGACGCCAGGCACACGCCCACCGCCAGCGCCACGCCCCGCCACCCACCCGCTCTCAGCTCAGTGATCCCAACCATCAGGGGCGCGCCTCTTAATCGGTCTGCCCACATTTCACCACCCTCCAACATGGCGATGAGGGTGAATGGGGAGCAATGCGTCAGGGCGCGGGGGTGATCGCGGTGAGGACGGCGTCGCGGTAACCCACCTTGCCGCTGGCGTTGTAGGCGTCGGGGCTGTCCTCCCACTGGAAGAACACCAGCGCCTTGCCCTTCACGTAGTACGCGCGGGTGGTGCGGTAGGCGGTGAGCGCGGTCTGGCGCTTCACGCCGTCAAACAGCTCCACCAGGGTGCCTTCCGCGTCCACCAGCGAGCCCGCGGGAACGGTGCCCGGCACGGTGATGGGGAGGACGCCCTTGAAGCGCAGCGGGTTCTCCGGGGCCTGGGGATTGACGCGCGTCAGGCCGCTCATCAGCTCGTGACCCTGGAAGAAGACGGGGTTGCCCTCCGGGTCCGGCGGGTTGGCGCGCTCCGGGTCCACAATGAGGATGGGCGCCGTGTTCTGGTCCACCCACTGATAGAGCTGCCCGTCCAGCTGCACCACGCGGGTCTGGTGCGCGAAGTTCTTGGCCGGCTTGCAGGTCCCCTGGTCGCAGGTGGCGTTGGGCGTGCCGCCGCACTGGGTGGCGGGGTCGGCGCTGGCGTCGCAGGAGCCGGTGGCGGTGGTGGTGTCCGTGAAGTCCAGCGTCCAGATGTCCACCCCCAGCAGCGTCTCCTTGCTGGTAGCGGTCAGGACGGCCTGGCCCACTTCGGCGGGGGCGTCGGGGCGCACGTAGCCCTGCTGGCCATCCCAGTCATAGGTCTGCTCCCGCACCACGTACGTGAAGGTCCGGCCCTCCTGCAGCGGCAGAGGCGTGTTGCTGGTGCTGCGATGCACCAGGATTTTCACCTCCGTGCTTGCACTCATGTTGCTGGTGTCCGTGGCGGTGACCTTGAAGACCAGGTCGCCGCGCGCGGAGGGCGTGGTGAGGGACAGCGTGGCGGTGTTGGCGCCGGCAATGTTCACCGTGCTGCCACTGACCTGGGTCCACTGGAAGCTGATGGCCTGGCCGTCCGGGTCCGTGGCCACCGCGGTCACCGTCAGGGCCGTCCCGGTTCCAACCCACAGGTCGGGCAGCGGGGTGAGGACCGGGGCCGCCGGGGGCACCGCGGCGTCCGCGCTGCCTCCCCCGTTCTCCACGCAGCCGGAGGCGATCAGGGTGGCCACCATGGCCGTCAGCGGAAGGAATGTCCTGGGGTTGCGCATGGGGTCCTCACGGGGGCAAAGGTCAATGGGTTCAGGAGCTTAGGCCCGCCCAACGCACCCGCACGGCGCGCTGCGGCAGACGCGTATCCTACATCCACCTCGCGGGGGCTTGCAGGATGATTTTTCGCTCTGTAGGAGGCTCGGTCACTTTTGACCACATGGCCCTGGCGGGTGGGGAGGGGCTGTGAAGGGATGGAGATGAGGCTGTCTACCAAGGTGCTTGCTGCAACGGTTGCTCTCCAGGTGGCTGCCGCCGTGGCCATGGCGGGGGGCATGCCCCTGCGGGTGTGGCTGTCCTCGCGCTGGGCCGAGCAGGTGCTGACGGGGGAGGCGCCCAACATGGAGCCGGCGCTGCGCGCGGACGTGGCGCGGCTGGTGGCGGAAGAGGCGGACGCCAATGACCTGGACCCGGCGCTGGTGCTGGCGGTCATCAAGGTGGAGAGCAGCTTCAAGCTGGATGCGGTCAGCAACAAGGGCGCGCGGGGGCTCATGCAGATGATGCCCCACGTGGCGCGCGAGATGACGGCCGGGACCGCCACCCGGGAGAACCTGCACGACCCGGCGCTGAACATCCGTCTGGGCACGTCGCTGCTCCGCTCCCTGATTGACCAGTACAAGGGCCGTCTGCCCCGCGCGCTGGCGGCGTACAACATGGGCTCCCGCCGCATCAACGAGGCCCTGCACTGGTACGGGGACCTCCGCGACACGCATCTCAAGTACCCCCGCAAGGTCATGTCGGTGGCCGCCCAGTTCAAGGCCCGGTACCCCATGGTCGAGGCGCCGGAAGGCTGAGCCCGCAACAATTCAATCCCAGACAGCCAGCGGACAATGCGCGCGGATCGTTTCGTCGCGCGTGAGCAGCGCCACGCCGTCGGCCATGGCCTGCGCGGTGATGACGCGGTCGAAGGGGTCCCGAGTCCATTGTTGTTGCGCCGCGACGGAGATGACCTTCTGGAACGGCGTGTCCGCAACGGCCAGCCCAACCCGGTTGGCGAGGTCCTGCACGACGTGAGCGGACGGCTGGTTCACGCGACCGATCTCGTGCAGGTACTGGAGCTCCAGCGAAACCATTGGCGAGATGAGAAGCTGGTTGGATTCGAGTCGTCGCGCGGCGCCGGGCGGAAACGGACGGACCATCCCCGCGAACAGCCAGACCACGACGTGCGTGTCAACGTAGATCACGGACGCCATTCGGCGGACCAGTCGAGGTGGACCAGGTCCTCAGGGTCGCCTCGGATGAACTCCGGCCGGGGGATGAGGCGCTCCAGCTTGGACGGAGCGGCGTCAGCCACAATGCGCAACGTCCTCCCATTCCGCTCGATCTCAACCGGGGTCCCCGTTTCCAGCACCCCGTCGAGAATCCGGTAGATGTCGGCCCTGAGCTGGGACGCGGTCACCTTGCGAGGCGTCTTCCGACGAGAAACCATGTACGTACGATACTGATGAAGGCGGTCGTACGCAAACCGGTTGCGTGGCTCAGAAGCTGAGCTGGATGGCGCCCTCGAGGCGCTCGTTGGCAATGGGGAAACCCTCGCGCTGATCCACGCCCCAGTTGCGGATGCCCAGCGGGGTGCGGAGCGCCGCGGGCGCGCGCGGGATGTTGGCGGCGTTGGCGTCGGAGGGCGTGGCGTCGTCGGCGCCCAGGTCGTAGATGCCCCAGCCGGTCTCCTCCGGGTGCGTGTACGAGAGGAAGATGCTGAGCGGCAGGTTGGGCATGTCAAACCGCATGCCGCCCGTCAGCTCCGCCACCGTGTACTGCGGCAGCGCGCTGGAAGGCTGGAAGAACGCCGCGCGCACCACTGGGCTGAACCCGAAGAGGTCGCGGTAGGCCACCTGGAGGAAGCTCGCCACCGCCAGCTCCGTGGGTGCCTGCGTGGTGAAGTGGCGCGTCTGCTGCCACGTGCCCTGCGCCCACACCTCGAAGCCGAAGATGCGGATGACGCCGTCCAGCGTGCTGCCCACGACCTGGTCGTGGAAGACGCTGGGGAGCGCGGAGATGTTGGTGTTGCGGCCGTAGTGGAGGGACAGGCCCACGTCGAGCAGGTTCAGCACCGGCAGCCCGTGCACGCCCGCCGTCCAGCGACCCCACGCCACCGGCTCGGCGTTGTCGTTGAGGACCTGGTTCTCACCGTTGCCGTTCACCAGCGCCATGGCCCACGTGGCGGTGAAGAAGGGGCCGCCCTTGACGTCGCCGTGGAGCATGACGCCGATGTCGCGGCCGGGGTCCAACCCGCGCGTCTGCAGACCTTCCCCCGCCTGCACGCCGCGGTTGCCCACGCTCACTTCCGGGAGGAGCTGCGCGCTGGCGCGGGGACCACTGCCGGTGGCCGCGTCGATGCTGGAGAGCGACTCGCGATCTGACGGCGGACGGAACTGCCCCGCGGTGAGCTGCAGGAAGTCCCACGGCGCGAAGGTGAGGAACGCGTCGCGCAGGCGCGTGGAGAGCTCACCCACCAGCTGGTTCTGCCGGTCCCGACGATCCGCCGCACCTTCCACGCTCAACGAGAACCGCACGCTGCGACGGAACGAGCCGGTGAGCCCCGCGCGCGCCAGCGCCAGGTTGAAGCCACTGTTCTGACCCACGAAGTAGATGTTGGGATCCGCCTGGACCCACGCGCCGCGCAGTCGGATCCGGGCGTGGGGCTCCAGCATGAAATCCCCGACGGAGAGCCGCGGCGCCAGCCCGGATCCGGCGGAGAGCACCACCGGGTAGGGCAGGGGCGGCGCCTCACCCAGCGGGGCCCGCCAGACACCCAAAGGCGGCTCGACGGGGGCGGCGGGAGGCGGTGGTGTCGTCGGGGCGGCGGCGTCCGCGGGCTGCGTGCTGGGCGCGGGAGCGGAAGGATCCGCAGCGGGGGAGGTGGGCGTGGCGGTGGAGCTGGCCGGCGCTTCCGTGGGCGGCTCCGACGTGGGCGCCGGGGTGGCAGGGGTGGTGGCCTGGGCATGCAGAGCACCAGGGAGGCCAAGGACTCCAAGGACCAGCGCGGCGATTCTGGCGGGGCGCATCACATCTCCGACGGGGAGGCCAAGCTGAAGGCGAAGCGGGCGCGGACTCTAACCCCACCTGGGACGTGCGCAAACACCCTTTCGTCCGCCCGGAGCTCGAACTTGGTCGGGGCGGCCAGGCGTGACAGAACTGTCGCGGAAGGCCGGGCCGCCGGCACCCCCTCCCGGTGGGAGCACTGGGAATTCTCTTGCAATGCCAGCATGTTGCAGGACGATGGGCCCGTGGATCGGTTCCTGCTGAGAGCAATGTTGATGCGTCGGCTTCCTGTGGCTTGGCTCGTGGTGATGGCTTGCGGGGCCCTGGCCTGCGGCCCCACGCCAACGCCGCCGCCCACGTCGCAAGGTACGGACGGAGGCACAAGCCCCACGGGTCCCGTGGAGGTGGAGGCCGTCTCCATACAGGTGACGCGCACGCGGGCCGCCACGCTGCAGAGCGCGGATGGCCAGGTCACCGTCAGCCTGCCCGCGCTCTCTGTCTCCGCCCCGGTCAGCGTGACGCTGGCCAAGCTGCGTGAGGACCTGGTTCCCGCCACGCGCGTGGGTGCGGCCTACGTGCTGCGCGTGGAAGGCGGCCAACTCTCCGCACCGGCGCGCGCGGAGTGGCTGTTGCCCACGGACCTGCCGCTCCCCGCCGCGGAGCTGCGCGTGGCCAGCGTGGATCACACCGGCGCTCCGCAGCCCCTGCCGGGTGCGCAGGCGGGCCTGGACTTCGTGGCGGGTGAGCTGTCCGGCGCGGCCACGCTGATCCTGGTCGACCGTCGGACGCAGGCGCCGGGCTGGGCCGCGGATCTCCCGCCGGAGAGCGTGGGGGATGCACTGTTGGCGCGCGGTGACGTCGAGGGCGCGCGGGCGGCCTACCACGCGGCGCGTTCCCTGGGGCCCAGTCCGCATGCCGCGTTGGGGCGGGCCGTGACGGAGCTGCTGCTGCTGACCTCGCGCGCGCCCGTGGCGGACCTCATGCTGCGCTGCGGCCTGCCGCGTGAGGCGCTGTTCAACGCCGTGGTGGGCGCCAATGGCGTCTGGGCGCAGGCCGCGCTGGACCGCGCTGGCGACGTGGAGCTGCGCATCACCGACGCCGCAGGCACCCAGGTGGCGCTCGCCGACGAGGTCTATGCGCGCAAGATCGAGGGTCGGCCCGCGGTGCGTGCGCGGGGCAGCGGATTCCAGCTCACCGTGGTCCTGCCCGCGCAGCCGGTGAGCACGGGCGTGCGGCTGCCGCGGCCGGACTTTGCGGGCAGCGTGGAGCTGATCACCGACGAGGACGTGTTCAGCTGGGCGGACGGCTCGGAGGGCACCGTCACCGTGCTGGAGCGCAGCGTGGCGCCGGGCGGTCGCGTGCGACTGGAGCTGAAGGACGTGGTCCTGCGTGGTCTGCCCGGCCAGGTCACCGTCACCGGCACGGTCTCCGCGTTCATCTCCAGCCCGCCCGCCGTGCTGCACAGCCTGGGCGTCCAGCCTTCCATGGGGCCGCCGGTGGTGCCGCTGACCTCGCAGCTCCTCTCCCAGTGCAGCCCCGACGTCACCACGGCGTGGCTCGCCACCGCGGCGGTGGAGCTTTCCGAGAGCCTGCAGCCGGTGGCGCTCGATCTCGCTGAGGCCGCGGGAGCCACCACGTCGGGGCCGGTGCTTTCGCTTCCGTCCGGGCTCACCCGGCTGCCGCGTGCCCTCCCGCTCACCGCGCGGGACGCTCGACTGCTGAGCGCGACGGTGTCGCTCATGCGCGCGTTGTTGCTGGCGGCCGACGCCTACGTCGTGGCGGGCCTGGATCCGGAGGGAGAGCCGCACCCGGTGCGCGACTGGCTCACCACACGCCTCACGCACCGCCCGGACGTCGACGGCGGCGTGGCGGAAGTGGAGAGCGTGCTCCCCGATTGGAACCTCATCAGCCAGGAGCTCAACGAGCAGCTGCTGACGCCCGCCGGTGGCGACGTGGCCACGTTGATCACGGACCTGGCTCCCGTGCGCGCGCTGATGGAGGCCGCCCTGGGTGACCTGCGCGCCGCCTCGACGGGGATGAACCTGGAGGACGGGCTGGTGCGCTGGAGCTTCCTGGAGCAGCAGGGCCTGGTGGCGCAGCTCAAGGCCATCTCTGAGGCCATGCTGGCTTCGCTGCCGCCCGGCACCGCGGCGGTGTCCCTGGTTCCCGGCGGAAGCGTGGCCGTGCAGCTCTCCCGCCTGTTTGACGCGCCGCTCACGCATGAGCGCCTGGTGCAGGCCAACAACCTGGCCGCGCTGACGCGTACCTACGCCGCCCAACCCAACGCGCAGGATCCCACGCTGCAGGATCTCCGCCTGCTCTGGCAGGACCGCGGGATGCGCAATGCCATCTGGGAGTCGTTCCTGGATCTGGCGCCCGCGCCGGTGGATCCGTCGTGTGCCGGGCCCGAGGACGACTCCTGCGGCGAGGGATTTGCGTGCACCCCCGACGAGGTGGGGTTGTGCGGTGACGGGGCGGAGTGCATCTCCGACGGGGCGTGCGCCGTGGAAGACCACTGCCAGATCAATCACCGCTGCCGTCGGGTGCGGCCGCCGGTGTTGGACTGGGAGGGGTTGGGCCGCGCGCTGGTGGGGCCGGATGCGCCCGCGCTGGCGCCCTGGGCACGCAACCTGTGGCTGCCCATCCGGGGCACGGACCCCTCGGGCCTGCTTGAGGATCCGGCCCAGGCACGCTGAGGTCGTCCGTCGACTGGGGCCTGCGTCCCGGTGCGCGTTACAGTACCTGTGGTCCTTCCGCTTGGGTTCCCTCGCATCACCCCCAAGGTGTCCCGCACCATGGATTCTTCCCAGTTCCTCCGCAGTGCCGCCTCCCGCGTGAAGGAGAGCTTCGACCGTGACCGCACGGTGCTCCCCTACGACGAATACCTGTCGCTGCTCCTGCAGGAGCCCACCATCCACCTGCGAGGCTCGGCGCAGTTCCTCGTCGACGCGGTGGAGCACTTTGGCACCACCGAGGTGCACCGTCCCTACGGCACCGTGACCCGCTACAAGGTCTTTGACCTGCCCTGGGAGGACGGCCTGGGCCGCGTGGCGGGACAGGAGCAGGTGCAGGCGCAGCTGGTGAAGCTGTTGCGCAACTTCACGCGCTCCGGCCGCACCGACCGCCTGGTGCTGCTGCACGGACCCAACGGCAGCGCCAAGAGCAGCATCCTGGCCGCGTTGATCGGCGCCGCGGAGAACTTCAGTCGTGACCCCAAGGGGGCGCTCTACCGCTTCTCCTGGGTCTTCCCGACCAGCAAGGTGCAGAAGGGCGGGCTGGGATTCGGCTCGGACCGGCCGTCCTCCACGCTGGGCTCCTACGCGCAGCTGGACAGCAAGGACCTGGACGCGCGCATCCCGTGCAACATGAAGGACCACCCGCTGCTCATCCTGCCGCGGGCCGAGCGCGCCGCCCTCATCAAGGACGCGCGCGAGCGCGGGCTGCTCCCCGCCGACTTCCAGATCCCCCACGTGCTGCTGCGCGGCGAGCTGTGCACCCGTTGCCGCTCGATCTTCGACGCGCTGCTCAACAGTCACAACGGTGACCTGGCCGAGGTGCTGCGGCACGTGCAGGTGGAGCGCTTCTACCTGTCCCGTCGCTACCGCACCGGCGCCGTGACGGTGGAGCCGCAGATGAGCGTGGACGGGTGGAGCCGCCCGGTCACCGCGGACCGGTCCTTTGCCAACCTCCCCGTGAGCATGCAGGCGGTGGTGCTGCATGAGGCGGGCGGTCCGCTCGTCGACGCCAACCGCGGCGTGCTGGAGTTCAATGATCTCCTCAAGCGCCCCGTGGAGGCGTTCAAGTACCTGCTGAGCGCCACGGAGACGCAGAGCGCCTCGCTGGAGTTCATGACCGTCTTCCTGGACGAGGTCATGCTGGCCACGTCCAACGAGACGCACCTGGATGCCTTCAAGGCGTACCCGGACTGGCAGAGCTTCAAGGGCCGCATCGAGCTGGTCACCGTGCCCTACCTGATGCGCATCTCCGACGAGGTGCAGATCTACAAGGACATGGTGCGTCGCAGCGTGCTGGACCGTCACGTGGCCCCGCACGCCGTGGAGGTGGCCGCGCGCTTCTCCGTGCTGACCCGCCTGGAGCCGCCCGACACCACGCATTACCCCACCAGCGTGCGCGACCTGCTGCACGAGCTGAAGCCCGCCGAGAAGCTGGCCCTCTACGACGACGGCGTGGTGCCCGACCGCCTGTCCAACCAGCAGGCGCGGGAGCTCAAGAAGTTCATCCCCGACCTCTACCGCGAGCGCGAGAACCAGCCCGACTACGAGGGTCGCTTTGGCGCCAGCGCGCGTGAGATCCGCGCCGTGCTGATGCAGGCCGCGCACAACAAGGCCCACGCGTGTCTGAGCCCGCTGGCGGTGTTGCAGGAGCTGCGCGCGTTGTGCCGGGAGACCAGCGTCTATGAGTGGTTGGGACGCGACCGCAAGCACGGCTACCGGGACGCCGCCGCCTTCGTGGAGGAGGTGGAGCGCTGGCACCTGGACGCGGTGGACGAGGAGGTGCGCGCGGCCATGGGTCTCGTCGAGGAGGCGAGCACGCTGGAGCTGTTTGAGCGCTACGTCCGCAACATCACCGCGTGGGTCAAGGGCGAGAAGGTCCCCGACGCCGTCACCCGCGGCCTCAAAGACCCCGACCGCGAGCTGATGCGCCAGATCGAGGACGTGCTGGTGCCCAAGGGTGAGGACGAGGCCGCGTTCCGTCGGGCCATCATCGGCACCATTGGCGCGCACAGCCTGGACCGGCCCAGCGGCGAGAAGCCCGACTACAAGGAGATCTTCCACGTGCAGCTGCGCAAGCTGCGGGATGATTTCTATGAGAAGCGTCGTCGTCAGGTGCGGCGCATTGCCCAGAACTATCTCAAGGTCGTCCACAATGAGGCCAAGGAGATGGATGCCCGGGAACGCGAGCAGGTGGACACGCTGCTCACGCGGCTCAAGGAGCAGTTCGGCTACTGCGACCACTGCGCCGCCGAGATGGTGGGCTACCTGAGCAAGCGGCGTTACCTGGATTGAGAGCCGATTCTCCGTCGTCACGGAAACCGTTGTGATCAGGAGGACATGCAGCGCAACGGTTGCCCGCCTGCTATACCCCACCCAAGGAACCCCTCGAGCCCATTGCCGTGATCGCCCTCCTGTTGGCCGCATCCGTGCTGGCCCAGAGCCCCAAGCAGTCTGACGGTGTGGTGATGCTGGAAGCCCAGGACGCGCGCAGTGCGCCCCTGGCTGGCGTCGTGGTGGCCGAGGAGGGTCTGGTGGTCACGCCCACCCAAGCTGTGGGACAGCGTCGGCGCGTCAAGGTGCTGGTGCGGGCCGGTGAAGAGCGCGTGGGCGTGGTCAGCTTCCGGGACGACGAGCTGGGCCTGGCCCTCATCACGCTGGAGCCCGCCGGTGGCCTCCATGCCTTGCCGCTCTACGGCGGTGCACCCGTGAAGGAAGGCGCGCGCGTGAACGTGCGTGGCATGGAAGGCGGGCTGCCGTGGTCGGAGGGAAGCGCCACCGTGGTGGGCACGCAGACCGGGCCGTGGGGCAACCTGGCGCGCGGCTACCTGACCTGCGACGCCGTCACGGAAGGCACCGGCGCCGACGTGGGTGCCGCCGTGCTGGCCCCCGACAACACGTTGCTCGGCGTGCACCTGGGTCCCTCGCGCGCGCGTGGTGCTCCGTCCAGCCGCTTCATCGTGCTCGGCACCGACGTGCTGCGCGGGTTCATCCGCCAGGCCACCTACGGTATGCCCGTGGCCACGCTGCGCATCAGCTCCCAGGTCAGCTCCGCGCGCGCCTTTGTCGACGGGAAGGACGTGGGACAGGTCCCCGTGACCGTGCCGCGCGTGACGGTGGGCTGGCACAGCATCAAGGTGGTGGCGCCGGGACATGGGCCGCAGGAGCGCCTGGTGGAGGCCACGCTGGAATCCGCGCCGTGGCAGCACTTCGACCTCAAGCCCGCTGCCATGCTGGTCTTCTCCTCCAACGCACCCAACACGGTCTACTCGCTCGACGGGAACGCGTTCCTTCCGCTCACCGGCGAGGCCATTCCCGTGCCGGAGGGGAAGCGCACCGTGGAGTTCACCGCGCCGGGTTACCGTCGGGCGGTGTGGCAGGGCAGCGCGGAGGCGGGGCGCGCCATCTCCCATTCCGTGGAGCTGGTGAAGCAGCACGGGAAGGTCACCATCACGTCGGAGCCCGTCGGAGCGCGCCTGTTCATCGACGGACGCGACCTGGGCGTCACCCCCGCGCGCGACGTGGAGGTGGTGCCGGGACGTCGCCAGGTGGAGCTGCAGATGGCGCACCACCGCGTGGCCGCGCTGCAGGGCATCGACGTCAAGGACGGCGACGTGCTGGACCTGGGCACCATCAAGCTGCAACCCATGCCCGCGCGCATCACGCTGGCCGCCGGTCTCCCCGAGGATGACGACGAGGTTTTCCTCAACGGCAAGCGCGTGGACGGGCGGAGCTGGCGCGTGGAGCCGGGGTATCACGAGGTGGAGATCCGTCGGCCGTGGCACAAGCCCGGTCGCATCCGCATGCTGGTGGGGCCCGAGGAGAACCGCGTGCTGGCGCCGCGTCCGGAAGCGCTGCCGGAGGCCAGTGAGCGACGCATCAAGATGGGCCTGGCCGCGCTCTCGGGGATTGGCGGCGTGGCTGCCACCACGGCGGGCGTGGTCATGCTGGCCAGCGGCGTGGGGCTGCTGGTGGGCGCCAAGCTCGCGTATGACCGCTACCACGTCGTCACCACGCGCCAGGACATGGACACGTTCTACAACCTGGCCAACGGGCTCATGTGGGGTGGCACGGCCACCGCGGTGGCTTCCGGGCTGGGCATTGTGGGGCTGCTCACCGCCATTGGCGTGGCCGTCCTGAGCGTGGTCACGCTGCCCACCGACCCGTCCGGACAGTACGTGGAGAAGCCCTCCGTCACGTCGACGGAAACGCCCACCGTCACGCCGGAAGGACCGGGGGAGGGCCTCAAGTCGCCGCCACAGACGGAACCCACGCCGACACCGCCCCCCACGACGGAAGAGCCCGCCCCGACGACGGAGGAAGGCCCATGATGCGCCGCCTCGTCGTGGGGATGCTGGTGCTGACCGCCGCGTGCCTCCCACGCGACAACCCGTTCGACCGCGCGGACATCGAGGACGCGTACGCGGTGCGCATCAGCGCGCAGGACGGGTTGACCGTGCATTTCTCCCCGCTGAGCGGCGCGGGACTGAAGGGCTACCGCATCTACCGTGAGGACCACGCGGGCAACCGTCGGCTGGTCAGCGAGGTCCCCGCCGACGTGCACAGCGTGAAGGACGAGGATGCCCCCGCCGCGCTCGCGCTGGCCGAACAGCAATCCTCCGACGCCACGCTCTACTACCGCGTGGCCGGCGTGACCTCCGCGGGCGACGAGGGACCGATCTCGCGTCGCAGCGACGAGGCGTCCACGCGCATCCTCCCCGACACCGTCATCGACCCCGCCGTGCCCGAGTACATCACCGGTGTTTCCGGCGTGGCGGTGGTGGTGAACGTGAGCCCGCCCAAGAGCGGCGGTGAGAGCGCGCGGCATTTCCGTTACCGCTTCGTCGGCGGGGAGTGGGGTGAGCCCATCCTCGCCGGGCCGCTGGTCCTCACCGGTCTGCGCGACGGGCGCTACACGCTGGAAGCCGCCGCCGTGGGCGCACAGGGTGACCTGGACCTGACGCCCGCCACCGCGTCGTTCACGTACGACTTCAATGTCCCGGAAGGCACCTCCTGCGTGACCGCGGTCTGTAGCGAAGGGCTCGCGTGCGTCGAGGAGCCGGTGGGCCGGTTCTGTCGGCGCGTGTGCGGCGGCGCGGACGCGGGGTCCGTCGAATGTCCGGTGGGAACGGAGTGCCGGGCAAACAGCGGCGCGGAAGGTGAGGGCGCCTGTGTGGTGGTGGCCGCGCTCCATGAAGCCTGCCACGACCGCCTCTGCGCCACCGGCCTCATCTGCACCGACGCCGGCGACGGACGAAGCCTCTGCGGTGACCCCTGTGGCGACGGAAACACCTGCACCGGTGGACGGGCCTGCCTGGGCACCGGCGAAGCGCGGGGATGCCTCCCGCAAGCGGCTCCCCTGGCCTCATGCGCCAACGCGGCGTGCACGGCCGGTCACGCGTGCGAGGACTTTGGTGATGACCCCACCTGTCGTCGCATCTGTGACAGCCAGGGCGGTTGCGAGGTGGGCGAGCTGTGCCAGGACCTGGGGCGGGCGGACCTCAAAATCTGTCGCTGAGCCAGTCGGCAATTGCACCATGGTGCCCTCTGTGGGGTAGCGTGATGGGGCGTTGTTTTTCGACACTGCCTCAAAGGGGCCCGCTGCCATGGATAAGATTCGCGTCCTCGTCGTGGAAGACCAGCCCAAGATTCTCAAGAACCAGTTGAAGCTGTTGGCGGGCTACCCCGAGATCGACATCGTGGGGACCGCGGTGACCGGTGAAGCCGCTCTCGAAGAAGTGGAGCGCTGCAGCCCGGAGGTCCTGCTCTGTGACCTGGGCCTGCCGCAGATGAGCGGCATCGACGTCACGCGGGAGGTGAAGGCCAAGCACCCCAACATCGAGATCCTGATCTTCACGATCTTCGACGAGGAGGACAAGGTGCTGGAGGCCATCAAGGCCGGCGCTTCCGGCTACCTGCTCAAGGGTGCGGAGGCCGACAAGATCGTGGAGAGCATCAAGGAGGTGAAGAGCGGCGGCAGCGTGATCCAGCCGAACCTGGCGCGCAGCCTGCTCCGTCACTTCCGCGCTCCCATGGAAGGCGCCGCGCCGCCTCCGCCCGCATCCGCCGGTGGTGACGCCGCCAAGCCCGCCGGTGCCGACGGCGCACGTCCCGCCGAGCACCGCCGCGCGCTGACCGAGCGCGAGCTGGAGATCCTGCAGATCATCGCCAAGGGCCTCTCCAACAACGAGGCCGCCAAGGTGCTGGGCCTCTCCAAGGCCACCATCCGCACCCACCTGGAGCACATCTACCAGAAGCTCGACGTCACCAACCGCGTCGAGGCGGTCACCGAGGGCATCCGGCAGGGAATCATCGGCCTCTGAAGCCCGCTTTGCTGGTAGGGGGCGCAGCGGTGGCATGATGCCTGGGAAGTTGCTCATCGCCGGACTGCTGTTCCTCGTCGCCGCGCCTCTCGCGGCACGCCCTTCCTCGTCGGAAAAACCCTACACACTCCCGGACACCCTCGGCCCCGCGCGCGCGGCGTGGAAGGCCGGAGATCCTCGTCGTGCAGCGGAGCTGGCGTCGGCCGCGGGCGGCGCCACCGGCTCGCTCATGGCCGGTCTGGCGCTGGTGGAAGCGGGCGAGAACCGTGACGCCGTCATTGCGCTGCGGAAGGTCCCGTCGAGCCACCCGCTGTTCAACACCGCGCAGGCCGCCCTGGTGCCCGCGCTCCGTCGGGAAGGGGCGCTCCGCGAGGCGCGCAGCCTGGCCCGCGCCCTGGTCAAACGTGGCGAACGCGGCGCGCGCTACCTCCTCGCCGACGTCATGATGGCCATGGAGGGTTGCGGTGCCGCGGAGGCCTGGCGCACGGCGCTGCGAGGTGAGCCCGCGCACCCGGGACGTCACGGCGCACGTCGGGCGTTGCTCGGGTGTTCTCCCAAGCCGGAGCTCCGCGCGCGCTTGGCGCTGGACATGATGGAGGACGCAGAGCCTGTCGACGCGGACGCGGGCCTGGAGGCGCTGCTGAAGCTGTTTGTCGACGAGAAGCCGCCGTTCGGCATGCGCGGTGACCTGGCCATCCGCGTGGCGGAGCGACTGCTGGGAGCGGGGAAGCTCGTCGAGGCGGAGGCGATGCTGCGTGTTCCACCGTCGCAGCCGGAGCTGTTGGGGCGTTGGGCGGTGGTGCGGGCCAAGGTGGCGCGCGGGCAGGGCCGTCACGACGACGCGCTGGGCATCCTGGACCGTGCGCTGGCCGCGGGTGTCGGCGCCATGGAGAGCACGCTGCACCGGATGCGCGCGGAGGTGTTGGGCAACGGCAAAGGCTCCGAGGAGCTCGCGCGCCTGCTTCTCGACGTCGCCGACCGCTTTCCCGGCGACCCGGTGGCCGTGGAGTGCCGGCACATGGCGGCGTACCACTACGCGGAAGCGGGAAAGATCGACGACGCACTGGCGCACTGGGAACAGGTGGCCGCGGTCCCGGGCGCGCGTCAGCAGGATGCGGCGTGGTTCGTGGCGCGCGCGCTGGCTCGTCGGGGAGAGCACCGGAAGGCCGCGGAGAAGGCCGACGCCGTGGCCACGCGCCTGGGCGGCTCCGACGGGGGCGCGCACGCCCGCTACTGGGCGGCACGTTGGTGGGAGCTGGCCGGTGATGCGGAGCGCGCTCGTCGTGACTGGGTGACGCTGTGTCAGGGCCAGCCGGGTCGCCTGCACGCGCGTTTCGCCTGTGAGCGCGCCGCGCTCCCCATCCCGCCACCCCCGCCCGCACCGCCGGACATCCCCGACGACGCATTCGAGCCCCTGGTGCGCTTGGCCGCGCATCCCGCGCTCCCCGCTGGGGCCGTGCGTGACGTCGAGGAAGCCGCGGCGCTCACGCAGGTGGGCGCGTTGGGGTCGGCGCGCTCCGCGTTGCGTCGGGCCATCGAGGTCGGGCGCAAGGGCCCCGAGGAGACGGCGCTGGCGTTGGGGGAGGCCGCCTTGTCGCTGGGGGACGCCCACGCCGCCGTGATGCTGGCCCTCCGACGACGAGGCGAGGCCGGTCTGCAGGGTGACGCCCGCTGGCTGCGCCTGGCCTATCCGCGACCCGAGCCGCTGGTCCGCGCCGCGCGTGCCGAGGGTGTCGACGAGGATCTCGTGCTGGCCATTGCCCGGACCGAGAGCCTCTTCGCGCCGGGCGTGCGCTCACCCGCCGGCGCCATGGGTCTCATGCAGCTGCTCCCCACCACCGCGCGCAACCTGCGCAAAGCGGAGGAGGGCTCCCTCGAGGCCGGCGCGCTGATGGATCCCGACGTCAACGCCACGCTTGGCGCCCGCTACCTCAAGCGACTGCAGGGTGACTTTGGTGACCGTGTGGAGCTGGTGGCGTGTGGCTACAACGCTGGTCCCACGGCGGCGCGCAAGTTCGTGCAGCGCGGCAAGGGCCTCGGCACCGACGAGTTCCTGGAGTCCATCAACTACCGCGAGACGCGTGGCTACGCGCGCAAGGTGCTGGGGGCGTACCTGAACTACCGCGCGCTCCGCGGCATGGACGCGCGTTGCTCTCCCAGCGCCGTTCTCGACGTCACGCCGGGCGACTCGCTCACCTTCTGATCACGCCTTTTCCAGCTTCAGGTGCTCCGCCAGCGCGCGGTACGAACCCGGTGGAGGCACGTCAAAGTCATCCACCTCCAACGCCTTGGCCAACGCACGCGCCGGCGCCGCGCTCTGCAGCAGTGAGTCAAACAGGTTGACAAACTGCTCCCACTCGTCGGCGTGTCGGGGGCTCAGCACGATGCCGTCGTTCGGGCACTCCACCGAGTACGCCACCACGGCCAGCTCATGGGCGCGCGCTCCCGCCAGCTCCGCAAAGCCCACGCGGGGCGGGTCCACCGTGGCGCTGGAGGCGTACGTCGACGAGAGGTCCACGCGACCGTCCAGCACCGCCTGCACACACGCGGGGTACGCGCCCAGGAACTTCTGTTGGCTGAAGGTCTGCGTGGGGTCCACGCCCGCCGCGCGCAGCGTGCCCAGGGGCAGCACGTAGCCACTCATGGATTGCTCGTCGAGCCAGCCGGCGCGCGTGCCCCTGAGGTTCTCCAGCGTCAGGCCCTTTTCCGCGCGCGCAAAGAGGACCGCGCGGTAGCTGGCCGCCCCGCCACGACGTGCACGCAACAGGACCCGGCCGCCATTGGCCTCCAGCCGCGCGCACACCAGGGGCGGCGCCCACGCCGCGGCCACGGCGCCATTGAGCAGCTCATCCATCAACGCGGCGTAGTTCAGCGACGTGCGAACGGTGCTACAGCCGATGGTCGACAACGCGGTGCGGACCTGCGCGGCCCGCGTGCGCGGATCCCCCACGGAAGGGGGCAGGGAGAACTTCCACCCGTGAATGCTCGACACGCGTCATCCCTAACACACCGGCCGGGGGCAATTCCCCATCCCGGTCCGGATCCCCACGCCCAGGCCCGTGGCTGAGTTGACAGACCCCTCCGTCGAGGCCGATGAACATCCACCCCCAAGCCGGGCCTCGCACCCCCTTGGCCTGCCGGAGTGCCAGTCATGACGTTCGCGCGTTCCCTGACGGAAAGCCTTGCCCCCAAGCACCTTCTCAAGCACCCCTTCTACCAGGCGTGGAACGCCGGGACGCTGCCGCTGGATGTGTTGCGGACCTACGCCCGCCAGTACTTCCACCACGTCGCCGCGTTCCCCCGCTACCTCAGCGCCACGCACTCCAACTGCGAGCAGATCCAGGCGCGCCAGGTCCTGCTGGACAACCTGTGTGACGAGGAGAAGGGCGCGGAGAACCACCCGGAGCTGTGGCTGCGCTTCGCGGAGGGGCTGGGTGTGGAGCGCAAGGACGTGCACGCGGAGCAGGCCCAGCCGCAGACCCGTGAGCTGGTGGACACGTTCATGTCGCTGTCGCGCAAGTCCTACGCCTCCGGCCTGGGCGCGCTCTACGCCTATGAGCAGCAGGTCCCGGAAGTGGCCACCGCCAAGATCGACGGGCTCAAGAAGTTCTACGGCGTCACCGACGAGCGCGGCCTCCAGTTCTTCACCGTGCACCAGAAGGCCGACGTGTGGCACAGCCAGGAGGTCGCCGCGCTGATGGATGCGCTGCCCGCCGACCAGCAGGCGGAGGCCAAGGAGGCCGCCCACCGCGCCGCGGACGCGCTCTGGGGCTTCCTGTCTGGTATTCAGCGCGAGTGCGGTTGCATGTGAACCGCGGCGGGCCGATCTAGAGCACGCGGCCCCGCCGACCTGACCGACGGAGGGGCCGCTGCATGTCCACACCCAGGAACTACGATCTCGTCGTCATTGGCTCCGGGCCCGCTGGGGAGAAGGGCGCTGCCCAGGCCGCGTACTTCGGAAAACGCGTGTGCATGGTGGAGAAGGCCCGCCAGGTGGGTGGCGCCTCCCTCAACACCGGCACGCTCCCCAGCAAGACCCTGCGTGAAAGCGCGCTCACCCTCACCGGCCTGCGCGACCGCGGCTTCCACGGCGCGTCCGCGGAAATCCGTCGCCAGGTCAGCGTGGGGGAGTTCATGTACCGCAAGCGCTTCGTCGTGGAGCGGGAGCGGGAGCGCATCGAGCGCAACATCGAACGGCACGAGATCGACCTTGTCTACGGCACGGCCACGTTCCTGGACGCGCATACCGTCGAGGTGAAGCGGCGCAGCGGCGGCTCGGAGCGCATCTCCGGCGACTACTTCCTCGTCGCCACCGGGAGCCATCCCTACCGCCCGCCCAACATCCCCTTCGACGACCGCGAGGTCTTCGACAGCGACACCATCCTGGACATCGACCGCATTCCCACGTCGATGGCGGTGGTGGGGGGCGGCGTCATTGGTTGTGAGTACGCCAGCGTGTTTGCCGCGCTGGGGCCCAAGATCACGCTCATTGAGAACCGGGACCGCCTGCTGCCCTTCCTGGACCGTGAGATTGGCGACGTGCTCCACCGCGCGCTGGAGGGCCTGGGTGTCAACATCCTGCTCGAGGAGGAACTGGAGAGCTGCACCATCGAGGGCAAGGAGGACGTGAAGTGCGTGCTGAAGAGCGGCCGCACGTTGACGACGGACAAGCTGCTCTGGGCGCAGGGCCGCATGGGCTCCACCGGCAGCCTCAACCTGGAGAAGCTGGGCATCAAGACCAACAAGCGCGGGCAGGTGGAGGTCAATGGGAGCTACCAGACCGCGCTCCCGCACATCTACGCCGCTGGCGACGTCATTGGCATCCCCGCGCTGGCCTCCACCAGCATGGAGCAGGCGCGCGTGGCGATGTGTCATGCATTCGGCATTGCCTACAAGCAGAAGGTCAGTGAGACGCTGCCGTTTGGCCTCTACACCATCCCGGAAGTCTCCTACGTGGGCCTGTCCGAGGAGACCGCGCATGAACAGAAGCTGGACGCGCTCGTCGGGCGGGCCCGCTTCCGCGACAACGCACGCGGCCAGATCATCGGCGACACCGAGGGCATGCTGAAGCTGGTCTTCGAGGCGGCCACCGGCAAGCTGCTGGGTGTGCACATCATCGGCGAGCGTGCCACGGAGCTCATCCACGTCGGCAGCCTGGCGGTGAGCAAGGGCGGCACCATCCACGACTTCATTGACATGGTCTTCAACTTCCCCACGCTCTCGGAAGCCTACAAGTACGCCGCGTACGACGGGCTCCAGGCCATGCAGCGCTGGCAGAAGGCCAAGGCGTCCTCCTGATGGGCCGCTTCTCCGTGGCACTGGTGCATCACCCGGTGCGCCACAAGGACGGCTCCACCATCACCTCCGCCGTCACCAACACCGACCTCCACGACATTGCGCGCAGCTGCACCGCCTTTGGCGTCGACCGCTTCTACATCGTCACGCCGGTGCACGCGCAGCGGGAGCTGTGTCGACGGTTGGTGCACCATTGGACGCAGGGCGCGGGCGCGCGCAAGAACCCGGACCGCGCCTTGGCGTTCTCGTGCATGGAGGTGGTGGGCAGCATCCAGGAGGCGTTGGCGCTGGAGTCCGCGCACGCCGGTGCCCCCGCCGTGGCCTGGTCCACCGCGGCCCGCGCCGCGCCCGGCACCATGAGCTTCCCGGAGGCGCGCCAGCGCATTGACGAGCTTCCCGCCGTCCTCATGCTGCTGGGCACCGCGCACGGCCTGGCCGACGACGCGTTGGCATTGTGCACCGGGCGTCTGGAGCCCATCCGCGGTCGCCCGCGCGCCGACGGGACGGAGTACAACCACCTGAGCGTCCGGGCGGCGGCGGCCATCATGTTGGAGCGCTTGCGCGGACCGCGCTGACGGGCTTGCCGGGTGGGCGTGGCAAGGGGAGACTGGCGCCATGGCGGATGAGCTTGGCCTCTCCATTGAGGCCTTCACCAAGCAGAGCAAGCTGTTCGAGTTCCTGGACGACGCCGGGCGTCAGCGCATGATGGACATTGCGCAACGCAAGGTGTTGGCCAAGGACGACGTGGTGGTGCGGGAAGGGGAGGTGGGTGACAGCTTCTACGTCATCCTCAAGGGCGCGGTGAGCGTCACCGTCGACGATTTTGGCACGCCCAAGCAGGTGGCCACCCTGGGGCGCGGCTCGTTCTTTGGTGAGATTGCGGTGCTCACGCAGCAGCCGCGCAGCGCCACCGTGACCGCGCTGAGTGAGCTGGAGCTGCTGCGGTTTGACAAGGGCCCCGTCGAGAAGATCCTGGCGGACTACCCGCGCGTGCGGGAGATCATGGCGCGGCTGGGGCTGCGTCGGAGTGAGGACACGCTGGAGAAGATGATGGCGTCCGGCTTCGAGGACGAGAAGACGCCCAACCCCACCGGCGAGGGATGAGCATTCCGTGACCGAGTTGTTTGCCACCTGCGCGCTGGGCACCGAGCCCGCGCTGGCGCAGGAGCTCAAGGCGTTGCGCATGCACAAGGTGCGGCAGGCGCGCGGCGGTGTCTCCTTCATCGGTGACGACGACGCCGGCATGCTCGCGTGTCTGCACCTGCGCTCCGCCATGCGTGTGCTCACGCCGCTGGCCAGCTTTGAGGGCACCACCGCGGAAGCGCTGTACGAGGGCGTGCGCGCCATCCCGTGGAAGGAGCACCTCTCGACGAAGCACACCTTTGCGGTGGAGGCCACCGGCGGGAGTGAGTCGCTGCGGCACACCGGGTTCATTGCGCTCAAGGCCAAGGACGCCATCGTCGACGCCATGCGGGAATCCGTGGGCGCCCGCCCCGACGTCGACGCGCGCAACCCGGACGTGCCGGTGGTGATCCACGTGCACGGGAACAAGGTGGACGTGTCCCTGGACCTGGGCGGCAAGCCGCTGCACCGACGGGGATACCGCCCGCAGCAGGTGGAGGCGCCGCTCAAGGAGACGCTGGCCGCAGCCATCCTGATCCTGGCCGGCTACACGGGTGAGGAGCCGTTCTGCGACCCCATGGCGGGCAGCGGCACCCTCGTGGTGGAGGCGGCGTGGATGGCCATGCGCAGGCCGCCCGGGCTCGGTCGACACTTCGCGTTCGAGCGCTGGCCGGGCTTTGCCGGGGAGCGGCAGTCGCGTTGGCACAAGATGCAGCACCAGGCGCGCGCGGCCATGCGGACCGAGGGGCTGCCGCCCATCCTGGCGCGGGAGCGCTTTGCCGGGCCCATGGAGAAGCTGGAGGAAAGCCTGGAGCGCGCGCAGGTGCGGCCCCACGTCACCGTCGAGAAGGGCGACGTGCGCGACCTCCGCCTCCCGCCCACCGGCGGCATCCTGTGCACCAACCCGCCCTACGCGGAGCGCCTGGGCAAACCGCTGCAGATCCTTGGGCTCTACCGAGGCATGGGCGAGGCCGCGAAGCACTGGGGCGGGTGGAAAGTGCACATCCTGGCCGGGCACAAGGACTTCGAGCGCGCCTTCGGGCACCATCCCGTCCGTCGACACGCGCTGTTCAACGGGCCCATCCGCTGCCAACTGCTCAGCTACGAGCTACCGCCACCGGCGTGAATGGATGTTGCGGGGTGCGTCGTCTGCTCATTACGTTTGGCGTTCCGCACCTCGGGTGGTCCTCATGCTCAAGCCGGTTGTCCGTCGTCCCGTCCTTGCCGCTCTCGTCGCCCTGGCGCTCTCGTTCACGGCGCAGGTGGGCGTGGCCCAGAAGTCCGGCGCGCAGCAGAAGGTCCCCACCCCGCCCAAGCAGGTTCTCATCCTGGCCACCAGCGACGAGCACGGCTGGATGTCTCCTCTGACGTCGCGCAACAGCGACACATTCCAGGGCGGCATGGCCTACCTGATGGGGCAGCTCGTCGGGAAGGAGCGCTACAGCCCGCAGAACGCGGTGCTGGTCAGCGGCGGGGACATGTGGACCGGCCCGTATGAGAGCACCGTGCTGCAGGGCCGTCCCATGGTGCAGGTCATGAACGCCATGGGCTACGACGCCGCCAGCCTGGGCAACCACGAATTCGACTTTGGCCCCGACGCACTGGCCCGCCGCGCTTCCGAGGCCAGCTTCCCGCTGCTCGCTGCCAACGTGTACCAGCGTGGCACGCGTCAGAACCCGCGCTTCGTGCGGCCCTGGACCATCACCGAGGCGGGCGGCGTGAAGGTGGGGCTCATCGGGCTTTCCACCGTCGAGACGCCGCACACCACGGACAAGCGCAACGTGGGTGGTTTTGAGTTTGGCCCGTACCTGGAGGCGCTGCAGCGCGAGGTGCCGGCGCTGAAGGCCGCGGGTGCTCAGGTCATCGTGCTGCTGGCCCACGCCGACCTGCCGGAGATGAAGCCGCTGGCCCCGCACCTGCGCGCCATGGGCATCCACCTGGTGATCTGCGGTCACCGCCACGTCAGCAGCCTGGAGACCGACGACCCCACGCCCGGCAACCCCGTCGACGACGTGATCTTCTGCAACCCCGGTGGCTACGCGCGTGCGTACTGTCGCGTGGTGCTGACGTTGGACGGGGACAACTTCGCGCTGCAGGGAACGCGCGTCACGGTGGAGCCGGTGGCGGGCAACATCAAGACCCCCAACTACGCGCCCCACGACGGGCTGATGGGCGTCATTGCCGAGGCGCGCCTGCAGGCGGACGCGCGCGGTGCAGAGCTGCTGGCGGAGGTGCCGCAGGGGCTGCATCGGCAGTTCCCGGTGCACACCATGGGGTATCTCGTCGTGGATAGCTGGATGGAGGCGCTTCCGCACGTCGACGCGGCGGTGACCAACATGGGCGGGTTCCGTCAGGACGTGGAAGGTCCGGCCATCCACATGAAGGACCTCATTGGCGCCATGCCGTTCGACAACTACCTGCTCGTGGTCAGCCTGACGGGTGAGCAGCTCATCGAGGTGTTGTCCAACCCGCAGAGCATCCCGGGCGGTCTGACCGTGGAGTTCAAGCAGGAGACGCCGAGCAGCAAGCGCACCATCCTCAACGTCACGGACCGTCGCGGCGCGCCGTTGGATCGCAAGCGGACCTACCGCGTGGTCATCAACGACTTCATGTACCGCGGCGGAGACCAGTACCGGTTCAAGGAGTACGACGCCAACCCCGAGGAGACCGCGCTGCACTGGCGTGAGCCGGTGGCGCGCTACCTGAGGGCGCAGGCCAAGGGCGGCAAGCCCGTCACACCGTCGACCACGCCGCGACTGCGCCTGGTTCCCTGAGCGGTTTGTCGTCGGGAACGGAGGGGAATCACTCCCCGCCCATCATGGTCCCGGCCAGGGCCACGGCCACGCCGGCAAGCACGCCCACCGCGCCAGCCAGGCCAAAGGTGGCAGCTCCCGCGAACAGCACCCCCGAGACGATCTGGAACACCACGATCTGCGTCTGGTTGGCGCGGATGGGACCGACGACGTTCCGCGGTCCCTCGGTCTGGTTGACCGTGAAGAGGTACGCGCTGAAGGCCACCACGGCGCTCGCGGAAGCCAACGCCGCCGCGGCCACCACCAGGGAGAGCAACCCGCCACCTGCGCCCACCGCGCCGGTGCCGGTGACGGCGTAACGCATCCCGCCGCCCTCCTCCTGCTCCTCGGGCGCCGCCTCCGTCGGAGTGGCCTGCGCGCCCACGGTGGCGGCGGGGGCCGCGCCGGGGACGGAGGAGAGGGTCACCTTCACTTCGGTGGACTCCCCCACGGGGATGTTGACGTCGACGGTCTGCGGCTCCAGCCCTGCCTTGCTGACGGTGATGCGGTGCGCGCCCTCCGGGATGTCGTTGAGCGTCAGCGGGCTGGCGCCCTTGTGCTCACCGTCCAGCTGCACCACCGCGCCGGGCGGCGTGGTCAGCACCACCAGGCGCGTGGGCTTCACCGGGCCCAGCAGCGCGCGGAGCGCCTGACGGGCCGCGCCCACGGTGGAATCCGGCTCCTGCAGCGGAACCGCGGCCATGCGCGTGGGCTTCTGCGGCTTGAGGTGCACCAGCGTGAGCACCACCTCCTTGCGCGGGGTGGAGCTGGCGGCGGCCAGGATCACGGCGTCGGCCTTCAGCGTGTCACCGGCCTTGCGGATGCACACGTCGTCCATGCCGCTGCAGTTGAGGGCCAGGGCAAGCTCATCCAGCGAGATGGCGGGGGGCTCCACCCAGCGGTAGTTCGCGCTGCGCTCCACCTCGGTGCGCAGGCCGGCCTGCAACGGGGAACGAAGCTCCGGCGTCAGCAACGGCGAGCTGTCCACGAGCAGAATCACCGACCGCCCCGACGGAGCAGGGTTGGCCGGCTTGGCCATGGGGAGCATCAGCGCGGCGGCGCACAGGAGAGCGACCATTGTGTCCATCAAACCCTGGTTCCGGCTCGGTCTGTCAAGCCCGACCGCGCACTTGACCCTGGGCGGTTGGCGCGGTGGGAGCGTGCCGCGGGCTTTTTCGCTTGCGGGCGGCGTTGTGCGGTAGTGTGCCAGGGCATGGCGTGCCCGCAGCCGGGGCCGCGGGATGGATCAGAACCGCGGTCCCGGGCCGTCGCGCGGCCAGCCCAAACGACTCGCTCGGGAACAAGATGCGCATCCAGTGTCCGCAGTGCAGCTCACAGTACAACGTCGACGAGAAGCGCATCCCGCCGCAGGGCGTGCAGATCAAGTGTCCCAAGTGTCTGCACGCCTTCGTGGTCAACGCACCGGCGGCCGCGCCGGCTGGGGGTGACAGCGACTCCACGCACGTGGGCGGGATGCCCTCCGACGGCGGCGTGGCCCTGCCCGGCGGCGGCGGCGGAGCCGTGGCGTTGCCTCGTGGCGGCGCGGGCGGTGGCGTTCCCCTGCCGGGTGGCGGTGGCGGCGGCGTGCCACTCCCGGG
>JBFMGU010000097.1:0-36385 GCA_040752415.1 Myxococcota bacterium
TCCTGCATCCCCGGGATGCCAAGACCTATCTTGACGCGGCCATCTGTCCGTTCCGGCCCCACCTCGGTGGCCTGTTCACACTGGTGGCGCCGGTGAGCACCTTTCTCACGGGAGGAGGATTCGCGGCAGCCGCGGAACGTTCCATCCACTGGCTCTCGAGCCCCACCGACGAAGCAACCAAGCAGCTCTCCCAAAACACGGGCATTCCCGTTCCCATGATCTACTGGGGCGCCATCCTTGGCGGCACGATGATTGGCGGTACCGCTGGGGCGATCGCCATCGGATCGTCGCTCGGGAACATCGCCGTGGTGAATGCGGACTGCAAAGATGGATGACGCACCGGGTCCGTGCCGCGTCGCTCATGCCCAGACGGCCCCCCATGACGGCACGCGGGCCGTTCGGACCATTGGCCGGGCACGTTCGGACAAGTTCCCGGGATGCGCGACAATCACCCGGGAACACTTCTGCAGCCTGCCTGGATGATTCCGGGTGCTGCCGAGACATCCCCGGGTACTGCCGAGGTGGTCCCGGGTGCTGCCGAGACAATCCCGGCTACTGCCGAGGTGGTCCCGGGTGATTGTCGGGCGTTACCGGGTACTGCCGAAGTGGTCCCGGGTGCTTGTCTAAGGGTCCCGGGTGATTGTCGGGCGGTCCCAGGGTCTGCGCGACGCGCGCTCAGGCCGGCACGGGGCGGCGGCTGGGACTAGCAGGGGCCGCCACGGTATCCTGCAGGTCGTCATCCGGCTCGGTGACGGCGCTGTCCACGATGTCCTCGACACCCGGCTTCAGCTTGCTCTCACCGGGGAAGAGGTTGTCCAGGCGCCAGCGCTTCCGCGCCAGCACATCGCCGCCGGCCATGGCGCCACCCCAGCGCCTCAGCCACAGCGCCAGGTCGTAGAGGGAGGAGAGCAGCGCCTGCTTGCGCGCGGTGTTGCCGCGCCCCTCCGCGCCCAGCTTCACCCGCGCCCCCACCAGCCCGCCCAGCGCTTCATTGGCGTCGTTCAGGTCCTGCCACAACTCCCTGGCGCGACGAGGGCTGTCGAAATTGGAGAGCTCATCTTTCGTGGGTGTGGAGTTGACCCGTTTTGGTGGACACCTACGAAAGGTCAGCAGACGTGAGAGGATGTCCCAATGGAGAAGCGGAAGAAGCGTGTGTTCGATGCGGAGTTCAAGGCGGGGGCAGTCAAGTTGGTGCTCGAGGGCGGCAAGTCGGTGAGCCAGGTGGCTCGTGACCTCGGCATCGTGCCCTCCGTGCTTGGCAGCTGGGTCAAGCGTGTCAGGTCGGAGGCGGGCCCCAAGGGCGTCGGTGCCCTCAGCAGCGCCGAGCGAGAGGAGCTGGCGTCGCTGCGTAAGGAGAACCGCCGGCTGCAGATGGAGCGGGACTTCCTAAAAAAAGCGGCGGCCTTCTTCGCGAAGGAGAGTCCATGAAGTTCAGCTTCATGGCGGCGGAGAAGGCCAACTACCCGGTGCGCTTCATGTGCAGAATGCTGGGCGTGTCCGCCAGTGGCTTCTATGCGTCCCAGGTTCGCTCAGAATCGCCGCGGGCGGTCAGGGACCGGGAGCTGGCCGTCTCGGTGAAGAAGGCCCACCAGGAGAGCCGTGGGACCTACGGCAGCCCCCGCATCCACGCCGACCTCCGAGCCGATGGTGTCCGCGTCGGCCGCAAGCGGGTCGCGCGTCTGATGCGCCAGCAGGACATACACGCGCGTCGGAAGCGGCGGTTCGTGAAGACGACCGACTCCCAGCACGAACACCCCGTGGCGCCCAACGTCCTGGAGCGCAACTTCCACGTCGACGAGCCCAACAAAGTCTGGGTCACCGACATCACGTACATTCCGACCCAGGAGGGTTGGCTGTACCTGGCGTCGATCCTGGACCTGTACTCTCGTCGGGTGGTGGGCTGGGCGATGGACGACAACATGGAGCGGGGATTGGTGCTGTCCGCCCTCAACATGGCCCTGGTTCACCGGCAACCACCCAGGACGCTCACCCATCACTCAGATCGTGGAAGCCAGTACGCAAGTGGCGACTACAGAGAAGCCCTCGCTCTCCACGGGATCGTCTGCAGCATGAGTCGCAAGGGTGATTGCTGGGATAACGCGGTGGCGGAGAGCTTCTTCGCCACGCTCAAGAAGGAGTTGTTCACGACGTCAACTTCAAGACGAGGCAGCAAGCGAAAGACAGCATTTTTGAGTGGATTGAAGTCTTCTACAACCGGAAGCGTCGCCATTCGACACTGGAGTACATGACTCCGGCAGAGTACGAGCGCGTCCGATCAGCGGCCCCGAAGGCTGCCTGATCACACCCGTCCACTGAAACGGGTCAGCTTCAGTGCGCAGGACTTCGGCGACAGCGCGATAGAGCGCACGAGGACTTCCCGTGGCCTTGCGCACGTCAAACGCCGACATGGGGATGTCATTGGCCACACCGCGCTTGGCGAACCGAAGCCGCTTGTCCAGCACGTTGGCCATGGCGGCCTGCACGTCCTCCCCCACGGTCTCCCGCTTCACTTTCGTGGTCCGGCGCACCACGCCCACCTTCTCCAACTCCTCGACGTGCAACTGAAGCATTTCCAGGCGGCGCTGCGTGACGGGCATTTCCTCTTCGCGGAAGCGCTTCAGGTCGGCGTCCGGCTCGGAGACCATCTCCTCGATGTCGCTGAGCAGGGGATCGATGGGGTAGCGGAAGAGGTCGCCCTTGCGCTTGAAGGCGCGCATCCGCTCGGCCACGCGCCGCTCCAAAATCGTCTTCAGCGGGCCCGTGGTGGGGATGACCACCGCTGCCTGCGTGCGCACACGCGTGCGGTTGGTGGAGCGCGAAGCGAGTTGGTTGCGCAGCCCGCGGCCTTGGTCTTTTTGGTAGCCTTGTGCTGTCCCCTCTGTGAGTGACGACGTCATGCCTCAACTACGCATTGAGCGTCAACCGGTCGGGACGCCCTTCAACCAATCTCGCATCCTGCCGATAGCGGCGGAATTGTCACGCAGAAGGTCTTCGACCAACGATCTCACTCGCACCCAACCTGGATGCAGTGGGGATGGTAGGGGAAGCCCCCCGGGGAGGAGGTAGGCAATCTGCCTGGCGGCAAGGAAAGTCTCCAGAGATTGCGTCCAAAAGCGGTATGCGCCCGGCGAGCAAGACACCAACATGGCCCCATCCTCGAAAACTCTTGCCATCCGCCTCGCTTCCTCTTCGCTTGTCTCACCACGACTCTCGTCCGCCAATGCCTGCATGACCTCTCGGATGCGCACTTGCTGGGCGTCACCAAAGACGACGCCGAGGGCGAGGCGGCGGAGCACTCTCCGCGCAAATGCGCTGGGCACGGCATACCGAAATGGCTCACTCAGGAAATCCACCGGTCGCATCTCCCCGGTGAGTCCTCGACGAAGGGTGCGCATCCAGGCGTGGTATCCGATGACGGAGAAGCGAGGGGCCGGCAGCGTCTCCGTCAACAGCGTCAGGCTGTGCTCCAATGCGGCCAGAATGGAGTCCACGTCGGCGCTTGGATCATCCTCGACAAGGAGGCGGCCCCAAAGGGTGCGCGCCCGGTCGACAGTCCACGCAGGGAGAGGTCGAACCGCCCACCCAGAAGGGACCCGCGTCCCTTGCCGTCCGGCAATGAGGATCCGCATTCGCGGCCACTGGTCAGCTAGGCGCTCGAATGCCATCGCCAGACGCCCTTGCTGCGGTTCCGGCAACTCGTCCAAGCCATCGCACAGCAGCACCAACTCGCCCTTCTGTGCCAGCCCGTAGACAAAGTCAGGAGTTCGCCTCAGTTGTTCGGGTACGCGAAGGTTCGTCACAGTCGCGAGGTTCAGTTCATCGACTCGCGAAAGCTCCATCGCTCCCACGAGGACAGGAACGCTCGAGCCGACACGTCCGGAGGCCATGAACCACATCAGATTGAACATCATGGTGGTCTTGCCGCTCCCCGGCACGTCGAGGATTGCACTTCGAATGTTCTCATGGAGCCAGATTGCGATCTCATTCCAATCTTCGTGCACAAGGTACGCGAGTGGCTCCTTGAGCAGTTCGCCCAGGCCTTCCTCCCGGAGGTAGTCCAGGTATGCCGATGTCGATTCCACCATTTCGTCCGGAACAATCTCGAGGTCGGACGGCGTCACCAACATGGCGCGCCAGTGAAACAAGTCGGGGGCGCGGACCGGAAAGCTGGCAAGCTCGCCTTCCGGAATCCAGAAGATCACAGCGGCCCGCACCTCCCGGAGCCGGTCCCGGTTCACATTGAGCACGGCCTCAACGTACGCACGCCGCTCGTCGTTCAGGTTCTCCAGCCCATGCACGAGGACGATGGGATTCTCCAGCCCCGACCGCGTCACGGCCCCAACCAGATCCTCCCCACCCTTTTGGTCCAGGCGGTGCCACAGGGCGGGTCGGTCAGCCGGGAGCACCGCTCGAATGCGCTCCAATGCTGCGCGGGCGCGGAAGGGAGGCCCCGCCACAAAGATGAGTGCCAGCGGCTCCGACAGTTCGACCGTGCGTCGAATTCGCTCCAGCGCGCCGTCAGAAGAGCCCGCCATCACAAATCCCGACGCGCGCCACGCAGCACCGGATGAGGCTCGAACCAGACCTTGCCGTTCGAATACGGAAGCACGTACCCGCTGAGCAACAGGCGCGCGGACTCTTCGGTGAGTCCTTTAGGCTCTCCGTACTGCTTGACGTGCTTGAGTTCGTCCACGCGATTTGTGGTCAGGGTAACCTCGAACTCCTTGCGCATCTCAGTGATGGCGTCTGCTGCCATCTGGCCCGTGACGATGGCGCCGCCTTGCTTGCTCGCCTCCGCATGCGCCAGCGCGCAACAGCGGTTGACCAGGTGCACCAAGTCCCGCAGGACGCCTCCAGACGCAGTGATGATCGACGCCAGCGCGTCGCCAGAGAAGGCTTGGTCCACGTCGACGCCGTGGTACCGGAGGCGTCGCTCCACCACCTCCCGCATGGCGCGACAACCCGCCGTGATCTTGTCACCAGCGACGTCAAGCTCGAGGCGATCCACCAGCTCCTTGGGAGGTCGCGCCACGACAACATTCGTGAGGCGTTCCTGCTTGAAGGCTGCGCTGGCCGCATGCCACTCGGTGGAGAGCATGAGCGTGATGGGGCCGGAGTACACGATCGGGACCTTGGGCCGGGCCAGGAGTCTCGTTGTGGTGAAGAGCGCCCGAATCGTGGCGAGGTCAGTGACCTTGTCCAGGCCGTCAACGAGCAGCATCGGCGGGTCCATCCTGGCGGCGACGTCCGAGAGCACCGCGTCGACGGCCAGCACCAACTTCTCGACCTCCGGCTCCCCCTCCTTCACGTGACGCGTGGCCCCCCCGAGGAGCGCCTTGACGAACGCTCCAGCCGGAGCGGCAAGGGCACCTGCGGACGCATCCATGGCCGTGGCAAAGAGGGAGACGCCTTCGATGAGGCTTTCCACATCGACCTGGGAGCGGCGGTCCTTGGGGTCGATCAGGTCGTGGAAGGCAGACGACAATTCACTGAGCGACGCACCCGAGACATCGTGTCCATCACGTCTGGCACGCACCACCGCTGCGGCGCCAAGGAGGAAAAGCACCTCGGGGGGCGTGAGGCTGTCCACGCGCGCACTGGACGCTGCCAGGTCGACGCCGATGACGGTGTGGTCCTTCCAGAGCTTGTTGGCCAGGTGCACCAGTTCGGAGCTCTTGCCGCTGCCCATGGAGCCACAGACAACCCACTTCCCAACCTCCTCCAGCGGCAGCGCTTGCAGGATCCGGTCAGCCGTTGCCCCCGGACGCTGGACATAGAGTTCTTTCTCTTCGGTCTCCGCGAGCCTGAGCTTGGGGTCAAACCGCTTGTAGAGCTTGACCCAGGTTTCCGACGAGAGCGCCATGGCGCAGCGTTATAGCGCCGTGCACGTCGGGACGGCCAGCAGTTGGGGCTCCGTGCCGCACGCGATGTCATGAGACGCATGACGCGGCGAGAGTCAGCCCGCCAACGACAACGCCAATTCCGCACCAGGCGGCATGTGCGGCAGGGGCAGCGCCGAGACCTCCGGGTCCGCCGCCGCCAGGTGCACCTGGAAGCGGGTGCCCACGTCCACCTCGGAATCCACGGTGATGACCCCGCCGTGACGACGGACCAGCTCCTGGCAGATGGACAATCCCAGCCCCGTGCCCTGCCCTTCCGCCTTGGTGGAGAAGAACGGCTGGAACACCCGACGCACGTGGTGCGGCGCAATCCCGCGTCCGCGGTCGCCCACCTCCACCAGCACGCGGTCCCCCTGCCGGCACGTGCGCACCGTGATCTGACGACGTGACGGCTCCAATCCCTCCACCGCGTGCGCGGCGTTGGTGACCAGGTTGATCACCACCTGGCTCATCCGGCCCACGCTGCCCAGCACCTCCACGTCGTCGCCAAGCTGGAGCTGCACGCGGGCGCCGGCTTCGCGCAGGGCGGGGGTGCAGATGCGCATGGCGGCGTGCACCGCGTCGTTGATGTCGAAACGTTGGTCCAGGGCCGCGTCGGTGCGGGAGAGTGAGCGCATGTCGCGCACAATCTCGCGGATGCGCTGCGCGCCCTCGGTGGCGTCGGTGAGCATCTCCGCCACGTTCCCCACGGCGCGAGAGCGCGCCACCGGGTCATCCGCCTGCAAGGCGTCCAGCTCCTCGGTCATGCCCTTGAGGCTGGCCAGCACCCAGGTGACGGGGTTGTTGATCTCGTGCGCCACGCCGGCGGCCAGCTGACCAATCGCGGCCAGGCGTTCCTGCGCGGCCATCTCACGGGTGAGCCTCAGGTTGTCCACCGCCAGCGCGACGCCCATGGCCAGCAGGCTCATGCGCTGCAGCTCCCTCTGACGGAAGGGCCGGTTGGCGCCGTGGCGCCCCACGCTGAGCACGCCCAGCAGCCGCGTCCCCACCACCAGCGGATACACCACGGAGGAGCGCGTGCGTCGCCGACCCACCAGGTCCGCGAAGCGCGGGTCCACCGGCCCCCGGGCCTGGATGAGCGCGGGCTTGCGGTCGGCGGCCACCCGCCCCGCCACGCCTTCTCCCAGCGCCACGGTGGTCTGCGCCACCAGCTCGTCGGAGAGGCCGTGCGCGCCGGCAATCACCAGCTGCCCCAGGTCATTGAGCAGCATGAGCGAGGCGGTGTCCGCGTCCAGGTCCTGGCGCACCACGCCGACGATGTGATTGGCCAGCACCGCCGGGTCGGAGGTCTCCGTGAAGGCCATTCCCCGCGGTGGTGCATGCGCCTCCACCGCCGCACGACGCTTCTCCAGCGCCCGGTCCACCGCCGCCGTGAGCGCGGAGAGATGCAGCGGCTTCTCCACCACGTCGTACGCGCCGCCGCGCACGCAGGCGATCAGTGTCTCCACGTCGGCGTACGCGGTGACCACGATGAACGGCGTCTCCGGCGCCAGCGTGCGCAGCTCGGAGAGGAGGCGCAGTCCGTCGCGCCCCGGCATGCGGATGTCGGAGAGGACCACGTCGAACTCGTTGAACTCCAGCTGCTCCAACGCGCTGGCGCAGTCCGTGGCCACCACCACGGTGTGCCCGGCGCGCGTGAGCGTGGCGGAGAGGATGCGACAGATTGCCGGGTCGTCGTCCACGACCAGGATGTGCGTTCCCGTGGCGCTCAACGTTCACCTCCCCTCCCCGCGCCGTGACCTCGGCCCGGGTCATCCCGCGCAAGGAATTGCAGGCACCGTGCCCGGACGTGGCGAGGGAAATTCCCTGGAGCCGGGCGGTGCGCGGTGGACGGTTGGGGCGGATGCGCCCCGTGGTGGGGACAATGTGCCGTGGCAGCGCCGCCCCGCCTCCCGGGCATGAACGCGCCGGTCCGCCGGTTGGGGATGGCCAGGAAGTGTCCTGGGCGAGCAAAATCTGCGAAAACCCCACCGTCGTGCGTTCCGGCAACCTCACCCCTCCCAGGACTCCAGTTCCGTCGTCGAGCTCATCCCCGCGCGCCGGGGCATCCGGGCGTCCCGTGGTCATGGTGGTGGATGATGACCAGGGCATCCGCACCTCGCTCCGGGACGTGCTGGAGCTGAGCGGGTACGAGGTCTGGACCTTTGCCGACGGCACCTCCGCGCTCGCCTGGCTGCGCAATGGCGGTCGGGCGCCGCAGGCCATCCTGCTGGACCTGGTGATGGCCGGCATGGACGGCTGGGCATTCCGGGAGGCGCAGCTCAAGGATCCCGCCGTGGCGGACATCCCGGTGATCGTGGTGTCGTCGGCGGACCGCTGGAGGGAGCGCCCCATCCAGGCCGACGGCTACCTGGAGAAGCCCTACCTGCCCCCGGTCATGCTCGCCGAGATCGAGCGCGTCCGACGCCGCAAGTAGGCCGCGCGGCCTTTTCGTCGTATTGCCAACGCCCGGGGGGAGGCGCACAGTGTCGCCCTCGTCGGGAGGGTGGTCATGGATCACATCAAGGAGCTGGCGGCCCGCGTGCGCACGGAGCCCGCGGCGATGGCGGATTTGTTCAAGACGGTGTGCCGGGAGGTGGTGGGGCGGGTGGGCTCCACGCGGGCCAGCATCTGGTCCTTCAACGACGCGGGCGACGAGATCACCTGCGAGTGCCTGCTGGACACCTGGGACGGGAAGTACTCGCAGGGCGTGAAGCTCAAGCAGCAGGACTTCCCGGAGTACTTCGCCGCCATCAAGAATGACCTGAAGGTGGTGGCCACGGAGGCGCGCACCCACGTCGCCACGTCGTGCTTCACCAAGGACTACTTCGGTCCGCTGGACATCCACTCCCTGCTGGACTTCGTCATCCTGTCCAAGGGGGAGCCGGTGGGCGTGCTGTGCTGCGAGCACTGCGGCCAGGTGAAGCAGTGGACGGACGAGCACGTGGAGCTGTTGCACCAGCTCTCCACCATCCTCAGCCTGGTGTGGAAGTACCGGACCGTCGCGGCGGCGCCCTGACGGTCACTCGTCGTCAAGACGTCTCAGGTACGCATGGTCAGGCCCTGCTCCACGGCGAGCGAGGGGCCCAGCACCATCTTGAACACGCGGTGCGCGGCGCCGTTGAGGCGCTCGTGGAGCTGCTGGCGGACCTGCTCGGCCAGAACGTGCTCGCTCACGTCCTGCGCCAGCGCGTCAAACGCCTTGCCGTCGGCGCGGACCACGCGCGCGCGGGCTTCCGCCACCAGGGCCTGGCACAGCGGGTTGTCGTGGCGCATGGCCAGCCAGATCACGCCTTCCGCGCTCAGGCCCAGCACGGTGCGCACCGCGCCCCCCGTCGCCTCGACCACAAACGCGCTCACGCCATCCTTGATGCCCGTCTCCATGATTCCCTCCGTGCTCTCCTGAGATACGTTGCCCAGCACCCACCGGCTCGACGACAGCCGGCGCCTCACCCCAACTCACATGCAAACGCGCTGGCACCGCGGGCGCGGAAGGCCAGCACCAGCTGACGCGCCCGGTCCGGGTCCCCGTCGGTGAGCGCGATCATGGCGCCGCCCACACCCGCGCCGGTGAGCTTGGCGCCCAGGGCGCCCTGGCTCCGCGCGAACTGCACCAGCCCGTCGAGGTCCGAGCTGCTGACGCCCAGCGCGCTGAGGATGCCGTGCGCCAGGTCCATCAGCTCACCCAGCGTCACCAAGTCACCCTTCTCGACGGCAGCGGTGCCTTCCGTGCACAGCGCGCCCAGCTCGCCCAGCAGGAGGTCCAGCGTGCGGGGATGCCGGTCCCGACGTCGCCGCAGCCCCTCCACCGCCTCCTTGGTGCCCACGTGCGGCCGCTCCAGCGCCACCACCACGGGGATGGGACGCGCGGCGTTCACCGGGCGGATGCTCGGGGTGCCGCCGGGAGAGCGCTGGAACTGGATGACGCCGCCGCGCACCACGGTGGCCTGGTCCACGCCGCTGGGGTTGCCATGGAAGACCTGCTCGGCGGCGTGCACCACCTCCGTGAGCCGATCGACGGTGAGCTCACGCCCGGCCGCCGCCGCCAGCGCACGCGCCGACGCCACGGTGAGCGCCGCGGAGCTCCCCAGGCCCGCGCCCAGCGGCAGGCGGTCCTCCGCCACCAGCGCCACCTGCGTCAGCTCCGGCGCCACCGCCGCACGCACGCGCTCCAGCGCCACGGACAGCGGGGCACTTCCCTCCTCACCGCTGAGTGGAGCCACCACGCCCCAGCGCGGCGCGCGCAGGCGCGGCCCCTCCTCGTCCTTCTCCACGACGACGCGCACGCCCCGGTCCAAGGCCGCCGCCAGCGCGGGCTGGCCGTAGACCACCGCGTGCTCACCCAGGACGATGATCTTGCCCGGAGCGGAGCCGGTGCCGAGGACGGTCTGCGTCTTCCTGGTGGTGGGCGCGGCGGTGACTTCAGCCATTGGCGGCCTCCTGCTGCGCCGGCAGCGCGGTCTTGCGGTTCTCGCCGCGGGCTACATCCTCGTCGGAGGCCTTGAGCAGCTCCGCCAGGATCTCCTTGGCCACGTCCAGCTTCACGTGACCACGGGAGACCAGCGCACGCGCCACCTGGTCCACCAGGTTGCCGCTGGCGCCCGCCGCCAACGCCACCTGCCGCGCGTGCAGGCTCATGTGACCGCGCTGGATGCCCTCGGTGGCCAGCGCCTTGAGCGCGCCCAGGTTCTGGGAGAGGCCCACCGCGGCCATGATGCCCGCCAGGTCCGCCGCGCCCTCGATGTTGAGGATGGTGCGACACGCCAGCACGGCGGGATGCAGGCTGGTGGTGCCGCCAATCACGCCCACCGCCATGGGCAGCTCGATGCTGCCGTGCAGCGCGTCGTTGGCCACCCAGTAGCGGGTCAGGCTCTGGTAGCGCCCCGACCGCGCCGCGTACGCGTGGGCCCCGGCCTCCACCGAGCGCCAGTCATTGCCGGTGGCCAGCGCCACGGCGTCAATGCCGTTGAGGATGCCCTTGTTGTGCGTGGCGGCGCGGTACGGGTCCCGACGCGCAAAGCGCCAGGCGTCGACGACACCCTGCGCCACCTCGTGCCCCTCGTAGCCCTTCCCCTCCAGGGAGGTGAACGGGATCTTGCAGGCGGCGCGCGCCAGGCGCAGGTCCGCCAGGTTGGAGAGGATGCGCAAGAGCACCCGCCCGCCGGTCAGCTCCTCGACGAGCGTGGCCACGCCCTCGGCCATCTCGTTCACCGCGTTCGCGCCCATGGCCTCGCGGCAGTCGATGATGAGGTGGACCACCAGCATGTCGCCGCCACCGTCGGTGTGGCCGTGGTCATCCGGCTCATCCTTGAGCACGCGCGCTTCCACGCGCAGGCAGCCGCCACCCCGCGCGGCCATGCGCGGCGCACACGCGTTGGCCGCGGCCACCACGCGCTCCGCGTTGTCCATCACCGCCTTGCGCGCGGCCTCCGCGTCGGCCAGGTCCACCACCTGCACCTGCCCGATCATCAGCGGCGGGTCGGCGTCCGCGGTGAAACCGCCACCGTCGCGCGCCAGGCGCGCAATGTGGCTCACCGCCGCAATCACCGAGGGCTCCTCCACCGCCATGGGGATGATGCGGTCCTTGCCGTTGATGACGAAGTTGAGGCCCAGGCCCACGGGCATGCCCAGGATGCCCACGCAGTTCTCGACCATCTTGTCCGCCACCTCCAACGTCAGCCCGCCCTCCGGGCTGAGCGCCTTGAGGTGTTCCGGTGCCAGCTCCAGGTGGTGCTGCATCACCTGGCGACGCTCATGCACAGGCAGTTGGTAGAAGCCTTGGATGCGGGAGGAGGGGCGGTGCTTGCTCATGGTGGGTGCAGGCTCAGGGCGCCGCCAACGGGCGGGCGGCGGGCATGTAACCACCCGCCCCCCGTCCTGGGAATAAGCGCGAATTCAGGACCGGATGACATCCCGCCCCACGCCGCGGCCACGCTGCAAGTCTCCGTCAGGACTGGGGATTTACTCCTGCCAACACCCGACGCGCGTCCCCCATGCCCACCGCGAGGGAGCGCTGGCACCCATGCGGTGGCGGGATCTGCGACGCGCCTTTGGCGTGGGCGTGCGGGCTTGAGCGCGTGAGAACGTGGGCGGCGTCGGAAGGATGGTTGCCGCGTCGACAGGGGTGGGGGGCATGGGGCATGACGCGGCGTCCTGAACGCGGTCCGTGGAGCCCCGGATGTGCCCTTCTTCCGACGACAAGCCTGAGCACGCAAGTGAAGCAGATGCGCCTGCCAACACTTGGGCTATACCCCGCCCCATGACTGCACCCCTGGAGCTCCCCACCTCCCAGCTGCGCTGGACCGTGGATCCCAAAAGCGTGGCCGACGTGCTGAAGAAGCCCGTCAAGTCCGCCCGTCCCGGCGCGGTGGGCCAGGAGCGCGCCATGCGGGCCCTGGACGTGGGGCTGGGCATCCGTGAGCGTGGCTTCAACATCTTCGTGGTGGGCGCCTCCGGCACCGGCCGCACCAGCACCGTGCGCCACCTGCTGGTGGAACGCTCCAAGGCCGAGCCCGTCCCGCCCGACTGGGTCCTGCTCTACAACTTTGACGACGCCGACCGCCCCCGCGCCGTGCGCCTCCCGCCGGGCGTGGCCCATGAGCTGCGCAAGGACGTGGAGCAGCTGCTCTCCCTGCTGGGCCAGGAGCTGCCCAAGGCGTTTGAGGGGGATGCCTACCGGCAGCGTCGCCAGCGCGTGGTGGAGCGGCATGCCGCGCGCACGGAGCGTCGTCTCTCGTCGGTGGAGAAGGAGGCACGGCGACGGGGATTTGCGCTGCAGCGCTCCGCCACCGGGCTGACGCTGGGGCCGGCCAGGCGCGGCGAGCCCATGAGCGAGGAGGAGTTCCAGAGCCTTCCCGCCAAGGAGCGCGCGCGCCTGCAGCGGCACGGTCACGCCGTGGAGGAGCTGCTGGATGACGCCGTGCGCGGGATCCGCTCGCTGGAGCGGGAGACGGACCAGGCGCTGGCGGACCTGGACCGCGACGTGGCGCGCGGCGTGGTGACCCCGCTGGTGATGGAAGTGGCCGACCGCTACCGCCAGTTTGACCAGCTGCGTGAGCACTTCCTGCGCGTCATCGACGACCTGGTGGAGCACGTGGGTGAGTTCCGTCCGCACGAGGAGCTGCTGGAGCCGGTGACGCAGGATCCCTCCGGCGGCAGCGACGGCGCCCCGCGCCAGATGCCCGCCAGCGCGTTCGAGGGCGACCCGCAGGAATCGGTGATGATGCGCTACCGGGTGAACGTGCTGGTGGACAACCGGCAGCAGCGCGGCGCGCCCGTGGTGGAGGAGACGCATCCCACCGCGTTCAACCTGCTGGGCCGCATCGAGCACCGGCTGCGCGGCGGAGAGACGGTCACCGACTTCACGCGCATCAAGGCCGGCGCCCTGCACCGCGCCAACGGCGGCTACCTGCTCGTGGACGCCATGGAGCTGCTGCGGGAGCCGGCGGCGTGGGACGGGCTCAAGCGCGCGCTGAAGAACCGGGCGCTGGAGATCGAGGACGCGGGCGAGCCGGGGCGGATGATCAGCATTGCCGCGCTCCGGCCGGAGCCCATCCCGCTGCAGGTGAAGGTCGTCATCGTGGGGACGCCGGACCTCTACTACACGCTCTCCAAGACCGACCCGGACTTCCAGAAGCTCTTCAAGGTCAAGGCCGACTTCGACGTGGAGATGATGCGCACCCAGAGCCGGCTCAAGGGCTTTGCGTCATTTGTCGTCGGGATGGCCAAGGAGGAAGGGCTCAAGCCATTTGATGAGAAGGGGCTGGCCAAGGTGCTGGAGCACGCCACGCGGCTGGCCTCCGACCGTCGCAAGCTCACCGCGCGCTTTGGTGAGATTGCGGACCTGGTGCGGGAGGCGAGCTTCTGGGCCACGCGGCGCAAGAGCCCGCGCATTGGCGCCCGCGACGTCAACGAGGCGCTGGAGGCGCGTCGTGACCGGGAGAAGTTCCTGGAGGAGCGCATGCGCGAGGCGGTGCGCGACGGCTCCATCCGCATCGAGACCAGCGGCAGCGTGGTGGGCCAGATCAACGGGCTCACCGTGGTGGAGCTGGGCAGCTACAGCTTTGGTCACCCCAGCCGCATCACCACGCGCGTGTACGTGGGCCGCAACGGGCTCGTCGACATTGAGCGTGAGGTGGACCTGGCCGGCCCCATCCACACCAAGGGCGTGCTGATCCTGCAGGGCCTGCTGGGTGATCGCTTTGGTCGGCAGCGGCCGCTGCGACTGGGCGCCACGTTGTGCATGGAGCAGAGCTACAGCGACGTGGAAGGCGACAGCGCCAGCCTGGCGGAGGCCCTGGCGTTGCTGTCCGCGATTGCACGCGTGCCCATCAAGCAGGGCCTGGCGGTGACGGGCAGCCTGGACCAGCTGGGCAACGTGCAGCCGGTGGGCGGCGTCAACGAGAAGATTGAAGGCTTCTTCGAGACGTGCGAGCAGCAGCGGCTGACCGGCAAGCAGGGCGTGGTGATTCCCGCGGGCAACGTGGTGGAGCTGATGCTGCGCGAGGACATCATCCAGGCCGTGGAGCAGGGCCGTTTCCACGTCTACGCGGTCTCGACGGTGGAGCAGGCCATGGAGCTTCTCACCGACGTGCCCTTTGGCGCGCCCGACCGCGACGGCCACTACCCGCCGGGCACCGTGGGCCACCGCTGCGAGCGCGCGCTGGAGGAGTTGAACCAAGCGTGGCTGCGCAGCACGCGCCAACCGCGGGAAGGCAGGACCCCCAGGCTGCGCGCGGTGACGCCGTCCAGCCCGGTCACGCGCGCCGCGCGCTCCGCCCGTCCGCGCTGAGAGACCTCACTCCGCGTTGTCGCGCGACCAGACCAGCGGCACGGTGACGCGCGCCGGTCCCAGCGTCGCGGCGGAGATGCTGGCTCCCCGCGCTTCCGCCATCAGGCATTTCTGCAGCGGCTCGTTGTCCAGGCTGGCCACCATCACGTTGGCGTCCTTGATGCCCCCGCCCTTCTCGACGTCCAGCGCCAGCACCACGCCGCCTTCCGCGCCCTGGCCGTGACGCGTGTAGCACTCCTGCAGGCTGCCGCGTCGGGCCTCCATGGCGCTCAGCACGGTGCCTGCCGCGTCGCCGGCGCCGTCGGGCGCGCCAATGCGCAGGTTGGTGTCACCCAGCAGCGCCTGCGCCACCGCGGGGGTCTGCCGGCCCTTCTCCGTGATGAAGCGCCCGTAGCGCCGACCACTCTGCGCGTCGACGAGCTCCCCGCCCAGGTAGGTCACCGCCAGCTGGTACGCGCCGCTGCTGGGACGGGTGGAGCACGGCTCGCCCTTGAGGGTGTCCTGCTCGTCCTCCACGTCGGGGTCCGCGTCCAGGTGCACGTAGAGGGTGAGGTTGAGCTTGCCCTTGTCCTTGGCCACGGCGGCCTCCTGGGCCACGCCCACGGGGAGGTCGGCCACCAGCGGCTCCGCGGAGGCGCTCCACAACGTCAGCGTGCCGCGCATGAGGTGGAAGCCGCGGGAGGTGTCCAGGGTGAGGCGTCCCTCGGCGGGGGCGTAGTCCTCGAACTGGAAGCGGTCCGAGGGGATGCGCACCAGGTAGATGCGTTCCAGCGCCGTGCGCCGCGCCTCGGCCGCGGACGCACCGGCCAGCCGACGACGGATCACGTCATCACCGCCGCGGGTGGGCTCGTTGGCGGGAATCCGGACGTCCCGGCACAGCTTGTCCAGGGTTGCCGGGTCCCTCAGCTCCACGGCACCCGGGACGTCGGGGGTGGCCTTCTGCGGCGCGGCGGGTGCGGGCGCGGCCCCCTTCTGGGCCGGGGCGGCCGGCGCGGGCGCGGGTGGCTGCGCGCGGGCGGTCATCCCCGTCGTCACCAGACCCGCGAGAAGAATGGAACGGCACCAGGTGCAAGCTTGCATGTCGGTCACCCCGGCGCCCGCGACGCACTGCCGCGCGGGGCGCACAAGACCAGCCAGATACTTATGGTCCCCCCACTGAGCCTTCAACATTCGCGCCAGGGACGAGACCACCAGGCTCCCGGCGGATCCGGCCCGGCGTCATGAAAGCCCGCGTCCCCGGCCGCGGTGCGCGCCCCGAGGAGGACCGGGATGTGGGAGGCGTGAACGGGAGTTTGACAAGGAGCGTCGCCATCGCCCAAAGACGTGGCGTCCCGGAACCCGATTGTTACGGAAAGTCCCATGCTCTCCCTGCGTACGGTCCTCCTCTCCGCGGTCTCCCTGCTGGCGCTGACCACCGGCTGCAAGCCCACCCTGATTCCCAACAGCGACGTGGAGAGCACTCCACGCAACCGCGAGCTGGCCGACGTCATGGAGAACTACCGCAAGGCGCTGGAGAGCAAGGACGTGAACGCGGTGCTGGCGCTGGTGAGCACGGAGTACTTCGAGGACAACGGCACCTCGGACCCTTCCGACGACTACAACTTCGAGGGGCTGCGCCAGCACCTGACGGAGGACCTGCAGCGGGTGCAAGCGTTGCGCGTGTCCATCCGGATGCGTCGGGTGGAGGTGGACGGGGACCGGGCGCAGGTGGACTACCGCTTCCAGACGCGGGCGCTGGTGAGCTTTCCCAGCCAGGAGCAGTGGATCACCAAGACGGACGACAACCGCATCAGCCTGCGCCGGGAAGGCGGGCGGTGGCGGATTGTGGCCGGACTGTAGGCCCTGACCGCTTTGTGCTACGCGTCTCCTCGTGCCTGAGACGCTGGAAGACCTGCTGCGGAAGGCAGACCGCCTGGGCAAGGAGGCGTTCTGCGCCCGCTACCCGCACCCCTTCATGGTGCGGCTTGATGAGCGCGGCGGGGTGGATGAGCCCAGTCCGTGGGCATTCAGCACCATGGCTTCCAAGCTGGATGTCCCGCGCGTGCCGCCCGCCGGTCCCATGGCCAAGGCCTTTGAGCTGCTCAAAAGCAGCGGCAAAGGTGGCAGGGACATGATCAGTCTGGGCAGGACCAACAACAACGACGTGGTCATCCCGGAGATGTCCGTCTCCAAGTTCCACGCGTTCTTCAAGGTGGCCGGGGACCGCAACTGGCAGCTCGTCGACGCGGGCAGCAGCAACGGCACGCGCGTCAATGGGCAGAAACTTGCAGCCAAGGCGCCCACGCCAGTGCAGAGCGGGGACACCGTGGTGCTGGGCGACGTGGCGTTCCTGTTCCTGTGGCCGGAGCAGTTGGTGGAGCAGCTGCCGAGCCTGTGTCGGCCGGTGGGCTGAGCGGCGGACCAGCCCAGCCCGTGCCCGGCTTGAGGGCCCCTCGCCCGACAGGGTTCCCCGCCGACAACCTCTCCGCCGAAGTGTTCCTACAGACCGGGCACGGGCAGGGGCGCGGGCAGGTTTTGTGTTGACCGCTCCGAGCGCACTTCGTCACTCGCCGCGCGAGCGGCCCGGTTCTCCCGCGCGCTCCGGGATGTGACGCACGTTCTCCGTGGGCGTCCCCGGCGGCGGTCGACGAGGATCCTCCATCAGGTCCAGCTGCAGCAGCGCCATGGGGTCCACGTAGAGGCGGTTCATCTTCACGCCAAAGTGCAGGTGCGGACCGGTCACGCGCCCCGTGGCCCCGACGGTACCCAGCAGCGCGCCGCGCTTGAGCACCTGACCCACCTTCACGTGGATGTTCGTGAGGTGGAAGTACAGCGTGTGGATCTGCATCCCGTGGTCCAGCACCACGGTGTTGCCGCTGTAGAAGCAGTTGCGCGCCATCACCACCTTGCCGTCGTTGGCGGCGAAGACGGGGTCGCCGCGCCGGCCGCCGAGGTCCAGGCCCATGTGCCGGCTCTTGGCCTTGCCGTTGATGGTCCGGTAGGTGCCGTAGCGCGCGGTCACCTCGGTGGGCACGGGCGGCAGGAAGCTGCCACGCCACCGACGCTCCGACGGGCCCGCGTCCCACAGCGCCTGGAACTGCCTCGCGTCCTCACGCGCCTGCGCCTGCTGCTTGCTGGTGGGCGAGGTGAACTTGCGGGAGACGCCCAGCTCGTCGGTGTCGAACTCACCGGAGCGCACCGTGAAAGGCACCTCCACCGTGTGCCACGCTCCTGTCCCGTCCTTCACCCGCAGGCGCGCCTGCGCCGGACCCTTCTTCTCGTCGATGGCAACGGGCAGCAGCGCGTGCAGCTCACCGCGCGTCCATCCCACCCCCGTCACGCTCCGGCGCGACAACGACGCCGTCATCTCCAACAGCGCCACCCGGCCCAGGGGCCGCACCACCACGCGCAGGATCCCGCCCTGCGGCACCGACTCCGGCTCCACCGCGACGGAGAACGGCGGCAGCCCTGGCGTTTCCCGGTCGTCGCGCGCCAGCAGCGGGAGCACACCGGTCAGGAGCAGCACCAGCGCCAGGCGGATGCGCGCGTTCATGCCGCGGCCCCCACCAGGTCGCGGAAGGCCCGACGGCCGAGCGCGCGCAGCGCCTGCAACCGACGGAAGGGATGCTCGTAGCTCTGGTAGGGGACGTCGCTGGCGCCTTCCAGCTCGTGCTCCAGGATGCAGGTGGCGGTCTGCTGCGCCGCGGCCAGGCGCGCCTGCGCGTGCAGCGTGCTGCGCTCCGCGTCCGTGAGCGCCCGAACGCGCGCGTACGAGCGGACGAGCGCCTGACAGCGCGCCGGGTCGAACGCGGTGCGGTCCCAGCCCCACGCGATGAGGCACGCCGCCAGGTCCTGCACCAGCGCGCCCCGCCCCGCCGACTCGAAACGCGTGAGCGCGCACAGCTGCCCGCCACGGAAGCGCGCCGCGTCCGGCCCCAGGCCGCCGTGGATGGTGCCGCCCACGGTGAGTCGACCGCGCGCGCCGCGCAGGAACGCCTGCTCCCGGTGCAGCACGGCGGCCACCTCACGCAGCTCCAGACGGTGGAGCGGGACGGCGGCACACAGGCGTCGCAGCACGCGGGGGCGCGCGGGATGGCGTTTGCGTCCGTGGAAGTCGCGCGCGGCGAGATGGAAACGCGCCAGGGCCTCCCCCACCTGCGCGCACGCGTCGGGCGTGATCTCAAAGACGCCCAGCTCCCGGCCCTCCAACGTCGGGAAGATGGAAACGTACGCGTCGCCCATGGGGATGAAGTAACCGCCGGCCGCGTTCTTGACCATCCGTGGAATGGCCAGCGCACCCAGCTCACCGGCGCGCTCGGCGAGGTGCAGCAGCAGGTCCTTCTCGTGGACCATGTCCCAGAAGGTGGGTTGGGCCACCATCCGCAAGAGGTAGCTCCCGCGACTGGTGGTGACGCGCCAGCACGCCAACCGCCCCGGGGCACGGATGGCCTGGGCGGAGGTGAAGTCTCCCACGTCATGGAACGCCACCAGGTTGGCAATGGCGTCCTGGGGGATGGTGATGCGGAAGAGCATGCTGAAAAGGGGCCCGGGGGCGGGTCGGCATGTTACTTTGAACTCCGCGGTGGAACGCATCCACCCACCGGTCTTGGCAGAAAGGACGTGGCATGGGCGGCCGGATGAAGTTGGGCGAGATGATGGTGCGGGCGGGGCTGGTGGATGAGCTCCAGCTCAACGCCGCGCTTGCCCACCAGCGGAAGTGGGGCGGCAAGCTGGGCAGCGTGCTGGTGGAGCTGGGCTTTGTCGACGAGGACCTGGTGTGGAAGGGCCTCTCCAAGCAGACCGGGCTGCAGCGCATTGACCTCCCCAACACGCCCATCTCCCCGCACCTGGTTGCCCGCGTCCCCTTGGACCTGGTGGAGAAGCACCAGCTGTTCCCCGTGGCCTACAAGGACGAGACCAAGAACCTCCTCGTGGCCACCTCCGATCCCACCAACGTGGCCGGCATCGACGAGATGTCCTTCCGCACCGGGTGGCGCATCAGCTGCGGCCTGGCGCCTGAGGTGGAAGTTCAGTGGGCCATCCGTCGCTACTACCGCGGGGATCCCTCGCCCTGCCCGCCGCTGCGCACCCGGCGCACCGTCGACGTCCCGCAGCAGCAGGATGAGGACGAAGGCGAGATGAAGATCACGGACATGTCGGGCAAGACCATCATGAAGAAGCTGTCCGACATTGCCCCGCCGCCCATGGCCGCCATGCCTCCGCCCATGGCCCCGCCGCCCGTGATGGCCGCGCCCGCCATGGCCGCACCGGCTTTCGGTCAGCCCATGTCCATGCCGTCGGGGATGGTATTTGGAAGCCCCGGCTCCGTGGTGGCGCAGCCCAGCACGGAAGTGCCGCCGCAGGTTGCCGCGCTGCGCGCCGAACTGGAGAAGGGCAACAAGTTCCTCAAGAGCATGATCGAGATGTGCATTGCGCGCGGGCTCTTCACGCAGGAGGAGTACCTGGAGCGCCTGCGTCGTCCCTGAGTCCCGTCGACAGAACGGGTCTTCCCGCTCTCGGCGGCGCCGTTCCCGTGCCCCTGCCCGTGCCCCCTGCCCGGCCTGTGGGAATGCATCGTCGCCGAAGGTTGTCGACGGGGAATCCTGTCGGGCAAGGGGGCCCTCAGGCCGGGCACGGGCAGGGGAACAGCTCCTCTGGGAGCGGGAAACCTGCTGTGACGACGAGGCCCGCCTCAGCGGTGACGATAGATAAGCGTCACGCGTCCCAGCTCCACGCGGTCTCCGTCCTGCAGGAAGGCCTGGCACACCGGTCGCCCGCCCACGCGCGGCATCATGGCGCTGCCAATCCGCATCAACACCACCGCGCCGGAGATGCGCACCAGCACCAGGTGCCAGCTCGCCACGCCGGGGAGCGGGGGTAGCGCCACGTCGCAGCGCGCGTCGGAGCCAATGCGCAGCGCGGCGCGGTCCAGCGGCACCTCCGTGATGAGGCGCTTGTCCAGCCGCACCTCCAGCCGACCCGCGGGCGCAAGCTGCGTGGACGCCATCAGCGCCTGGTCGGTCTCGCGCTCGTTGGGCCACTGCACGGAAGGATCCGAGGGCTCCTCCACCTCGTCGGATTCCTCGTCCTCCTCCTCCTCGTCGTCCTCGTCGGCGGGGCCGCGGTCGGTCTTGGTGCGCAGGCGCATGGGCGAAGGGAGCGCGTCCTCCAGCTCCGTCTCCCCCGCCTCGAATGAGCGCGCCTCCAGCTCCTGCTCGTCGGTGCCGGACTCGGTGGCGCCCATCACCGCGGCGCCCAGCCCGTCGGGGGCCTCGTCCACCTGCGTGCCACCGGCCTCCGCACGCGTGCGCTCCCGGACCGGCTCCTCCGCCGTGGGCACCGGGGCGGTCACCTCCGAGCGCATCACCTCACCCTGGTGGAAGACCAGCGTGTACTCGAAGAAGTTGATGACGTCGCCTTCCCGGAGCTGCTGCGGGCCGTTGATGCGCGCGTCGTTGACGTAGGTGCCGTTCTGGCTGCCCAGGTCCTCCACCATCCACGCCGCGCCCTCCTGGTACACGCGCGCGTGACGACGAGACAGACCCAACAGCCCAATCACGATGTCACAGCGGTGACTGCGGCCGATGACGTAGCCCTGCCCCGCCAACGGGAACCGCTCCATCTCCGTGCCGTTGTACAGAAGCATGAGCGAGGGGCCCTGCGCCGGGCTCTCCGGCTCCAGCGGCGCGGGGAAATCCACCCCGCTGCGATGACCGCTCTCATTCTTGCGCGCACCGTCCTGGTCGTAGACCGCCACGTAGCGGCCCATGCCAATGCGGTCGCCCGGCTGGAGGATCTGCTCACCGCTGATTCGCTGGCCGTTCACGTACACGCCGTTCTGGCTGCCCAGGTCCACCACGACGTGATGGTCGTCGCGCTTCTCCAGGCGGGCGTGGAAGCGGCTGAGCGCCAGGTCATCCAGGACCACGTCGTTGTCGGTGTGGCGTCCCAACGCCGTGACCACGCGGGTGATCACCTGTTCCCGGACCGGCTCCCCCTCGCGATAGATGGTCAGGCGCGGCATGCGTCCTTCAAGCAGGTCCAACTTCTCGCGCCTCCCCCTGCCCAAGCGGGAAGGCCCCACCCAAAATGTCCCCGCCCCAGGTCATGGGGTCAACTTCCGCGTCGAGCAGGCTGCCTCCCGCGCGGGTGGGAGCGTGCCGCACCCCGGAGGTGTCAGGCGGCGGGAAGCTGCGCCGGCGCGGTGGCCCGACCCAGCAGCACCCGGTCGGCAAGCTCCCGCAGCGACGAGACCTGCAACGCCCCGCGGGGCGCCTCGGCGGGATACAGCACCGCGGCCACCATGCCGGCGCTCAGTGCACCCGCGGCGTCGGTGTCCGCGCGGTCGCCCACGTGCAGGATGGTGGCGGCAGGAACGCCCAGGCGCTGCGCCAACAGGGCGAACGCCGGCGCGCCCGGCTTGTACGCGCCAGCGTCCTCCGCGGCGATCACCACGTCGAACAGCCCCGAAGGGAAGCCCAGCGCCGCGATCTTGCTGGCGGTGTCCAGGTCGCTGAACGCCGCGGTGCGCACGCCGCCCTGCTTGAGTCGGGTCAGGGCCTCCGTGGCGTCGCGGGAGGCGGCGCCGCGCAACAGGGGCGGAATGATGCGCGTGCGCACGTGCTCCATCAGCGCCTCCGCCTCCGACTGCTGCATCCCGGCGCGGTTGCCCATCTCGCGCGCCACCTCACGACGCAGCGTGTCTCCGTCGGGGAAGGTGCGGCCACGGGTGGCGTCGCGCGCGGGTTTCTGGAGGCGCAGGGGGCGGAAGGCGCCCAGGGTGAGCGCGCGCCAGAAGAGCTTGAAGGAGGGTCGGTAGAGCGTGCCGTCGACGTCGAACGAGACCGCGAGAATGGGACCGCCACCCACCGCGGTGATGGGCGTGCTCATGCGTTCTCCGTCCGCCCCAGCTCCTCCACCAACGCCAGCGTGCGTCCCAGGTGCGGCGGCTTGACGTGGGCATCCGGCGCACCCGCCGCCACCCGACGAGCACGGTGCCGCTCGAACGCGCCCGGCGGCAGCTCACGCAACACCGGCTCGCCCAGGCGCAGGCTCTCACGCTTGGCGCGGTACTCGATGTTGACGTTGCACAACGCCTCGTCGCACGCGCGCAGCAGCTTCTCCCGCACCTCCGGGGCCAACGGCGGCTGCGACTCGACGGCGAACACGTAGCGCGGCGGGTTGGTCAGCTCCGGGGCCACACAGAAGCCACGCAGCGTGAGGCCCAGGCCCTGGCAGGCGGCGGTCACCGCGTCGACGACGTGGCTCTCCCCCACCTTCTCCCCGGTGATGCTCACCATGTTGCCGCTCTTGTGCAGGAACGCCAGCAGCGGCGCCTTGTGATGGAAGCCGCGCACCTCCACCACGTCCTGCATGTCGTAGCGCGTGAGGCCGTGGCTCCCGGTGATCACCACGACGTACCGTCCGCCCTGCTCCAGCTTCCACAACGGCACGGTGGCGCGACTGCCCGCCTCGTAGGCGTCGACGGGGATGAACTCCAGGACGTGACCGGCGGCCAGCGCCACACCCTGCGCGTCGCCCGCGTCCAGCGGCGTGGTGAAGCAGCCCTCACTGGCCACGTAGCCGTAGTCCATGATGGGCAAACCCGGCATGAGCTTCTGGATCTGCTCCAGGTAGAACGGCGCACTCCCGCCCTTCCAGCACAACACGCCGCACAGCGAGGGCCAGATGTCCACCGGCCGCGCCACGCCGTGCTTCTGCACGCTGTCCAGGAGTCGCTTCGCCGCGTCACGGTTGCGACCGAGGCGGGCGGAGAAACGCGTGCGCTCGTCGGGCGTGAGGGCCAGGCCGTCCCACAGCGTGCCCGATTCCACGTCGCGCGCGAGCTCACTGGCGTGACGGGTCAGCACCTGCGCCAGCAGCACCAGCGTGGAGGGATTCACCGCGGCCCAGACGCTGATGGGTTTCTCCAACGCGAAGCGCAGCGCCAGGTAGTAGCGCGCGGAGTAGTTGGAGAGACGGAACACGTCGCGCGGTACCGGGTCATAGCCGGTGGCATCCTCACGGCCGCTCCCCATGGCGACGGTGATGGAGCCGTAGGGCACGCCGGAGGGCGTGTAGCCCTCGATGTTGGGGCTGTGCACGGTGAGCAGGTGGCCCTTGATGCCGGCGGGCATGACCTGCGCCACCTGGCGCATCCACACGCGTCGACCATGGCGGAACTCGTCGATGTAGCTGGCGGTGACGGGGATGTTCTTGGGCTCCCCGGTGGTTCCCGACGAGCGCGCGAAATAGAACACCTCCTCCGCGCACAACACGTCCTTCTCACCCTCCACCATGCGACGCGCGTACGGCGCGAACTCCGTCCACGTGCGCACCGGCACCTTCTCCGCCAGCTGCTCCAGGCTCGTGATCGACGAGAAACCGTGCTCCCGGCCAAACGCGGTCTGCGCGTTGCGCGCGAGGATCTGTTGCAGCCGCGCCTCCTGCGCCGCCTGGGGATCCGCGCTGGCCTCCTCGAAGGTGCGCCAGCTCTTGCTGAACAGCGCGCGGGCGCCGGCGCGGAGGGTGTTGTCGGGGAGCTGGCGGATGAGCGCCAACGCGCCGCGGAACAGGAGCGTGAGGCCGCGACCGACCACGTCCTCCACGTCCCGCCCCTGCTGCAGTGGCTGCAGTGCCGTCATGGGCGCGCAGCATGGCGGCCAGGTGGCACCGTCAGCAAGGGCCCTCAGCTCGCGCTCAAGGCACGGTCCGCGCCTGGGCCAGCAGGTTCCGACGCGAAGCCAGGCCCACCACGTTCTCCAGCTGCTGCTGCTCGCGCAGGTAGGTGTAGCCCTCGCAGACCTCGCCCTCGCTCCACCACGTGCCGTCGTCCAGGCGCGCTTCCAGGACCAGGCGCACGCGCAGCTCCCGCGGCGTCACCTGGAACACCCAGCGCTCGCGCGTCACCCAGCCTTCGCTGTTGTCCTCGGGGGCCAGCGCTTCCACGCGTCCGCGCTTCTCGTCGAGCTGCACCACCTTCCAGCCCTGGGCCGCCGCGTTGTCCTGCACCGCCACAAGCAACGCGTCCTGCGCCACCGCCACCGCGCGGGATTGCTCCTGGTACATCCGAGCGTCCGAACCGGTGGCGCAGGCACCCACCATCATCAGCGCCGCAAGGCCCAGGATTCGCAGCATGGCAGCCTCCTGGTGGCCGCGGTTTTCACCGGGCATGCCAGGGGCCGCGCTGGCGGAAAACCGCGTCCGGACGAGGAGAAAGCGTGCCGCTACAACGCCGGCGGGGGCAGCGCCGCCCCGAGCGTGGGGCGCATCCGCCGCACGGGGCATTCACACCGCGCGCACGTCCACTGCTAGTGTGCCCCGCGTGGGATGGAGGAGACCGTGGCGGAAGCGTACGCGCACACCAACATTGCGCTGGTGAAGTACTGGGGAAAGCGGGATGCCGCGCTGAACCTGCCGGCGGTGGGCAGCCTCAGCCTGACGTTGGACCGCTACGGCACCCAGACCGCCGTCACGCTCGACGCCAGCGCCAGCGAGGACACCTTCACCCTCAACGACACACCCCAGGCCGGCACGCCGCTGCTCAAGGTCAGCCGGTTCCTGGACCTGGTGCGGGAACGGACGGGCCGCCAGGAGCGGGCGCGTGTGGTCAGCCGCAATGACGTGCCCACCGCCGCGGGGCTGGCCTCCAGCGCCAGTGCGTTCGCCGCGCTCGCGGTGGCGTCGGCGGAGGCGTTTGGTTGGGACGCGGACGCGGGCACGCTCTCCGCGCTGGCGCGGCGGGGATCCGGGAGCGCGGCGCGCAGCCTGTTTGGTGGCTTCGTCCGGCTCAACAAGGGCGTGAAGCCCGACGGGAGCGACTGCGTGGCCTCGCCCATCCCCGCCGGCGACGGGTGGCCGGTGCGGCTGGTGGTGGCCTCCTGCGCGGCGGGCGCCAAGGACGTGGCCAGCACCGACGGCATGACGCTGACGGAGAAGACCAGCCCGTACTTCCAGGCGTGGGTGGACACGCACGAGGCGGACATGGCGGCGGCGGAAGCGGCCATTCTCCGACGAGACCTGCCCGCGCTGGGCGAGGTGATGGAGCACTCCACCCTCAAGATGCACGCCTCCGGCATGGCCGCGCGTCCCGGCGTGCTGTACTGGCGCGGCGTCACGGTGGATGCGGCGCACGCGGTGGTGGCGCTGCGCAAGCGTGGCACCGGCGCGTGGTTCACCATGGACGCGGGCCCGCACGTGAAGGTGCTGTGCGCCGCCGCCGACGCCGACAACGTTGCCAGCACCATGCGCCAGGTTCCCGGTGTGCTCGACGTGCAGGTGGCCGCGCCCGGTCCCGCGGCAAGGCGGCTTCCATGAACGCATTCACCGTCCAGGTCCCGGGCAAGCTCATCCTGTGCGGCGAATACGCCGTGCTGCAGGGCGCGCCCGCCGTGGTGGCCGCGGTGGCCCGACACGCCACCTGTCGCGTGGAGCCCAGCCCCGACGGACTGAAGGTGAGCGCGCTGGGCCAGGGACCGCTGGCGGTGGGTCTGCACGACGGGAAGGTGACGTTCACGCCCGCTCCCGCCGACGAGGCGCGTTTTGTGTTGACCCGCAGCGTCCTCGAGGAGCGCGCCGCGCGCGGCCTGCCTTCCGGCGTGACGCTGACCCTGGATTCCAGCGCACTCAACGAGGCGGCGCTGTCCGGCGGACAGAGCGTGAAGCTGGGACTGGGCTCCTCCTCGGCCGCCGCGGTGGCGCTCACCGCCGCGCTGGACCTGGCGGGCGGGGCCACGCTCTCGGCCGAGCAGCGTCGGAAGTGGTTCGAGGCGGCGCAGCGTGCGCACCTCCGCGCGCAGGGCGGCGTGGGCAGTGGTGTCGACGTGGCGGCCAGCGTGATGGGCGGCGTCATCGTCTACACGCGGCCCACCGCGAATCCCGCCGACGCGATCATCCAGCCGGTGAAATACGAGAAGCTGGGCGTGCGCCTGGTGGTGGCGTGGACGGGGAGCGCGGCCAGCACCGTGGAGCTGGTGGGCAAGGTGGATGCGTGGCGCCAGCGTGAAAGCGCCGCGGCGGCGCGCCGGTTCCAGGAGATGGAAGAACTGGCCAAGGACGCCGCGCACGCCGCCGAGACCGGCAACCGTCGCGACTTCCTGTACGCCGTGAACGGATACGGCGCGCAGCTGGAGCTGCTGGGCAAGGAGTCCGGTGCGGACATCCTGAGCGCGCCGCACCGTCGCATCCGTGAGCTGGCAGCCCGTCATGAATGCGGGGCCAAGCCCTCCGGCGCCGGCGGTGGCGACGTGGCTGTGTGCTTCTGTCCCGACGGGTGGACCGCCGAGGCGCTGTCGCGCGAGCTGCAGGAAGCCGGCTTCCCCACCGTGCCGCTCGAGTTCGACCAGGAAGGTGTGTTCGTCCGTCGCTGAACGCTCAGGCGCCCGCCGCCGGCGTTCCAAAGCGTGCGAACAGCGGCGGAATCACGAACAGGTTGAGCAGGGTTGAGCTGGTGAGACCGCCGAGGATGACGGCGGCCATCGGCGCCTGGATCTCATTGCCCGGTTCACCCGTGGCCAGCACGACGGGAATGAGCGCGAGCGCGGCGGTCAACGCCGTCATCAGGATCGGCACCAGGCGGTCGACACTTCCCTGCAGCACCGCTTGCGACATCGGCACGCGTTCAACGGAGAGCAGTTGCCGATAGTGGGTGACCAGCATGATGCCGTTGCGCGTGGCGATGCCGAAGAGCGTGATGAACCCCACCAGCGACGCAACACTGAGGATGCCGCCACCCAGCGCCACCGCCGCGGCACCGCCAACAAGCGCGAGAGGCAGGTTGAACATCACCAGCGCCGCGTCCCGCGCCGACCGGAACGCAAGCAGCAGGAGAAACGCCATGCCCAGGATCGCCACCAGCGACAGAATGAAGATCGCGCGGCTGGCGCGCGCCTCACTCTCGAACTCCCCGCCAAGAACCAGGTGGTACCCGGACGGCAGCTTCACGGACTTGTGCACCGCGGCGAGGATCTCCTGGGCGGCACCACGCACGTCGCGGCCGGAGACATTGGCCGTCACCAGGATGCGTCGTTGCACGTTCTCCCGGTTGATGAGGTTGGGACCCAGGGTCTTGTCGACGCGGGCGACGCTGGAAAGCTCGGCGAACCGCCGGCCGTCGACGTCGATGGGCGTGGAGCCGAGCAGCTCGCCGTCCGCGTGGTAGGCGGGAGGAAGCCTCAACACGAGATCATACGTGCGCTGTCCCTCCCGCCAGGTCCCCACGGCGCGTCCCGAGAACGCGATCTCGACGTAGCGGGCCAGGTGACCCGGCGTCATGCCGAACGCCATCAGCTCCGTCTCCTTGGGACGCACGATGAGCTGCGGAATCTCGGAAACCTGCTCCACGTTGATGTCCACGAGGCCAGGTATCCCCTTCATGATCCCCTCTCCCTGACGAGCGAGGACGCGCAGCTGGTCCAGGTCATCACCGAAGAACTTCAGGGCAATGCTGGCGCGAACGCCGCTGACCAGGTGCTCAATGCGATGGCTGATGGGCTGTCCCACTGTCACGGCGAGCCCGGGGATCTCCGCCGCGCGCTTCCGGATGTCGACGAGAATCTCCTCGCGGTCCCCCTTGCCCAGGTCCAGGCCCACCTCCAGCTCGGAGAAGTTGACGTCCAGGGCGTGCTCGTCCCGTTCCGCGCGCCCGGTGCTGCGAATGACGGAGGTGACCGCGGGATGGCTCAGCAGGAACCGCTCCAGGCGCCCCACGATCTCCTCGGACATGACAAGCGAGGTTCCCGGTGCCGTGGCCGCGGCGATGTTCAAGGAGCCCTCATTGAACTCCGGGAGGAAGCCGCGACCGAACGAGCCAAGCGCCACCATGGCACCCATGGCTCCGACGGCAGACAGCAACCCCAACGGGACGGCGTACCGCATGAGGCGCTGCAAGATGGCGCCGTAGGCGGCTTTCAGACCCCGAACGAACCGCCACTCCTCCGTCACGTGATGCTCGCGCTGGCCGCCAAGCATGAGCATGCAGAGGACCGGCGTGATGGTGAGCGCCACGAGCAGCGACGCGCCAATGCTGGTGACGTAGGCAATCCCCAGCGGGCGCAGCAGCCGGCCCTCCATCCCGCTGAGAAAGAACAGCGGTGCAAAGACCAGGAGGATGATGGCCGTGGCGTAGACCACCGAGCTGCGGATCTCGCGGGAAGCGTCGAACACCACGTCGAACACCGGCCGCCGCTGCTCCGGCGGCAGGCGGAAGTTCTCCCGCAGCCGGCGGTGCACGTTCTCCACGTCGATGATGGCGTCATCCACGAGCTCACCGATGGCGATGGCGAAACCACCCAACGTCATGGTGTTGATGGATGCGCCCAACCAGCGCAGCACCAGCACACCCGCGAGCAGGCTGAGCGGCAGCGCCACCAGGGAGATGAAGGTGGTGCGCCAGCTCAACAGGAACAGAGCGAGGATGATGGTCACCAGGATGGCGCCGTCGCGCAGCACCGTGGCGACGTTGTCGATGGCGACCCGGATGAAATCCGCCTGCCGGAAGCCCTTGCGGTACAGCGCCATGCCTGCGGGAAGAGAGTGCGCCAGGTCGGACAGGACCTCGTCGACACGCGCGGTCAGCTCCAGGGTGTTGGCCTGCGGCTGCTTCTGGACCTTCATCACCACGGCAGGCTGCCCGTCCACCGCTGCCGCGCCGCGACGGATCGTCTCGCCCACCTGGACCGTGGCCACGTTCTCCAGGAGCAGCGGCACACCCTCGCGCTCGTCGACAACGATGCGGCCAAGCGCTTCCAGCGAGGGCACCCGCCCGATGGCGCGGATGAGGTACTCCTGCGCTCCCGCCGCGTAGAAACCGCCCGGCGTGTTCTCGAGGGCCTCACGCAGCACCTGCTCGACCTGCCCCACGCCGACGCCGTGCTGCATCAGCCGGTGCGGATCCAGCACGACGTGGATCTGCTTCACATCCCCGCCAATGGGCACCACCTGCGCGATTCCCGGCACCCCCAACAGGCGACGACGCACAACCCATTCCGCCGCGTCGCGCAGCTCCCTGGAGCTGACACCTTCCCGCCCGGTGAGGCCCACGAACATGATCTCACCCATGATGGACGACATAGGCGCCATCACGGGCTCGACGCTGGCCGGCAGGGATGAGCGCGCGGCGCTGAGCTTCTCGCTCACGACCTGACGCGCCACCAGCGGCGGAACGTCCCACTCGAATTCCACCCAGATGAGCGAGATGCCAATGGCCGACGACGAGCGGAGCCGGCGCACGCCGGATGACCCGTTGAGCGCCTGCTCCAGCGGAACGGTCACCAGCTGCTCGACCTCCTCCGGCGCCATGCCGCTGGCCTCCGTGACCACGGTGACCGAAGGCGCGGAGAGGTCGGGCAGCACGTCCACCGGCATGTCCGCGGTGACGTACACGCCCCCGCCGAGAACCATCAGCGCCAGGACCACCACCGGCCAGGGGTAGCGCAAGGAGGTGCGGATGACGGCGTCAAACATGGATCCTCGACGAGGCTCAATGCCGGTGGGATTCAACGGTCCCCATGAGCGCGTTGAGATGGATGTCAAACCCACCCCGGGTCACTACGCGCTCCCCCGCCGCAATGCCCGACGTCACCTGGACCCAGTCCCCGTCCCTGCGTCCCAGCGTGACCAGCCGCTTCTCGAACGACTCACCCCCGGTCTGCACGAACACGTAGGGTCGCGCGTTGATCTCCACGACGGCACCGCGCGGCACCGCGAGCGCTCGCTGCGGCTCACCCACCTGGAGCAACGCGACCACGTTGGAGCCCGTGCGCAGCGGAGGAATCCCCGTCGTGGCGGCAGCCTTGCTGCCCCGGGGCGGCTGCACGGCAATGATCCACGTGGCGATGCGGGTTGCCGGGTCGATGGTTGGGAGCGGTGAGACCAGACTGGCCACGTTCTCATCCAGCTCCACGCGTTGTCCGTCGGGGAGTCGCACGGCGGCGGGTCGGGCTCCCTCATAGGACGCGCTGGGCGGGGGAAAGAAACGCGCGCGCAGCCAAAGCCGGTCCGTTCCGCTCAGGCGCATCAACGGCGTCCCCACGTCGACCGCGTCTCCGTTGCGCACCAGGACCTGCGAGATGATGCCGTCCATGCCGGCCTTCACCGGCACGCCCCCCTGCTGCGACGGCGCAACCACGCGCTCCAGCCTGGCCTGCGTCTCCGTCACGCGCACCGCCTGCAACTCGGCACGGTTCTTCAGGTCGATGAGATCCCTGGGCGGGCGAAGTCCCTCCGACACCAACGGCGTGACCCGCTCAATCTCGCGGTGCAGCTGGGCTTGCTCGGTGCGGAGCTCCTCCAGGGTCTGTCGCAGCTTGCCGTAATCCTCGCCGGTGACGTTGGGAACCACGTGCCCCAGCGTGGTGCCGCGCGTCACCCACTGCCCTTCCGCCAACGCCACGGCCGCGTGCTGGAAGAACCTGCCGGCAACCGTGGTGCTGACGGTGACCTGGCCCGTCGACGCGGACTCCACCGTGGCAGGCAGCTCCAGCTCGCGGGCCATCAGGCGCTCCTCAGCCCACGCGGTGCCGAAGGGAATCTTCCACTGTGATTCCTTGAGGAACGTGATTGCCGACGAGGGCGCTTCCTCCTCGGCCGCCGGGGCCTGGTCCGAAATGGTCACCGGACCGCAGTCAAAGGCGTCGGTGATTCCTTCGTTCTCGTAGACCATCTCGACGGTGTACGTGCCCGGCCCCGGCGCCATGCCCTCCGGTGTGAAGATGCCGGGACGCGCAACACCGCTGATGGCCGCCTCCGCCGCCACCTTGCCCTCACGCACGTAGCGGACCCGGAACGCGCCCTGGACCGCGGCCTTGAAACCTTCAAGGTGGGTGACGTGGGCGTGGTACCGCACCGGCTTGTTGGCGACGGGATGCGGAAACTCCACGAACAGCTCGTTGCGATCCGTCCAGCGCGTGAGGGCCAGCGTGGCGACGTCTTCCGCCTCGGCGTCATGCCCGTGCGCGTGGTCTTCGTGGGTGTGCCCATGACCCGGCTCACTCCGCGAGGGACAGCCCACCACGAGGAGAGCCACGCCGATGGCGAGAGCCCGCCGAGCCGTCAACGTACTACATTGCGTCGTAGTTGGAGGGATGGGACCGGCGCGCAGGATGCGTTGCATGCGCGGTCACCGCACACGGAAAGCGAGCCCAAGGGCGCTTTCCACGACGTGATGGGTGTGCTCCCCGGGCAGGAACGCCATCAGGACGCCCAGGACGAGGAGCACCGTTGCAGCGAGCACAAGGTCATTCACGCCGCGCGCGGGCGGAACGGTGTTGTCCAGGAGCGCGCGCACCCGCAGCTCCAGGTCCGACGACGTGGAAACGGCCACGGTTGCGGCGGGAAGTGCACACGACGTTGCCTGCGAACGGAACCGCTCCACCGCGAGAAGAGCCGCCGCAACCAGGGTGCCATCCTCCAGACGCCGCGCGGCGTGGGCGTCGCAATCCAACTCAGCCGCGGTCCGCCACCGCGCCGTCAGCGCCTGCGCTCCCGGCCAGGGACAGATGGCTTCCCAGGAGCGCAGCACCAGCATGGTCAGCGGGTCGCGACGTCGGGCGTGGCGTTCCTCGTGCAGAACAACCGCCCGCAGCTCCGTGGAGGTCAGCGTCTCCGCGAGGCGGCGGTCGATGACGATGACCGGCCTCAGCAGCCCCACCGTCACCGCCCCGAACGCGCCACACTCCCCGAGTCGAAACTCCGTGCCGGCCAACCGCTGCCGCGGCATCCGGACCACTTCCCTTCGCCAGGCGACCGTGGCGGCGACGTCCCGCAACAGCGACGCAACCCTGGGCGCAACGAACAACGCCCACACCACCACGAAGAAGAACGCCGGCGCGGTGAGCGGCAACGCGAGCGCCGGGTGCACCGGGCAGAGATGCGGGTGGTGAAGGCCATGCTCCACGCAGTGGCATCCCGAGATGAGACCGGGAGTGAGCAGTGCCAAGCACACCAGCGCGGCCGCCATGAAGGGTGCGAGCGCCACCACGACGAGGGCGCCGGTTGAGCGCCCCGCCCACTGGAGGGACGTTCCGCGTGGCACCAGACTGCCGGCGAATGCCGCGACAGCGGCGACGATTGCGGCCACCGCAAGGAAGACCCCCACCACGGAAACCAGCAGGGTCACGCCGCTCACTCGTCACGTCCCTTCCGTTGGGCAATCAGCTCCGACAGGCGCTCGACGAGCTGGGGATCCACCTTCTCGGCTGAATCCAGGAACGCGAGGAGGACGCCGGTGCTGGGTGGCTCCTTGCCCGAGGTCAGCATGTGGGCCGCGCTGCCGCCCATCCATTCTTCCCGGGTCAGGCGTGCGCAGTACACAAAAGCCTTCCCATCCTTGACCCGCTCCACCAGGCCCTTGGCATGCAGCCGGTCCAGGACGGTGAGCACCGTGGTGTACGCGAGCGCGGGCTTCCGGCGGATGGCCGCGTGGACATCCCGGACCGAGAGCGGCCCGTACGACCACAACACGGTCATCACCTCGGTCTCGAGATCACCCAGCAGCCTGGGAGGCGCAACGGACATGCCCATCAACTACTACGCGTAGTAATCCAATGCAAGTGCCACCAAGCAGGTTGACATCTACTACAGCGCGTCGTTAATGCGCGTGCGCCACGGCATACGGCGGAGCTCTCCATGGTTGGCACCCGGCGAAACCTCCTGTTGCTCTGCGCGCTGACGTCGACGGCGCTGGCGGTGGAACCGCTGACCCTGGAGTCCACGCTTGCCGCGGCGCGCCGGCGCGCCCCTGCGGTCCTGGCCGCGGACACCGCGTTGCGGGCGGAGCGGGCCAGTCGCGTTGGCGCCACGCCCTTGTTCGGGCAGAACCCCACCATTGAAGCAGGGACGGGCCTGGTGGTGCAGCCCCAGACGGACCGCGTGGGTGTGACCCCGCTCGTCAGTCCCATGCCCAGCCCGGGGCGCATCGCGGACACCCGCCTTGGTCCCTCGGGGTGGGTCCAGGTCTCGGTGCCCGTGGAGATTGCCGGGCAGCGCTGGCGTCGCGTGGCCGCCGTGGATGCGCGCATCCAGGCCCGTGTTGCGGAGCGAGAGGAGGTGCTGCGTCAGGCGCTCCTGGTGGCCGGTAATGCGTTCTACCGGGCTGTTCACGCCGGGAAGGTCGTGGAGTTGGCCGAGGATTCGGTTGCGCTGAACATGCGCCTGGTTGACGCCTCCCGACGGATGGCCGCCGCCGGCGACATTGCCGCCCTCGACGCAACGCTCGCGGAACTGGAGTTGGCCACGGCGCAACAGGCGCGAACGGCCGCGGAGGGGTCGCGACGACTGGTCATGGCGGAGCTGGCGTCGTTGCTGGCCCTGGAGCGGGCCGAGGTGGGCGCGGTGCAGGATTCGCTCACACGCACCGACCCTCTCCCAACGATGGACGACGCGCTGCGAGGCGCAGCAGAACGTCCCGACGTGCGCGCCCTCCTGGCGGAGAAGCGCGCTGCGCAGCAGGAGGCCCACGTGGCCGCGGCCGGCGCCTTCCCCACGCCGCGAGTCAAAGGCAGCTACCAGTACTGGAACAGCGAGCAATCCGTCATGGCCTGGCTGGAGGTGCCCATTCCCGTCTTTGAACGGGGTCAGGGTGAGGAGGCGCGCGCCCGCGCCCGTGCCGCGGGGCTGCAGGCGGAGATCGACGCGGCGACGCGATCCGCGCGAGCGGAGATTGAGCACGCCCATGGTGCGGCAACGGAGCTGGCGCAGACCCGGGCGCAGCTCCAGTCCCTCCAGGCGGAGACGGCGCGGCTGCTCGCCGACCTGGAGCATCGGTACAACGAGCGCACGATCGACCTGAACACGGTTCTCACGGTTCAACGCCGCGTCATCCAGGCCCGGCGAGATGCGCTCGACGCGGCCTTGCAGGAGATGTTGGTGCGACTGTGGCTGGATGCCGCCACGGGCGTCCTGCGCTAGCGGGTACGTGTGCCTTTTGCCATCCGGGACCGAAGGGCGTGCAAGAACACCTTGCGCACCTGGCACCGGGCCCCTATCTGCCAGTCACCACCCCAACCCGGAAAGGCCACGTCCGACGCCAACCGGACGCGGATTCCCCCTTGCTGAACGAGCTGCTCATCATCGTCGCGCTCATCCTCGCCAACGGCGTCTTCTCCGGCGCGGAGATCGCCATCATCTCGCTGCGGAAGTCACGGATGGCGGCGTTGTTGGAGGAAGGTCGACGCGGCGCGCGGGCCGTGGAGCGTCTCCGCACCCAGCCGGAGAGCTTCCTGGCCACTGTCCAGGTGGGCATCACCGTCGTGGGAGCAACGGCTGCCGCGTTTGGTGGCGCCACCCTGGCGGCGCGGCTCACGCCCCTGTTGACGCCAGTCCTGGGCAAGAACGCGGAAGAGGTCTCGTTTGCCATTGTCGTCGCGCTCGTCTCATACCTCTCCTTGATCCTTGGCGAGCTGGTGCCGAAGTCGCTGGCGCTGCGCAGCGGCGAGGCCTACGCCCTCCTCATTGGCCAACCGCTGCTCTGGCTCTCCACCCTGGCGCGTCCAGTGGTGTGGCTGCTCACGGGAAGCTCCAACCTCGTCCTGCGACTCTTTGGCGACCGCACCAGCTTCACCGAAGCGCTCATGTCGCGCGAGGAGGTGCAGCACGTGGTGGAGGAAGCCGGTGAGAGCGGCTCCATTGATGTGAAGAGCAGTGAGATGGCATCCCGCGCACTGGAGCTGGTCACGCTCACCGCAGCCGACGTCATGGTTCCCAGGCCGGAGGTGGTCTCGCTGGCCCGCACCGCCAGCCTCGCCGAAGTGCGGCACGCGCTCGTCGAGCGGGGCCACAGCCGCGTGCCGGTCCACAGCGGGAATCCCGACGACGTGGTGGGCTACCTGTCCAGCAAGGACGTGCTCAAGCTGCTCTCAGACGGTCAGCCCGTGGTGGTGGCCAACCTGGTCCGGCCGGCATACTTCGTCCCGCTGACCATGTCCGCGTCCAACCTCCTCAAGGAGATGCAGCAGCGCAAGGTGCAGATTGCCATTGTCGTGGATGAATTGGGCTCGATGTCCGGGCTTGTCACCATGGAGGACCTCGTCGAGGAGGTGGTGGGCGACATCTTCAACGAACACGACGTGCCCGACGCGGAGGGCTGCCGGGCCATGCCGGATGGGTCGTTCCTGGTCCGCGGCAGCGCGCTCATCCGCGACGTCAACCGCCGCCTGGGCATCGAACTCCCGGAGGGCGAGACGTGGAGCACGGTGGCGGGACTGTGCCTGGCACGCGTGGGCGCCATCCCCGCCGCGGGCACCACCGTCACCGAGGGAGACGTGAAGCTGACCGTGGAGGAAGCCACCGCGCACCGCGTGCGCACCGTCCGCATCACGCTGCCAAACGGCCCCCGGCCCCGGGACGACGCCAACCTTGCCGGCGAACGGAGATAAGCGCGGGGAGCGATGAGACCCGCCCGGGGCAAGCGTTGACGCGAGCATGACCGCCGTGGTCAACCTCACCGCATGGTGAGCTGGCTCCCGGCGATGCTCGCACTCGCTGGCGCCGTGTCCCCGGCGTCGGCCGATTCCGGGTCGCTACGCAGCATCAAAAGGGCCCTCGTCCTCCCGGTGGTGGTCAAAGCCGGTGTGCCAGCGGACCTTGGGGAACTCACCACTCGCCTGGTGGTCGCGGAACTGAAGCGGGTGGATGGACTGGAGGTGGTCGCCTACGCGGACATCCAGAGCACGTTGAGCGTTGAGCAGCAGAAGCAGGTCGCGGGCTGCGATGACGCCAGCTGCGCCGCGGAGATCGCCGG
>JBFMGU010000098.1:0-36256 GCA_040752415.1 Myxococcota bacterium
CCCGCCGGAGGCCCCGCTGAACGGCAACGGGCATCACGGCCCGTCCGCGGAGGGTGAGCTCATCATCCTGGGCCTGCCGCCCGTGCCCAGTCGTCGTCGGCGCATGGTGATGCTCCTGGCCTACCTCACGCTGCTGGGCACGTTGGCCGGGGGCGTGGCGGGCGTGGTGGCCTACAACCTCTTCTCCAAGGACCTGCCCAGCTTCCAGAGTGTGGCGGAATACCGGCCCAGCCTGGTGACGCGCGTGTACAGCGCGGACCACCGCCTCGTCGGTGAGTTCGGCCTGGAGCGCCGCATCCTGGTCCCGTACGAGAGGATCCCGCGGCACCTCATCCAGGCCTTCGTGGCGGCGGAGGACAACGAGTTCTTCGACCACGACGGCGTGGACTACAGCGGCATGGTGCGCTCCGCCGTGGCGGTGGTGCGGAGCGGTCGCGCCAAGCAGGGCGGCAGCACCATCACCATGCAATTGGCCAAGAGCCTCCTGGTGGCGGCGGAGGGCCACAAGAAGGGCACGGAGAAGAGCATCCGTCGGAAGGTGCGCCAGATCCTGCTGGCACGCCGCCTGGAAGCCGCGCTGACCAAGGAGGAGATCCTCTACCTGTATCTCAACGAGATCTACCTGGGTCACGGCGCGTACGGCGTGCAGGCGGCGGCGCAGAACTACTTCCGCAAGAACGTGGAGGAGCTGAACCTGGCGGAGATGGCGCTCATTGCCGGTCTCCCCGCCGCGCCGAGCGCATACTCGCCGTTCACCAAGCCGGACAAGGCGCGCGTGCGCCAGGAGTACGTGCTGGGTCGCATGGTGGCCGAGGGCATGATCACCGACGAGGAGCGCAAGGAGGCCCTCAAGCTCTCCGTCGAGGACACGGTGCACGCGCGGGATGACCGCTTCCGCGACACCGCGCCCTACTTCGCCGAGCACGTGCGTCGCTACCTGGTGGACACCTACGGGGAGAAGGCGCTGCTGACCCAGGGGCTCGTCGTGGAGACCACGCTGGACCTGGAGCGCCAGTGGTACGCGGAAGAGGCCATGCGGCACGGTCTGCTGGACCTGGACCGCCGCATCGGCTTCCGGGGCCCGCTCGCGCACGTCGACACCGCCGAGGAGCGGGACCGCATTGCCCAGCGTTACGAGGAGAAGGTCCTCAAGGGCGGGCAGCTGGAGGCGGACACGCCGTACGTGGCGGTGGTGGACCACGTTGACAAGAACGACGTGGCGCTGGTCCGCATTGGCCGCCACCAGGCGCACCTGCCGCTGGGGCTCGTCCGCTGGGCGCGCAAGCCCAACCACGAGGAGTGGTGGGAGTCCCATCTCATCAAGAAGCTCGACGAGGCGCTCCACGTTGGCGACGTCATCCTGGTGCGCCTGGCCTCCATTGCGGAGATGAAGAAGAGCGACATTGCCCGCGACCACCTCAAGGTCATCAAGGATGAGCTGAACGCCGACGGTGACGCGTTCCGCGACGGGAAGCCGGTGGTGACGCTGGAGCAATACCCGTCGGTGCAGGGTGCGCTCGTCAGCATGGACCCCAAGACCGGCTACGTGCAGGCGATGATCGGCGGGTACAACTTCGAGGAGAGCGAGTTCAATCGCGCGTTCCAGGCGTGTCGGCAGCCGGGCAGCGCGTTCAAGCCGCTGGTGTATGCCGCCGCGGTGGACCTGGAGAAGTTCACGCCGTCCACCATCATCGTCGACAGCCCGTTGGTTCTCGACGACACCGAGGCGCTCAAGCGCTGGAAGCCGCAGAACTTTGAAGAGGACTTCAAGGGCGACGTCACGGTGCGCACGGCGCTGATGAACTCCATGAACGTGCCGGCCATCAAGACCATGCAGGCCGTTGGCTTGGAGCGCGCGGTGGCCTACGCGGGTCGGCTGGGCATCAAGACGCAGCTGAAGAAGGAGCTGGGCACGGCCATTGGCAGCTCCTGCGTGAACCTGTGGGAGCTCACCAGCGTCTACGCCATGTTCAACCGCCTGGGCCTGCGCCCCGAGCCGCTGTTCATCAAGCGCGTCACCGACCGCGACGGCAACGTCCTCGAGGAGCGCGCGGACCCGGCGGACCCGTGGCAGACGCGGGAGGAGCGCATCCTGGCCCTGCAGACCGCGCTGGAGCAGGCCCCGGAGCGCGTCATGGATCCCGCCGACGCGTACGTGGTGCAGTACCTGCTCACCCAGGTGGCCAAGCACGGCACCGCGGCGCGCGCCAGCTCCATTGGGCGACTGGTGGCGGGCAAGACGGGCACCACCAACGACGCCTTCGACGCGTGGTTCATGGGCTACACCCCGTCGCTGGTGACCGGCGTGTGGGTTGGCTACGACCACTACGTGGTGCCGCTGGGCGTGCGTGAGCAGGGTGGTCGCACGGCGCTGCCGATCTGGATGGAGTACCAGAAGCGTTCCCTCAACGGCATCGAGGAAGGGCCGTGGCCGCAGCCGGACACCATCTGCAACTTCTTCGTCCACAAGGAGACCGGCAAGCGCGTGGCGCAGGAAGACAAGAACTCCATCCTGGTCCCCTTCAAGTGCGGCACCGAGCCCAAGTGGGAAGACCCCACCACACCCGGTGAGAGCTTCCGCAATGAGGAGCTCTGAGCCTTCTGTCGTCGGGGCGCGCCGCGCGTTGCTGCTGGCGGTGACCCTGGCGGCGGCGGTGGCCTCGCTCTCCCTCAGCGGCTTCCGCTTCAAGGATGACGACTCCATCCTCTACGGCCACATCGCCGCGGGGCTGGTGGACCAACCGGTGTCGTCGTGGATTGAGCCACACTGGCCGCCCGCGCGACCGCGCGGATACCAGGCCGCCATGCCCGGCAACTGGAAGACCGGCCCGTTCGAGGAGCACATGGCCGTGTTCTTCTGGCTGCCCGCGCTCGTCGGGAAAATGGGCGCGGGACCGGAGCTGGCCATCCTCGCCGCCAACCTTGTTTACATCCTGCTCATCCTCCTGCTCATCTACGCGCTGGTCCGGGAACGCTACGGAGAGCCCGCCGCGCACCTGGCGACGTGGACGTGGGTTTTCTCGCAGGCGGGGCTCACGTACCTGGTGCGCGGGAACCACGAGCCGGCGCTCGCCGTGGGCGTGTTGGGCGCCATCCTGGGCATGGTGCGACTGCCGCGTCACGTCGGGTGGGGCGCCCTCATGGTGGCCAGCGTGGTGTGGTGCTTTGCCATGAAGGGCGTGGTGGGGCTGGTCATCTTCCCGACGCTGGTGGCGTGGTGGTGGTGCACGGGGAGGTCGCGGCGCGGGGTGGTGGCGGTGGGGGTGGCCCTCGTCGTCACCGCGGTGTTCGCACTCTTGTACGACGCGGCATACCAGGCGCGCACCGGGCACTCATTCTTCCGAGCGTACCTGAGCATCCACACCGGCTACGCCGCGGAGAAGGAGCAGTTCCACCCGCTGAAGAAGCTCGTCAACGTCGGGTTCTACGCGGGCAACGCGCTGCTGGGCTTTGCGCCGTGGAGCCTGGCGCTGGTGTGGCTGGTGGTGCGCGCGGCGCGCGAGAAGCGCAAGGACCTCCTTGACGACGTCACCAGGGCCACGTTGCTCACGCTGGCCATCTACATCGCGTTCCTCGCGACGTTCGACCGTCGCTCCATCCGGTACATCTTCAGCGTCTACCCGGTGATGGCCGTTTGCTGCGCGCCGCTGGTGCTGCAACTGAGTGCGCGACTGCGCGGCTGGGTCGAGAAACTGTGGCGTCATTCCCCCGAGATGCTCATGGGCGCGAGCATGCTGGTGCTCTGGGTGCGCATCTACGTGCACATGAACCACTACAGCTACATCTCGACGCACGCGCTGAATTGACGCCCACGCGACGCACGATTTTCCGACGACAAAGGGTGGCGAACGAAGAAGATTCGCTTGCCGGGACACGCGGCGCCGCACGACGATGTTCACACCGCGCGGGCCACGCGGCCACGACGTCCAGTACCGTTGTCGACGTCGATCTTCCCTTCTGACGCCCGGAGATTGCGCACGATGGAACCGATCGATCTCGCTGCTGCGTGGCAGCGCTTGTCCGACGTGGGGCAGCGGGTGGGCCTTGATGACGTCGAGATGGAGAGGGCCCTGGCGCGCCTGGTGTCGGCGGGCGGTGTGCTTGCGCAGGCCACGGGGGACACCTCCGAGGAGACACGCAACCGCCTCATGGCGGGCGTGGCGCGCAACCTTGAGGACGACCCGATGGTGCTGGGCTGGGCGCTCAAGCTCGGTGCCCGCCTTGGCGACGTGCCGTGGCAGCGCTTCTTCGAGAACTTCGTGGTCCGGCTGGTCACGGAGCGCCCGGCCATCGTGGCGCGCATGCGTGCGGAGATGGGCTTTCCGCCGCCGGTGACGATCATCATCAACCCCACCATGGCCTGCAACCTGCGCTGCCGCGGCTGCTACGCCTACGAGTTCTCCCGCGAGGAGAGCATGGCCCCTGCCCTGTTCGAGCGCGTGGTCAACGAAGCGCGCGAGATGGGCGTCCGCTTCATCACCATCACCGGCGGAGAGCCGTTCATCTACAAGCCGCTGATGACCATGGCCGAGCGGTTCCCGGACATGACCTTCCTGACCTACTCCAACGGCACGCTTCTCGACGACAAACTCGCTGATCGCGTCGCTGCCGCGGGCAACATCTTCCCCGCACTGTCCGTGGAGGGGTACGAGGCGGAGACCGATGATCGTCGGGGCGCGGGCGTCCACCGCGGCGTGCTGGCGGCCATGGCACGGCTCAAGGAGCGCGGAGTGCTGTTTGGCATCAGCGTCACGCCAACGCGGTTGAACACCGACGTTGTCACCGCGGATGCGTTCCTGGATTTCTACCTGGACCGTGGCGCGAACTTCATCTGGCTGTTCACGTACATCCCCGTGGGGAAGAGCCCGGAGCCGCAGCTGATGGCCACCCCGGAGCAGCGTGACCGGTTGCGAGAGACCACGTTGCGCTGGCGTCGGACGCGCCCGGTCTTCATTGGGGACTTCTGGAACGACGGCGCCACGTGCGGAGGCTGTCTCTCCGCGAGCCGCTACGCGTTCATCTGTCCCGACGGAAAAGTGCAGCCCTGCACGTTCGTGCATTTCTACACGCACAACATCAAGGACCACAGCCTCAAGGAGATCTTCCAGTCACCGTTCTTCCGCACCATCCGCGACGCGCAGCCGTACCACCGCAACCTGTTGCGCCCCTGCAAGATCATCGACCACCCGCACGTGCTGCGACAGATCGTCGACACCTGCGGCGCACAGCCGGCCTACGAGGGCGCCGACGATCTCGTGCGCTCCCCGGAGATGGTGGCCTTCATCGACGACTACGCACGTCGCTACGGAGAGCTGGCGGAGCGGGCGTGGCAGGGCCCGCAGTACCAGGATGGTCGCCGCGTGCTGGTGCCATTCTCGGGGCTGGTGGACCTGTATGCGCGCTTCCCGGACCGCATGGAGAGCGCGGAACGCAACACGCCGCGCACGGAGGCAAGCCGTCCACCGTCGGAAACTCAGCCCGTCGACAACGTGGACACCCAGTCGAGCACGTGGGCGGCAAAGGCGTCGGCAGCCTCGTCGTGACAGTTGTGGGAGACGGGTAGCTCCTTGAGCGTGGCGGGCCCGCCCAGCTGCCGCAGGAGCCGGTGTCCCACGTCGACGGAGTGGACCGGGTCGTGGCGGCCCCAGAAGAGCAGGCAGGGAACGGTGACGCGACGGAGCACGTCGGGGCCGGGCGCGTGGTTCGCCGCGGACAGCCCCATGCGCGTGGCCGCCTCCCAGCCGCCCGCCGCGTCCAGGTGTCCCAACAGGCGCCGGGCGCGCAACGGCATGTCGCGTGCTGACGTCGTGAAACCCGCACGACGCACCAGCGCGGGCATCACCGCGCGCCCGACCGGACTGCCAAAGAACGCGCGCGCGACGCCGGGAAACCGCTCCGCGAAGCGCAACCCGGGCGGCGGCCGGTCACCCTGCACCAGCGGTGAAATGAGGACGAGCCCGCGGGCCAACGAGGGATTTCGCGCCAGCGCGTGCAGCGCCACCGCGCCACCGAACGAATGCGCGGCAATGAAGGGGCGGTGCAGGTCGAGCGCGTCGAGCAGACGCGGGAGCAGCTCCGCGAACCACGGCAACGTGTACGACGCGTCGCGGGGCCGTGCGGCATAGCCTCCGCCGGGCAGATCGACGGCGACGACGCGCAGGTGGCGCGCCAGCAGCGGCATGGCGGGGTACCAGGTGGCCGTACTGCCGAGATAGCCGTGCAACAGCAGGATCGACGGGGAACCAGACCCGCGCGTCTCCACGTGCACACGCATCCCATCCACGTCGATGAACGCGCCTGGTGCCGGGGGCCGACGGTGACGAGGGAACAGCGTGGTCCGCGCGTGACGCGCCACCCGTCGGGGAACGCGGTGCAGGTGCCACCCGAGATTGCGGACGTGGAAGTCCATGGCCGCAACCATGTTCCTGCCCACGAACGCCGTCCGCAACGTCGACACCGCTGCAGCATTTGCGTCCGGCCGCGTTGGCGCTTCCGCCTGTCTGTCGACGTGGCCGCGAGCCTGCACCACGCCTCCGCGACATCCGTGCTGGATTGCGAACCCGGGGCGGCTATACATGCGCCCCCTATGAGCCCCTCCCCCACCAACATCCGCCACGAGCTTGGCGCACTGATCAGCCTGGCGGCCCCGCTCGCGGCCGTGCAGGCGGGCCAGCAGCTCATGAGCGTCGTCGACGTGGCGGTGGTGGGACGCCTGGGTGCCACGGAGCTGGCCGCCATGGGCCTGGCCAATGCGTTGTGGGGCGCGTTCTACATCGTGGGGTTGGGCGTCATGCTCGGGTTTGACCCGCTCACCGCGCAGGCGCTGGGCGCGGGGAGACAAGGCCATGCGCGGCATCTGATGTGGCAGTCGCTGTGGATGGGCGCGTTCGTGAGCCTCATCCTCGCGGTTCCGCTCGTCGGGGTGACCTACGCGCTGGTGCCCGCGGGAATCGATCCCACGACGGCAGAGAAGGCACGCGCGGTGATCCTCATCCGACTGCCCAGCCTGCTCCCGCTCATGATCTTCGTCGGGGTGCGCAGCTACCTCCAGGCCATGGGCATCACGCGACCCATGGTGCTGGGAATGGTCGGTGCCAACGTGTTCAACCTGTTCGCCGCCATTGTGCTCACGTTTGGCGGCAGCATCCTTCCGACGTGGACCGGCCCCCTGACCGGAATTCCCGCCATGGGTCTCTCCGGCGCGGCGCTGGCAAGCTCGTTGTGCGTGGTGGTGCAGCTTGTCGCGGTCATCGTGGCGGTGCGCGCTGTGCACGTGCGCGAGTTCACGTCGGGGATGCGGCGCATGGTGCCCGCGGAGATGGGACGCGCGCTGAAGGTGGGGCTGCCCATCTCGCTGCAGATGGGGGCGGAGGTGGGCCTGTTCTCTCTCGTCGGCGTGCTGGCGGGGCGGCTGGGAACGCTCGACCTCGCCGCGCACCAGGTGGCCATCAGCATCGCGAGCTTCTCGTTCTGCGTCGCCGTGGGGCTGGGGAACGCGGGGAGCGTGCGGGTGGGGCTGGCCATCGGTGCGAAGGACGCTCACGCCACGCGCATCCGCGGCATCGTGTCGTTCATCTTCGGCGCGTCGTTCATGGCGGTGTCCGCGGTGGTGTTGTGGGTGGCGCCAGACTTGCTCGCGCGGCTGTTCAGTGACCAGGGTGACGTCGTGGCGGCCACCGCGTCACTGCTGTTCGTGGCGGCGGTGTTCCAGATCTCCGACGGTGTCCAAGCCGTGGGTGCGGGCGTGCTGCGCGGCGCGGGCGACACGCGGTTCCTCTCGGTGGCGAACGTGGTCGGGCACTACGCGATTGGGCTGCCGGTGGCCATCCTGCTGGGCTTCATCCTCGACGGAGGCATCCGCGGCCTGTGGTGGGGCCTCTGCTCGGGATTGAGCGCGGTGGCGCTGGCGCTGTTCGTGCGGTTCTGGATGTTGTCCCAGCGCCCCATCCGTCCACTGCACGAGCACCACGCGGCGTGAGGTGCGGTGTTGGCGAGTCCCAAAGAAGGAAGTCAGGAGTCAGAAGGGGACGCCGCGACGACGAGCGGTGAGCACCTTCTGACTTCTGTATTCTGGCTTCCTTTTCGGCCCCTAGAACTCCCAGCGGTACTTCACGTCGGCGCCGAGGTCACCGTAGCTGTGGAGCTGGCTGTTGCGGTCCCACACCACGCGCCCGGACAGGTGCTTGCCCCACCGCTTCTCCCACTCCAGCGACTGGTCCGGCTGCGTGTTCCCGCCGGATGCATCCACGATCGTCGACGTGAAACGCAGCCGCGTGCCGCCCCAGAACTCCGTGCCCACCACCAACGCGGGCACACTGCCCTGCACCGCACCGGTCTGCTTCCGCGGTGTTCTCGACGTCAGATAGAACTCGTCAATGACCTGGCCGGGCAACGCCTTGCGGACCTCCTTGTCCACGCCGGTGGCGGAAGCCAGGAAGTCCAGCCCACCGGCGAACGCCGCGGTACGACCCGCACCGTAGATGTCATTGACGTCATTGGGCGCCAGGCCAAAGACGATGAGCGCGGCGATGTCGACGGGCGGCAGGTCCGGGTTGGAGCGCATGCGGATGCCGTGCTCCGCGCTGAGCTGTTCCACGGGGCCTTCCACGTCCACCCAGACGTCGTAGCCCTTGACGTGCGTCGTGGCTTCCACGTCGACGACAACCGCGATGCGCTGCCGCTCCACGAAGTCCACCGTCGAGCGGCCGATCTCGAACACGTTGTTGCGGTAGGTGGCGCGGCCGCCAATGGCGGTGAGCGTGCCAATGAGGCCCACGCGCTCATTGGTGCCGGTGAGGTGCAGGTCTCCGCGGAACTCGGCGTCCATGTTGTTGTTCTGGACGTAGATCTTGTCGTCGGCGCGGAGGTGGACGTCCATGTTCAGCCACTCCTTGTCCTTGTCATAGACACGTGGCGCCAGGCGTCGACGACGGAAGTCCTGTGTGAGGTTCTCCCAGTCCCAGGGCTCGGTGTAGCGGGCCTCCAGCACGTCCACCTCGCCGGTGAGCAGCATCTCCTCGGGGAGGCCTTCCATGTTGATGCGGCCGGAGAGGCGCGTGGGCAGGTAGTCCGGGATGCGGAAGCGCAGGTCCTGGAAGCGGCACACCAGGCTGATGTGCCCGATGGAGTAGCCCTTGAGGAACACCTCGGCGGAGCCCTTCACCGGACTCTCGTCGAGATAGAAGGTCAGCGGGTCAAAGACGATCTTGTCGCGGATGAAGCTGATGTTGCTCTCCACGTCCTTGAAGTGGTGCGCAAACCCGTCGACGACAATCAGCCCGTCGTTGATGCGCCCCTGCCCCACCATCACCGGCTCCTCGGGGGTACCGCTGATGCCAAGCGTGAAGGTGAACGGCCCGTGGCTCTCCGTCACCGACGTCATGAACGTGCGCGCCAGGCTCAGGTCGCCCTGCACACCCAGCTGGAGATCGAGCTCGTTGGCGCTGGCGTGACCCTTGAGGTCCAGCTTGCTTCCGTCGTCGGTGACCAGCACCAGCTTGTCCACGCCCACCTTGGGACCGGCAAAGGAGAGCTTCACCTCGTCGGGGCTGGTGAGTGCCAGGTTGCGGTAGCTGAGACTGACCTTCTCCAGCGAGGCGTGGCCCGTGGATTTGCTGGCGTAGGAGAGCGCACCGGCCGCGTGGACCTTGCCACCGAACGAGAGCAACACGCCCTTGGGAAGCGCGTTGGGCCCGACGATGTCCTGGGCGGGGCCGCGGTAGAACTCCAGGTCCGCCGTGTAGACCCAGGGCGATTCCAGCTTCATGGCGTAGTTCATCTCGGCGCGTCCGTCGAAGAGCGTGCCCGCGCCCTTGATGCGCCCGCCGCCCATCATGAGGTCCAGCTGTCCGTCGCCGATGGGGATGTCGCCGTACGCCACGTCGGTGACGTCGATGCGCACGGGTCCCTGCCAGTCACTCACGGTGCCGCGCGCGTTGATGACGGCGTCAAAGCGACCGTGCACGGGGCTGCCCACCCCCTCGAGCGCGTTGAGCTGCGCCAGCGGCATCTCCGAGATGCGCGCGTCGATCTTCATCGCTCCTTCGGCGCGTGAGATGGGTCCCACGGCGTGCCAGCGCGAGGGGCTGCGGTCCAGCGTCAGGTCGTCGAAGTAGAAATTCTTGTGGTCCATGTGCGCGCTGACGTGCGTGCCGTCGAACTGCTGGTCGTACAGCGTGATGGCGCCCAGGTTGAATTCCGTCTCGAACGTCAGGTCTTCCGTGGTGGCGTCGCCCACCGCGCCGCGTGCGTCCGCCCAGCCCTCCACGTCTCCCGTCATGGGCAGCGTACGCAGGAACTCCATGACGTTGCCCCAGCCCGGCGGAATCACGGCGCGGATGTCCTCCGCCCTGCCCTTCACGTTGCGCGCCGCCACGGTGACATGCAGCGTGTCGCGCTTGGTGCGGGGACGCCCCAGCGCTTTTCCGTTGGGGCCCTGCCCCAGGTACGCGCGCCAGTTCAGCGCGGCCTCACCCTGGTACGTGGTGCGGTTCTTCTTCCCCTTCACGTCGAGAAACCGCAGCAGGAGGTTGTGGTAGTCAAAGCGCCCGTCGGCGTCGCCGATGTTGTAGCCCTCCACGCTGACGTTGGTGAGCTGGGCTTCTCCGGAGACGCGGATGTCGTCGTAGCGGCCCTTCACCAGGACGCGGCCGGGGCCCTTGCAGGTCAGGTGGATGCGCGAGATGGGGGAGATGCTCTCGCAGTCGAACGCCTCGCCGCGCGTGCTCGTCGCGCCAGCGTCCACCACCAGCTCATCATCCAGGCGGAACGGGATGTACACGTCACCGGTGGCGGTGGTCTTCCCGTCGGAGATGGTGCCGTTGAGGAAGGAGAAGTGGGTGAGGTCGAACTCCATGTCGCTGGTGCCATGCACGGGGGCCACCTGCATGATGAGCTCGTCGCTGCTGGCGGTGGCGTAGGACTCCGACCAGACCTTGAAGTTCGTCACGTCGGCAATGCCGTGTCCCTTGAACTTGAACTCCGGGTAGACCATCCCGGCGAACTCGACCTCCGCGTCGACGAGGAAATCCACCCAGCTCCCGGACACGCGCAGGTTCTCCATGGCCTGCGCAAAGCGACCGTGCTTGCCCGTGGCCGAGAAGCTCGCGGTGATCTCCTTGAAGTCCGACGAGAAGTTCACGCGCCCCTGCCCCTCGATGTCGGCGGTGGCGTAGTCGGCGTGCACGTTGGTGAAGTCCACGCCGGTGGGGTCGGCAAAGAAGTCACCGCTGAAGGTGTCCAGCTGGAAGCCGTTGATCTCGATGTCGCGCAGCTCTCCGTCGCCAATGGCGGTGGGGTTGCGGGCACCGAAGGCGCTGCGCACGTGCGCGTTGAACGACACCGTGCCGCCCAGCGGGAGCAGGCGCGGGTTGTACGCGTTGAACTGGCTGAGCGGCACCACGGCGGAGATGCGCAGGTCCGCGGCGGGAATGAGGCCCGTGGAGAGCGGCGCGAAACGGACCTTGCCCTGCGTTCGGCCGCGGATGGTGTCCATCTCCATCATCGCGTCGACGATGTCGAGCTGCTCGGGGCGGAGCAGTCCGTCACCCTGCAGCGTGGCCTCGCCGTGCATCATGTTGAGGTGCGCCACGCCGCCGGTGGGAAGCGTGATGACGCCGCGCTCCAGCGCAAAGGCCATGCTGTGCAGGTCGGGGCCCTCGTCGTCCAGGGAGGCGCGCAGGCCGGTGAGCTCGACGTCAACCGGGTGCTTCCCCTCCACCTTCACGTTGACATCCAGGCCGGTGACGCGGAGCTGACGGATGCGCAGGCGGAAGAAATCCAGGTCCCGCTTGCCGCCTTCCTCGTCGGGGATGGACTTCTTGAGGACCGGCAGGCCCACGATGCGCCCGTCGCGGATGACGAGGTTCACGTGGGGGCGGTTGACGTCGACCCGGTCCACCACCACCGCGCCACCCAGCAGCTGCAACGGCGCCAGCGAGACCAGCACGCGCTGCACGCCGGCCATGCGCGGCGCACCCTCGCCGTGGACCTCCACTCCCTCGAGCTCCAGGCTGGCCGTCCACGGGTCCACCGTCACGCCGCCAAGGTCCACCTGGATGCCCGTCTCCCGCTCGAGCATGTCCTGCACCATGCCCGCGGCCAGGGCCTTGCCTTCCGGCGTCTCGAAGAAAAACCCCACCACCCCGGCACAAGCCAGGACGGAGCCGAGCAGCATCAGGATGAGGAGCTTCCGGATCATCCTGCTCCAACCACTTCCAGGGGTCCTTCCCGAGGGAAACTTTGCATTGTGCGTACCAGTCACCGAATCGGCAAGCTTTGAGCGGACTTTTCCCTCCGCACCCGGACTGAGACGACACACCGTCGCGCGGCGTTCACAGGTGTGCCGGGCACGCACATGGAACGGGTGCGCAAAACGGGCGGGGACCTCCTCGAGCGTGAACCGGGAGAACCTTGCGGTTGTCCATCCGTTCTAAGCTTCCGCGCGCGCCCAAGCCCCTGCGCGCCACGACGGCGTGCGCTTGTGCCGCACGAGAGGGAGGGCTTCGTGTCAGCGTTTCCCCTGCTGCTTGCCATCCTGGCTGCCCCGCCCATCACCGGCGAGGTGGTGCTTCCCCTCGCGGTCTACGACGAGCTGCGCGCCCAGGCCGACGTGGATCCGCCGGATCGTCCCCCACCGGTCCCCTCCAGCATCCGCGAGGCGGCCTACCACGTCACCGCCAACGGCTCGCGCGCGCGGGTCACCATGAGGACGACGGTGGACGTGCTGCAGAAGCAACCGCACAGCCAGCAGCTGCTGGGCGCGGGCGCGGCACTGGTCTCGCTCACCGTCGACGGGCAGCCCGCGGGCGTGGTGGTGCGCGACGGGTACTACGCCGTGGAGCTGAAGCCGGGTTCGCACGCGGTGGTGATGGAGGTGGTGGTTCCCGTCGCCAGCGAGGGCCCTTCGGAGGTGCACCTGGACATCCCGGAGGCGGTGGCCTCCCGACTCACCGCGGACCTGCCAGGGACGGGGCTGGGTGTGACGGTGGAGGGTGTTCCCGACGTCGTGGTGCGACGCGCGGAACGTCGGACGCTGGTGAGCGCGGCGCTCCCTACGAGCAGCACGCTGGGTCTTTCCTGGGTGGGCCAGGGGGAGGAGTCCGAAGCGGAACCGGAGGAGGAGCTGGCGACGCCGAGCACGCCGGGTCGCGCGCGGGCAGTGGTGCTGCACCAGCTCTCCGTCGAGGAGGCGTACATCCGCGGCACGGTACGGGTGACCCTGAGCGTGCAGAAGGGAACGCGCGCGGAGGCCGCGGTCTCGCTCCCCGGCAACGTGGACATCCTCGACGTGGGCGCGGAGGACCTGCGCGAGTGGAACACCACGACGGAGAATGGTCGGAAGGTGGTGCGGGCGCAGTTCAAGTACGCGCGTACGGGAGAAATCCCCATCACGGTCCGCTACGAGCGCGCGCTGGGCGACGCCAAGGCCGCACCGGTGGAAGTGCCCGAGCCCGTCGTTCTCGACGTGGAGGCCGAGCGCGGGTTCCTGGGAATCGAGACGGCGCCGGGCGTGGAGGTCACGTTGACGCGCACGGAAGGGGCGGAGCGCCTGGATGGCCGCGACCTGCCCAGCGAGCTGTGGTCCATGACGACGACGCCACTGGTGCTGGGCGTGAAGTACCTGGAGCACCCGGTGAACGTGGCCATGCAGGTCTCCCACCAGGCCAAGGTGGCGGTGGCGGACACCACGCTGGACAGCGCCAGCTTCGAGACGGTGATCAACGCCGAGGGACGTGCGGTGAGCGCGGTGAACTTCCACGTGCGCAACCACCAGCGCCAGTACCTGGAGGTGAAGCTCCCCGCCGAGACGACGGTGCTGTCTTGCTTCGTCAACGGCAAACCGGTGCGGCCCGCGCGCGGAGGACAGGACACGCTGTTCATCCCGCTGGATCGCTCGACGGTGGCGGAGGGCAGCGGAGCGGCATTCCCCGTGGAGCTGGTCATCACGCAGAACACCGGGAAGCTGTGGCCCTTCAGCCGCGTGAACCTGCAGATGCCGGCGACGAGCGTGCAGGCCATGGACCTCTCCTGGCGCGTCTACGTCCCTGCCACGCACACGGCGCTCTCGTTCGGCGGCAACTTCTCGTCGATGAGCGACCCCTCCTCCGTGCGCCGCTGGCTCTCCGGCGTCTTCAGCGCGGTCCCGGATGCGCTGGCGGGTGATTCGTTGGAAGGCTGGGATTATTCGCAGGGTGTAAAGGCGCGGTTCGCGCAGAAGCGTGAAGAGGCCAATCTCCCGACGTCGGTGCGCGTGTCCCGCCCGTTGGTGGGCCGCGTCTACGACTTCCGCGCCAACCTGCTCCGCGCCGTGGCGCCGGAAGTAAGCGTCACGCTCGTCAAGCGCGAATGGCTCTCCCATGGTTCTCTCGTCGCCATGCTGATGGTCGCGCTGGGTGCGCTCATGACCGCCGAGCGGATTCGTCGTCGGGAACGCGGGATGGCGGGCGCCGGTCCGGCATTGATGATCGCGGGGCTGGGGTTGGGCCTTTCCGTCGGGCTCTACCTCAATGGAACGGCCATGCGCCTTGCGTTGGCGGCAATGTTGGTGCCGGCGTGGCTGGTGACGTGGCGCCTGCGGGACGTGTTTGTCGACGGGAAACGGCGTGCAGGCAAAGCGGTGGCGCTGTTGGCGGGCGGCGTGTTGGGACTGGCGCTGATGGCGGGCGCGTTGTCGGAGAGCGTGGTGGGCGCGGGCATCCTGCTGCTCATGGCGCAGGGACTTGGGATGTTGGCGTCGAAGTGGTCCGTCGTGGCGGCAGGTTCCGCGGCGCCGCCTTCGGGCACGCCCGTAGCTGGTGTGAGCACGGAAGGAGGTGCCCAATGAGACGCATCACGACGCTGCTTGCATTGTCCTTGCTCGCCACCACCGCCGCCGCCGACGAGGCCGGCACCATCCGCATCCCGGCGTCCGTCTACCACGACCTCAAGACCCGGGCGGAGAAGACGCAGGACCCCGAGTCTCCCGACGAGACCGAAGGTGGCACCCGCGTGGTCTCCGCCCAGCTCACGGGCACGCTGGACAAACGCGCGCTCAACCTGGAGCTGCGCATCACCGTCGAGGGACGCGGGGAAGGCTGGCACAGCGTGTCGCTGCTTCCGACGGACGTGCCTCTGCTGGACGCGCAGATCACTGGCGGTACGGGCACGGTGATCTTCATGGATGGCTTCCGCGCGCTCGCGTTCGAGGGGCCGGGGCGACGCACGCTCGTGGCGCACATGACGTCGGCGGGAGAAGGCGCGGGGTCCATGCGGCAGGTGGCGCTCAACATCCTTCCGGGCATCAGTCGCGAGCTGAACATCGTGCTGGGGGACAAGGTCGACGCCGAGCTCGAGGGCGCCACGCTGGTGGGAGAGGACCGGGCGGGTGGAAAGCGCGCCCTCGTCGGGTGGCTGACGCCACAGGATGGCGAGGTGCAGCTGCGCTGGAACACGGACGGATCCCGACGAGATGACGCCCTCCCCACGACGGAGCCGCGCGAGAAAGGCAGCAAGGAGCCCGCGCGCATCAACGTGCAGACGAGCATGCTGGCCAGCGTCGGCGAGCGACTGCTCACCGTCTACGCAACGCTGCGTTACGCGATCTTCCACGCGCCCGTCTCGCGCTTTGAGTGGACCGTTCCTGCCGGCGCAGAGGTCATTGGCGTCCAGGGTCGCGGCGTGAGTGATTGGACATGCTCGTCGGGGACGGGGGAGCGCACGTGCTCGGTGGAGCTGCCGTTCCCGGTGCAGCGCACGTATGAGCTGTCCATCCAGCTCGAGCAGCCGCTGGCCAAGGACGTCACGAGTGTTTCGCTGCCGGTGCCCGTGGCGAAGGGGGTGCAGCGTCAGAGCGGGCACATTGCCGTCGAGGTCATGGGCAACGCGGAGGTCCAGCCCGTGCGTGAAGGCACCACGGCGACGCACGAGGACATCCGCGAGCTGCCCGCGGACCTCTTCACCGGCCAGAGCACGCCCATCCTGTTGGCCTTCAAGTTCCTCGAGGCGCCCGTCAAGGTGGAGCTGACTGTGCAACGTCGTGAGTCGCTGGAGATGTCGCCCATCAGCGTGGATGACGCGGCGTTCACGACGGTCTGGACCACCGAAGGCCGCACCATCACCGAGGGCAACCTGCTCATCCGCAACCGGCAGCGACAGTTCCTCTCGTTGAAGCTGCCCGAGGGTGCGGTGATCCAGAGCGCGTTCGTGGGCCAGGATCCGGTCAAGCCATCGACGAGCGACAAGGGCGACATCCGCATCCCGCTGAAGACCGCGGGCCTGGGCGCCGGCTCGGACCAGGTGGCCGTGCAACTCGTCTACGCCCGCGACAACCTGCCGATTCCGACGCTGGGACGCCTCCGTGCGGAGCTCCCGTCGATGGATGCGGAGATCGGCGCGCTGCACCACACGCTGATCCTGCCGGACCGTCAGAAGCTGTGGGCGTTTGACGGTGACCTGTCCACGCTCACCCCACGGGTCTTCAACGACGACGACATTTCCCACGGTCGAAGCCTTTCAGGTCATTCGTTCGGTGGCGTTGCAGAGTTGGACCTCATGGACGCTCCGATTGGTGCGCGCATGGCCATGGCACCACCACCCGCGGCTGCGCCTGCGCAGGTTCAGACGGACCCCAACCGGGTACTCCTCAGAGAAGAACGCAGGCCTTCTCGCGCGAAGGCCGCAGTGTCCAACATCGGCGGGCTTGGCCTCGAGGACCAGATGGGTCCTGGTGGCGGTGGCACGGGAATGATGCAGATGGCGCAGTCACCGCTTGGTCAGACCGGTGTGCTCCCAGTGCGCATCCAGATTCCGCAACGGGGAGACCGTTACATGGCCCACGCGTTCTACGTGCCGCCCAACCGCGCCATGAGCTGGAACGCGCGCGCCCTCTCCCGCTCCGCCACGACGACGCTCTACTCCCTCCTGGCCGCTCTCGGCTTCGCGCTCGGCGCGCTGGTGTTCCGACAGGGTCGCTCATTGATGGAGCGCAAGGGCATCAACAGCGAGCAGGCGGCGCTGGTGACGATGGCCTTCTTGAGCGTGCTGCTGACGGTGTATTTCCGTCGTCACATGATGATGCTGCCGGGATTCCTCGTCGTGGGTGCGGTGACTGCGTGGGCCGTCCAGCAGGTCCGCAGTCGCCGCATCAGCGCCTGAAGCTCGCACGAATCTTCTTCACCACGCGAAGCGCGCCGGGCTCGCCCATCTGACGCGCGGCCTCCTCCAGCGGAAACCAGCGCAGGTCCTTGCTTTCCACGTCGTCGCGACTGAGCGGCTCGGTGGAATCACCCAGGACCAGGAAACGCACGTCCAGGTGATCATGCGCGGGCTCATCCTTGCGCGCTGGGATGAGATGCACGTCCACGTCGAGCACCTGCACCGGCTCCGCCAGACGCAGCCGGTTCAGACCACTCTCCTCGCGCGCTTCGCGGAACGCGGTGGCTGCGGCGTCCTGCTCGCCGTCGTCGTGGCCGCCCATCTGGAGCCAGCGGTCCAGCTTGCGATGGTGGTGCAACAGCAGGGAGTCGGTGGCGGGATCGTAGATGAACGCGCTGCCGGTGATGTGGCCGGGGAGCGTGGTGCGATGGAAACACGCAGGCTCCACCGAGGCGAACCGCAGGATGTGCTCCAGGTGCCGCTGCTCCACGTCGTCAATCGCGCGGTGCGCGCGCAACAAGGTCACCAGTTTTTCTTGTGCAGGTGTCAAGTGATGACTCCTCATCGGGCGCGAATCAGGCGCAGGCATTGGTCGGTGTCGGCGAGAATGACGTCGGGTTTTCCATCCGGGTCTACGTCCAGGACGGCAACACCCACCGGTGAGGTCATTCCCAGGCGCACGTGCCGCCAGGGCGCGGGGCCGTAGAGGACGGACACGCTGCGCTCATCCCGGTTGGCCACCACGACGTCGTTCCTCCCGTTGCCATCCACGTCCGCGATGATGGGCTCCCCCGGGTTCCGGCCCACGGCAACGCGCGTAACGCTTGGGGTACCCAGCCCCGCAACCACGTTCACACTCGCCTCAGCGCTGTTTGCCACCACGACCTCCGGAAAGAGATCGTCGTCGACATCCGCAACTGCCAGACCGCATGCGCCGGCCTGCGAATACACCGTCACCGGCGCGTCAAATGTCCCGGGCCCATTGCGGAGGATCACGCGGACAGATTGACCATCGCTCACCACCACGTCTGTCAGTCCGTCCAGGTCGACGTCGCCAACCGCCACGTCGCAGGTGGTCCCAGCGAGCAACGTCGTGGGCTCACCCAGGTGCCCCTCGCCCGTGCCCGCCAGCCAGGCCAGCTCGGTCGCGCCGCCAACCACCACGTCGACATCGCCGTCGTCGTCGACGTCGCCAGTGTCCAATGCAACAGCGTTGAGACCGTCGGCAAACACCTCCGCCGCGGCGCTCCGCACCACGGCAATACCGTCGCTGGTCGCCACCAGGACGTCATTCTTTCCGTCGTGTTCCAAGTCCGCGGCGACGACATCCGCGGCGGGCGCGGGCAGGTTCACCTCAACAGGCGCGGGGAACGTTGGCGGAACGATCTCGACTGCGCTGACGTCCCGCAGCGAGAACACAAGCTCACCTCCCACGACGTCGAGCCCGTTCACGGCACGAGGGAGGTTCCACAGACATGGCGCCTCCGGCCCCACGCGCGCAACGGAAACGCCGTCCGCACCACTGACGAACAACGCATCACCCGCAACCGTCACCGCCCGAGGCTGCGCGCCGACCTGGCGATACATCAGCGGGAAGCCCGTGTCGGTGCGGTACACGCGGGCCACCGCGCTTCCGTCGAGGGTGAGCAGGTCGTTGCCGCCGGTCCCATCCATGTCGACGATGGCAGCACGCAGCGCCGGACCATCGAGCGGGATGTTCTCGTCGTTCCATCCTCGCCGTTCCCACGTGACCAGGAAGGCACGCTGTCCCTCACCCGTCGCCACGACGGAAGGACGCAGCCTCTCACCGAGGTAACCAAACGTCACGCTCTCCACGGCCTCGAACGTGGTCATCCGGTGCGCATGGCTCAACAAGCCCCCGTTGCCAAGGTTCTCGAGGACATCGACGGTGTTGGAGCCCCACGCCACGGCGATGTCGGTGGTGCCGTTCAGATCGAAGTCGCCCGTCTCCACGTCCACCGGCCCCGTGAGACCGCGGTGGAACACATCCAGCGGCGTGAAGCCCGAGTCCGTCGCCAGGAACACGCGCAGGTCCTGCTCGAGCGCGTTGACGCCCACCACGTCGTCACGACCGTCCCCGTCGATGTCCGTCAGATCCACCGTCAGGAACCCGCTGGCAGCCACCGTTTCCGTCGTGCCGAAACCGTTGGGCTGACCGCGCAGCATCAAGAGCGCGTCGGTTCCGGCCACCACCAGGTCGGCCACGCCATCCCCCGTGACGTCGCCAACATCCGCCTCGACAACATTCCCGCCGCCGAACTCGAAGCTCGTGGGCTCGCCGACAATCCCCGCACCCTGGCCCCACATGAGCTGCACCCGGGCCGCCCCCACGGAAACCACGTCCAGGTGACCATCCGCATTCAGATCCACGACGTCGACGTCCACCGCGGCGCTCCCGTGATCCGTGCGCGATTCAAACGACCTGGCACACTCGCGCGCGCCCCGGTGCATCAGGACAGACAGCGTCCCGTCGCCGTAGTTGGCAACCAGGATGTCCAGCCGTCCGTCGTCATCCAAGTCCCCCAACGCCAGCGCGCGAGGCTGCGGACCGGCGGCCAGGTGGAACGCTTCCGCGAACGCACCGCCACCGAGCCCCAGCAGGACGCTCACGTTGGCGCTGCGCTCATTGGCCACCACCAGGTCGAGGATCCCGTCGTCATCCACGGCTCCCACGGCAATGTCGCGTGGGCCCAGGGCCGCATTGAGCGCCTGCGCGGTCAGGAACGTTCCGTCGCCAACACCGGGGTGGAGCTGCACGTCCAGGTACGTGGCCACGAGGAGATCCAGCATCCCGTCGCCGGTGACGTCGGCCACGGTGACGCTTTCCGGGAAGACGTTGGTGGGGATGGATGTGGCGTCGGAGAAGGTGCCGCCGGCCACGCCGAGGCGAAGCGAGAGGTTGTCTCCGGACCAGTTCGTGGTGATGACGTCGAGCAGGCCGTCGCGGTTGAAGTCCGCCAGTTTCACGTCGTGCGGCGAGCTGCCCATGGGGTAGTCCACCGCGTCATAGCCGCCGTCAGCACGGGCGAGCAGGACGCTGACGCTCTCTCCCACCTCGTTGGCAGTAACGATGTCCAGGCGGCCATCCCCGTCGAGATCCGCCACGGCCACGGCGTACGGGTTTGTCGCCACGGCGTGGTCTACCGCGGGCGCCAGCGCGCCGGTCCCGTCGCCAGCCAGCACGGACACGCTGTTGGTGTCGTGGTTGGGGACCACCAGGTCCTCGGCGCCGTCGTGATTGATGTCCACCACCAGCACGCTCTCCGGCCCCAATCCCGCTGCGTGCGTCGACGGAGAACCCAGGTTCCCACCACCGGTTCCCAGGAGCACCTTCACTTCGTCGTTGGTATGACTGGTGGCGGCCACGTCGAGGATCCCGTCCCGGTCCAAGTGCCCCAGCGCCACCGACGAGATCCCCTCCGCTACCGGGAGGTGCACCGCATCCGCCCACACCGCACGACGAGGATCCAGCGTCACCGTCGCGCGCGCCTCCGACGTGAACACGCCCTGCAACCCCGCGCGAACCACCACCTCCGCGCTCTGGTACGTCGGCAGGTCCCGCGGCCAATCCCAGGGGAAGACGTGGCTGGTCCCCGTCGGAGACGTGGGCAGACCGCGCAGCCCCTCGCCGCCCGGCGCGGCAGTGACGGGGACCGGCTCACCACCGTTCACCGCGTAGATCACCTCCACGTCGACGCGGCGGGAATCCGGGTGACTCAGCGTGTAGCGCACGGAAGCACAGCCACCCGCTCCTGCCAGCGTGACGTCGGACACCGTGGGCGGCGGCAGCACTTGCCACGTCCACGTCGTGAAACGCGTATCCGCCAGCAGGTCCCCCGCCGTCACGCGCGGGCGGATCTTCACGCTGCCCACCGGCGGATCAAGCACGTCGACGAAGAACAGCCACCCCACCTGCTCCGCGTTCATCGGCCCATCCCCGGTGTCGACGAGGAACGCGCTCCCCACGTCCTCCCCGTCGTCATCCAGGAATGTGAGCGTGACGTTGGCGCCCGGATCAGGGAGCGAGTGCCCCACCACCTGCACGTGGACGCGGACGCGCTTCTGGCCCGGCACCACCTCGCGCACGTCGGAGCCAATGGACTGCACCGCGACGTGGGGCGGGAGCACGCCCGCGTCGGGCAGGGTGCTGGCGTCGGGCACCTCAGGGCTCTCGCCCGTGGTGGTGCACGCCAACCCGCCCAGGATCCCGACCAGGATGACCGCCCAGGTGCCCCCACCCAGGCGCAGCCGTCGACTCATGCGGGGGGTGTTGCCACATCCCGGCGGCCCGCTCCAAGGCCGGTGTGGGTGCGTGCAGGAGTCCTCCTTGACTTCAGGTGGACCGAACCGTACACAGCCCGCTCTTTATGCGGTCGGGACCCACGGGGCGCCTTGTTCCGTGCACCTCCCGCCAGGTCAGGAAGCACGTCATGAAGGCCGACATCCATCCCGTCTATCCCAACTCCACCATCACCTGCGCCTGCGGCGCCACCTATGACGTCCGCAGCACCCGCGGCAGCTACACCATCGAGATCTGCGCTGCTTGCCACCCGTTCTTCACCGGCAAGCAGAAGATGATGGACACCGAGGGTCGCGTGGACCGCTTCAACCGCAAGTACAAGCGCGGTGGCGCCAGCGCCTGAGGCGTCCCGGAAAGACCATCCGCTGTGCTGCCGCCCGGCCCTGCCTCGCTCTGCCGCCTCAAGCTCTGTGTGCTGGCGCTTGCCGCCGCGCCGTTTGCGGTGGGCGGGCAGGCGGTGCTGGGCGGCGTCATGATGCGCGCGCCCCGTGCCATGACGGTCGCGGTGCGACGTCGTGACGGGTCCATCACCCTGCAGGAACAATCCGCGCCCGCGCCGGAGTCGCGTCCGGGCGTGCTGCGCCTCCCCTTCGTGCGGGGTGCGGTGGTGCTGGTGGAGAGCCTGAAGCACGGGCTTTCCGCGCTCCGGTTCAGCGCGCGCTGCATGGAAGAGGACCTCGCGGCCGAGGAGGCGGAACGCACCGGCAAGGCCCCGGAAGCCCGCACCTCCGACGAGGGACCGCTCTCGCTCGTCGTCAGCGTGGCCCTGGCCGTGGCGCTGTTCGTGGCCCTGCCCCACGCGCTGGCGTGGCTCACCGGTCAGGCGGCGGGCGGTCTGCCGGTGGACGGCTTCGGGTTCCACCTCGTGGACGGGCTGTTCAAGCTGGGGATCTTCGTCGGGTACCTGGCGTTGATCGGGCGCATCCCGGAGATCACCGGGGTGTTCCGGTACCACGGCGCAGAGCACAAGAGCGTGCACTGCCAGGAGCGCGGCCGGCCCCTGGTGACGACGGAGGCCCAGCAGTTCTCCACCGCGCATCCCCGTTGCGGGACCAGCCTGTTGCTGTGGGTGGTGGCGCTGAGCGTGTTCATCTTTGCCGGCGTGCTGCCCATGCTTCCGCCGCTCTCGGAAAACCCGTGGCTGAGCAACGTGGGCTACGTGCTCATCAAGGTCCCGCTGATGTTCCCCCTGGCCGGGCTGGCGTATGAGCTCCAGCGGCTGGGCGCGCGCAACCCCGACGGAAAACTGATGCGCGTGCTGCTCTCCCCGGGTATGCGCCTGCAGGCATTGACCACCCGGCCCCCTTCGGATGACGAAGTGGAGGTGGCGCTGGTGGCGCTGCGCGGTGCGCTGGCCTTGGATGGTGCGGCGCGCGGGATGGCAACGACGGTGGTGGAGCCCCGGACGCGCAGCTTCGGGGGATTCGCGGAAGCAACCACGGCGCTGGGCTGACGGAGGTAGGAATGCAGGAGACGACGCCATACTGGGCCGACATTGCCTTCCCCGTTCTGGCATTCGTGCTGACCATCGTGGGGCCGGTGTTCGTGGCGCTGTGGGTCATTGTGAAGACGCTGCGCGACAAAGAGGCCTACCAGCGTGAATCCGAGGCGGCCGCGGCAGGTGAGGCAGGAGCCGCCGACGGGGAGAATGAGGGCGGAAGCCGACGTCGCAAGAAGAAGCGCTGAGGGGCACGCCGCACCGTTGTCATGACCGACCGTCTGCTGTTGCAGAAGCTGGAAGAGGTGGATGCGCGCTTTGAGGCCGTGAACGCGCGCCTGGCCGACCCCGCCCTCAGCTCGAACATCAAGGAGCTGACCAAGCTCAACCGGGAGCGCTCCCAGCTCAACGAGGTGGTGGAGGCGTTCCGCAGCTACCGCGCCAAGCTCGACGAGCAGGAGCAGAACCGCACGCTCCTCAAGGACGCCGACCCGGACATCCGCGCCCTGGCCAAGGAGGAGGCGGAGCGCCTGGAGCGCGAGCTGCCCGAGCTGGAACAGAAGCTCCGTGTCCTGCTCCTCCCCAAGGACCCCAACGACGACAAGAACGTGGTGCTGGAGATCCGCGCCGGCACCGGTGGCGACGAGGCCGCGCTCTTCGCCGGCGACCTGTTGCGCATGTACACGCGCTTTGCCGAGGAGCACGGGTGGAAGGTGGAGCCCATGAGCCAGAGCGCGGGGACGGCGGGCGGCTTCAAGGAGGTCATCGTCTCCGTCGAGGGTGAGGGCGTCTACAGCACGCTGAAGTACGAGAGCGGCGTGCACCGCGTGCAGCGCGTGCCGGCCACCGAGGCGCAGGGGCGCATCCACACCAGCGCGGCCACCGTGGCGGTGCTCCCCGAAGCCGACGAGGTTGAGGTCAAGATCGACGAGAAGGACCTGCGCATCGACGTGTTCCGCTCCTCGGGCGCGGGCGGCCAGTCCGTCAACACCACCGACAGCGCCGTGCGCATCACGCACCTCCCCACCGGCCTGGTGGTGCAGTGCCAGGACGAGCGCAGCCAGAGCAAGAACAAGAGCCGTGCGCTCAAGGTGCTGCGCGCCCGCCTCTACGAGATCCAACGCGCCGAGGCGGAGGCCAAGCTGAGCGCGGAGCGCAAGAACCAGGTCAAGAGCGGTGACCGCAGCGACAAGATCCGCACGTACAACTTCCCGCAGGACCGCTGCACGGACCACCGGATTGGGCTCACGCTGCACAACCTCCCACGCATCATGCAGGGCGAGCTGGAGCCCGTGGTGACGGCGTTGCGGCTGCATTTCCAGGCGGAAGCGCTCAAGGGCCAGACGGGCGTCTGACGGCCAACGGCTGGGCGCATGGAACGCGGATGCCCTCCCACGTCACCCATCGGGGAGCTGTCCCCGCCGTCAACAGGCGGATCAAGAAGCGGCAGCTCGGGGTGTTGACCTCGGCCGGGGTTTGCTACGCTGCACGGCTCTTCCGCCGGGAATCCCGGTCGGGAGGACCCCTGGAGGGCTGTCATGCTGTGGACTCGGAGCCTGGTGGCTGGCGCGCTGTTGATTTCCCTCGCTGCGTGCGCGGATTGCGGCGGCACTCCCGGCGTGGGTGGTGACGACGGCGGCACGGGCGGCGTGACGGTGTCCAGCTCGTCCAGCAGCTCCTCGGGCGGCGTCGGAACGTCGTCGTCCAGCAGCTCTTCCGGCGGCACCAGCAGCGGCGACGGCGGCGTGGGTGACGGCGGCGTGGGCGACGGAGGCGAGCCCACCGTGCTCATCACGTCGGTGGACCCGGGCTTTGGCACCGTGCAGGGCGGGTGCAACAACACGCCCATTCCTCCCCCGCCGTGTCGTGTCACCATCCGCGGCGCCGGCTTCACCGCCCCCGGCGAGACCAATGAGCTGCTCTTCGGCGGCAACCCCGCCACCGGCATCATCCGCGTCTCCGACACCGTCCTGACCGCGTTCCTCCCCACCGCCGCGGGCCCGGGCGCCGTCGACGTCAGCGTCACCAATCCGCGCGGCACGTTCACGCTGCCGGAAGGCTTCACGTACATTGACGCGGTCCGCGTGGACTCCATTGACCCCGCGGTGGTCCCCACGACGGGCGGAACCACGGTCACCATCAACGGGGTCGGCTTCCAGACCGTGGAGGCGGTGCTGCTGGGTTCACGCTCGGCCACCGGTCTCGTCGTGGCGGAGGATGGGAACAGTCTCACCGTCGTCACACCGCCGCACGTGGCCGGTCGCGTCGACGTGGAGTTGGTGAGCCAGTACGGCACCAGCAAGATGCTGCTCGGCCTGCGCTACGTGGCCCCGGTGACCATCACGCGCGTGGACCCCGCGGTGGGCCCGCTGGCCGGCGACAACGTCGTCAGCGTGCACGGCACCGGCTTCTCCGAGACCACGGTGGTGACCTTTGGTGGCCAGGCGGCGCGCGTCGTGGACTTCGTGGGCGAGGACGAGCTGCGCGTGGCGGTTCCCGCGGGCAGCGCGGCGGGCACGGTCGACGTCGTGGTGAGTGAACCGACCATCAACAGCGTGGCCACGCTGGCCGACGGTTACGGGTACCTCGCCGACGGGGCCGCGCCGCAGCTCACCGTGGTCGCCCCCAACATGGGCCCGGTGGAAGGCGGGACCGAGGTGCACCTGTATGGCGTGCAGTTGCAGGGCGCCAACCTGGAAGTCCGCTTTGGCACCACGCTCGCCGACGCGCCGCAGGTGCTGAGCGCCGGTCATCTCGTCGTCAATTCCCCGTCTGCCACGGCGGCGGGCGCGGTGGATGTCTCCGTCACGCGCGACGGCACCACCCTCACCGCCACGGGCGCGTTCACCTACAAGGCGCTGGTGACCCTCACGCAGCTGGACCCGGCCGGCGGCCCCGACGTGGGTGGCACGCCGCTCATCATCTCCGGCAGCAACCTCTCCGACGCCTGCATCTTCACCCTCGGTGGCCAGGTTCTCGACGTGCTGGTGAGCGACCCGTCCACGGCCACGTCGTCAGCTCCGCCGGGAAGCGCGGGCTCGGTGGACCTGGAGGTGACCTGCCCCGACGCCGGCTCGGCCATCCTGAAGGACGCGTACACCTACGACTCCGCGCTGCAGATCCTGGGCGTGGAGCCCATCCGTGGCGCCATGGCGGGCGGGACCTACGTGCTGGTGCGCGGCACCGGTTTCGCGTCGGGGCCGAACCTCAAGGTGCTCTTTGACGCGTCCGAGGCCATCAACGTCAACGTGGTCTCCGACAACCTGCTCACCGCGTACACGCCCTCGCACGGGCCCGGCGCTGTCGACGTCAAGGTGACGCTGGGCCAGCAGACCTCCACCCGCACGCGCGCGTTCACCTACTATGACCCGTCGGCCATCGTCGGCGGTGTGAAGGGTGGCGCCATCAACGGCTCGGTGAACATCACCGCCATCGACATCGTCTTCGGGTTCCCCATTCCCGAAGCGCTGGCGGTGCTCGGCACGGAGACGGGCGCGGAATACACCGGCTTCACGGACATGCGCGGCCAGGTCACCCTCAGCGGCCCCGACGTGTTCGGCCAGCAGACCGTCACGGTGGCGCACTGCAACTACTCCTACGTCACCCTCGGCGGCGTGAACGCGTCGGACATCACCGTGTACATGTTCCCCATGATGCCGCCGCGTTGCGGCACGCCCTCGCCGCCCTCGCCGCCGCCGCCCCCGCCGCCGCTGCCTCCTCCGCCGGTCATCAGCGGCAAGGTGACGGGCTTTGCCAAGGAGCTGTTCGACCCCGCCAACCTGGGTCCCAACGAGGTGGCCGCGGCGTTCGTGACGCACACGTGGCCCAGCCCGTTCAGCTATCCGCCGGCGCAGTGGCAGATGGCGTCGTCGCAGATCGTGTTCGTGGAGGGTGGGCAGTACGTGATTCCCGCCGCGTGGCGCACCGGACCCATGGCCATCATCGGCATCGCCGGCATCTACAACGTGGAGACGGGCGAGTTCTTCGCCACGCAGATTGGCTTCAACCGCGGGCTGATTGCGGACCTGGGCGGCGTCTATGAGAACCGCGACGTGGAGCTGACCATCCCGCTGACCAAGCGGCTCACCATCCAGTTCCCCGACGCACCCTATGACCAGATTCGCGCGCTCTCGCCGGGCGTGGGCGTGGGGAACATCCTGATTCCGTACCTGAACCTCGGCGGTGAAGGCGCGCATCCCGTCTACGGCTGGGAGCGCCAGGGCAGCGACGAGCTGGAGTTCACCCTCGAGAACTTCGCCGAGGCGCCCGGCGACCTGTTCACGTTCATTGCGCGCTACCTGAGCCTCACCGAAACCAACCTGCCCTACTCCACGGTGCTGCAGGACGGTGAAGGACCGCTGGGGCCGGCCATTGCGCTGAGCCCGCTGATGGGCTTCCCGGAGCTGCTCAGCCCGACGGAGAACGGCGTGATGGAAGGTCGCGTGTTCCGCATCAAGCCCATGGTCGGCACGCAGCCCAGCTTCTACGAGCTCACGTTCAGCACGCTGGATGGGACCACCTGGTACGCGTACATGGAAGGCAACCGCACCAAGATGATCCTCCCCAAGTTCCCCGAGTTCCCGACGGAGGAGAACGCTCCGCCGAACATGCCGGCCGGCGGCGTGAGCGCGCAGCTGGAAGCCGTCTACGTGCCCGGCTTCGACTACAACAACTGGTCCTACCTGGAGCTGTGGGGTCTCGCCCGTCGGTCCTGGAGCGACATGACCTTCCGCTTCATCAACTCCGGCAACTGATCACCCGCGGACCCGTTGGTCGACTGATTCACCCATCAGCCCGTTGCCCTCCCGGCGGGACTCCTGTATTGACTCGCGAGTCAACGCGGGAGCTTCCCATGGGTCACAGCATCTACACCGAAGAGCACGAGTCGCTGCGTCGCAACGTCCGGCAGTTCCTTGAGCGCGAGGTGGTCCCGCTCAAGAAGCAGCTGGAGACGGAGGGACAGACCCCCAAGAGCGTTTGGCGACGCATGGGCGAGATGGGCATCCTGGGCCCCTGCTACCCCGAGAAGTACGGCGGCTCCGGCGGCGACTTCCTCACCGCGTGCGTCATTGCGGAGGAGATCACCCGCTGCCCGGTGAGCGGCTTTGGCATGGGCCCCATGGTCCACAGCGAGATGGCCACGCCCCCCATCTTCTTCATGGGCACCGAGGAGCAGCGTCAGAAGTTCCTGGCTCCGGCCATCCGCGGGGAGCGCATCACGTCGCTGGGAATCAGTGAGCCCAATGCCGGCTCCGACGTGGCCGCCATCCGCACCACCGCCAAACGCGACGGTGACCACTACGTCATCAACGGCTCCAAGTGCTTCATCACCAACGGCACCGTCTGCGACCAGGTGGTCCTCGCCGTGAAGACCGACCCGCACGCCGAGCCCGCGCACGCGGGGGTGAGCCTGATCGTCGTCGAGAAGGGGACGCCGGGGTTCAAGGTGGGTCGCAAGCTGGAGAAGATTGGCTGCCTGGCCTCCGACACCTCCGAGCTGTTCTTCGAGGATTGTCGCGCCCCCGCGGCCAACCTGCTGGGCGGTGAGGGGATGGGCTTCGTGGCCATCATGCGCAACTTCCAGCGTGAGCGCCTCATTGCCGCCGTCAGCTTCGCCGAGGGAGCGCGGGAGGCGCTGGAGATGGCCGTCAACTACGCACGGGAGCGCAAGGCCTTCGGGAAACCCATCAGCAAGCACCAGACCGTGCGACACCTCCTCGTGGAGATGGCCACCGAGGTGGAGATCGTCCAGTCCTACGTGCACCAGCTGTGCAAGCGCTTTGCGGGCAGCGGCAATGACGCCGTGGCGGAAGGTGAAGGCGGTGAGGACCTGACCCGCGAGATCAGCATGGCCAAGTACAAGGCCGCCGAGCTGAGCGAGTGGGTCACCGACCGCGCGCTGCAGGTCCATGGCGGCTGGGGCTACATGAAGGAATTCCCGATCAGTCAGGCGTTCCTGGACGCCCGGGCAGGGACGCTGGCCGGCGGAACCACGGAAATCATGAAGGAGATCATCGGGAAGTACATGGGTCTGTGACGGGCTGCGCCAGAAACAAGGTGCCCATCGGGATTGCAGACGTCGTCACCGGACCACGACCTGGAGTGCGGCGGGCCCTCGCCGCCCTGGCCAGCGCCGAGCATGTTTTCGCACCCGCCGACGGTCCACCACACGCGGCCGCCGCGCATTCCCCCGTCGTCGCGGAGGCCCGGGCGCCGCAGTCAGTGCCGCTGAACACGCACTCGGCGCTGGCCAGGGCGGCGAGGGCCCGCCGCACTCCAGGTCGTAGCCCGCTGACGACGTCTGCAACCCCGCTGGCATTCTGCGCTCGCGCAGGCCGCGATCAGGCGTACGCTGCTCCCAGCGGAACGGGCAGATGCGGTGACGCCAACGCCCGTCCGTGGACCCGTCAGTAGGCTGAGTGACCTACGACATTTTTCTGCCGATGATACCTCCGCCCACTTGAGGCATGGTGCGCGCCTCTCACGTGGCCAGGAGGATTGGCAGATGGTGTCCCGCAAGCAGATCACCCCGGTTGCCTTGTTGTTCCTTGCCGCGGCGTGCGCCCAGCAGGCGAACACGCCCACGCGCCTCAGCGGTACCAGCCCCCTGGTCGAGACGTTCGTGCGCGCGGCGTCCGAGGCGGACGTGCCGGCGGATTTCCTGGCGGCGTGGTCGCACCTGGAGACGCGCTTCCAGCTGCCGGAGCATCACGAGCACACCGGTGAAGAGGACGCGCACGGCCCGCGCTCCTACGGCGTCATGGGCCTCACCGACGACCAGATTGCCCGCGCCACCGCCCTCACCGGCGACGCCGAGGACACCATCCGTCACGACGTCACCGCCAATGTGCGCGCCGCCGCGTTCCTCCTGCGCAACGCCGCCGACACCCACGGCCGCATCGAGGGCAACCTCACCGCGGGCAGCAGCCCCGTGGCGTGGGCGGATGCCATGGCGGATGGTCGCGGGATTCCGCATGCGTCCATGAAGGATGCGTACACGCGCATGGTGGCCCGCGTGGTGGGCAACGGCCTCACCGGCACGGATGGGGACGGGCTCACCATTGTCCTCGAGGGTCGTGGTGAGGTGCGCATTCCCGCCCGCACCGTGATCCACAATGACCTGGACCCGCAGGATCCCTACAGCGCGCGCTACGTGCAGGCGGCGCACTACACCAGTGGTCGCAGCGGGCAGGACATTGACATGGTGGTCATCCACACCATGCAGGGCAGCTACTCCGGCAGTGTGAGCTGGTTCCAGAACCCGGACTCCGCCGCCAGCGCGCACTACTGCATCAACTCCGAGGACGGCGAGATCACGCAGATGGTTCGCCTGGAGAACACCGCGTGGCACGCTGGGCACGGCACCACCAACCGCCGCTCCGTCGGCATCGAGCATGAGGGTTACATCGCCGACCCGGGCCGCTGGTACACCGACGTGATGTACGAGAAGAGCGCGCAGCTCACGCGCTGGCTCGCCGACCGCTACAACATCCCCATCGACCGCCAGCACATCATCGGCCACCGCGAGGTGCCGGGTTGCTCGTCGGGCGGGGGCGGCGGAGCCAGCTGCCACACCGACCCGGGCACCGGCTGGGACTGGACGCGTTTCATGGACCTGGTGCGCAACGGCAGCGGCGGCGGCTCGTCCTCGTCGACCAGCAGCAGCGGCGGCACGGGCAGCGGGATGCAGTTGGTGGGCGTGACCTACGACGCCAGCCAGGGCACCACCGCGCGCATTGCCGGCGCCACCGTCACCGTCTCGCAGAACGGCAACAACGTGGCCACCGCCACCAGCAGCAGCACGGGGTTCTGGTCGTTTGACCTTGGCGCGGGCACGTACACCATCAGCGCTTCCGCCAGCGGGTTCCAGACCGCCACGCGCGACGGCACGGTGAGCACGGCGGGCCAGAACTGGGCATCCATTGGCCTGACCCCCGGCACGCCCGCTCCGCAGGTGGGCACCTACCGCGGCGTCATCTACAGCGGCCCCAACCTCGGCGACGACCCCGTGGAGGGCGCCACCGTGACGCTGTCCACCGGACAGACCGGCACCACCAGCGCCACCGGCTCCTTCATGTTCGACAACGTCCCGGTGGGCACCTTCACCGCCACGGCGACGAAGGAGGGCTACACCTCCGCGTCCGTGACCCGCACCGTCACCACCGCCGGTGAGGTGGTCTGGGGCTCCATGCGCATCGAGGTGGAGACACCGGAGCAGCCGCAGGGCCCGGGCACGCCCAGCCCCATCTCGCCCTCCGCGGGCGCGGTGGTGGACGGCGCGAATGTGATCCTGACCTGGAGCCGCGTGACCGACCCCGCCAACGCCGACGTGGCGTACGACGTGGAGGTCTACCTGGACAGCATCAGCGGCGCGCCGCTGCTCACCCAGGGCACCGCGCAGCCGGCCGGCTCCCCCGTGACGCTGTCCCTCGCCGCGCCGCTGGAGGCGGGCAACTACGCGTGGCGCGTGCGTGCGCGCAGCATCAACGGCACCAGCGCGTGGTCGGATGGCGCCACGTTCGCGGTGGAGGCCAGCAGCGGCACGTCCACCAGCTCCAGCGCGGGCGGTCCCAGCACCTCGTCCACCTCGTCCACCTCGTCGAGTTCGTCTTCCAGCTCCACGTCCGGCGGCGGCTCCACCTCCAGCGGCGAGGTGGGCCCGGGCACGTCCTCCACCAGCGGTGGCGGCGGAAACAGCGGCGGTGGCGGTGGCGTGCAGAACCCGCCCGCCGACAACGGCAGCGCGGGCGACGGAACCAGCGACGGTGGCTGCTCCGCCTCCCACGCCCCGACGAGCGGCGTGCCCTTCGTGGGTGCCTCCCTGCTGCTGCTGGGCCTGATGGCGCGTCGTCGCCGTCGCTGAACGGCACGTGTGGTAGGTGCGTGGTGATGCCGCGCGCCCTGCTTGTCCTCACGCTCCTGCTCCTTCCCGCGGCGGTGCACGCTGCCGCCCCGTGTCGACGCCTGCCCCTGGAGCGCCCCCTGCGCGGCGCCACCATGGTGCACCTGGACGACGCCTCCGACGACAACCTGGCCAACGACGGACTGCGCGGCTACGGCACGGAGAGCGCGGCGGGGATGCTGCGTCGCTTGCGCGGCGTGGGGCTGACGTTGGTCTCCCTGATGGCGCTGGGGCACCTGGACCACGCGCGCGACACCACCGTCCGCGACGAGCGCGCCGACCCCGGCAAGGCCAACGACGCCACGCTGCTGGCCACCATGGCCACCGCCCACCACGAGGGGCTGGCCGTGCTGCTGGTGCCGCACCTCTGGCTGGCCGACGGGGAATGGCGCGGTCGCATCACGCACCCCCAGGGGCCGGACGCCGACGCGTTCTTCCAGAGCTACGGCGACTTCGTGGAGCACGTGGCGCAAGTGGCGGAGCAGGGTTGCGCGGAGGCGCTGAGCATTGGCGTGGAGCTGAAGGGGCTGAGCACCGTGCCGGCGCACCGGGCGCGCTTCCGCGACGTCATCTCGCGCGTGCGCGCGGCGTTCAAGGGACTGGTCACCTACAGCGCCAACTGGGATGAGCTGCCGGACGTCACCTTCCTGGCCGAGCTCGACGTGGCGGGCGTCAACGCGTTCTGGCCGCTGCACCAGCGTCCCGGCGCCGGCGCCGACGAGCTGCACGCGGGAGCGCAGAGCGTGGCGCGCACGTTGGCGGAGGTGCACCGCAAGAGCGGCAAGCGCATCCTGCTGACGGAGTTTGGCTACAAGAGCGTGAAGGACAGCGCGGTGCGGCCGTGGGAGTGGCCCGGGGAGGCCAAGGTGGACGCGCTCCCCGGCGACGAGGGCTACCAGGCGCTTGCCTACGCGGCACTCCTGGGAGCGGTGGCGCCCGCGCCGTGGCTCGAGGGGGTGGTGGTGTGGTTCGTCCCCAGCGACGAGAAGGACCCGCACCGGGAGGGTCGCTGGGAGGGCCCCAACGGGTTCAGCCCGCTTGGCAAGCGCGCGGAGGCCGTGTTGCGTGCGTTCTGTGCGGGAGAGGGCTGGCGCCAGAAAGCACGACGGAAGTGACGCTCAGTTGCCGCCCTTCATGTCGGAGATCTTGTCGCGCAGGTCGTCGTTCTCCGGGTCCTCACGGTTGACCCGCATGTGCGACTGCCACGCCTCGATGGCCTTCTTGTGGAACTTGGCGCCCAGCGCCTCATAGCTGTAGCCCAGCCACTTCCACGCTTCCTTGTGCGAGGGCTTCTGCTCCACGCACTTCTCGTACATCTTCACCGCTTCCTTGTTCTTGGTGTCGTTGCGGTACACGTCGCCCAGCTTGCAGTACGCGTCGGTGAGCGTGGGGTCCTGCTGGATGGCCCGCAGGTACTCCTGCTGCGCGGGCTTGTAGTTGCCCACGTCCGCGTGCGCCTTGGCGATGTTGAGGCGGATGTACGCCTTGCTGGGCATCTTCTGCAGCGCCAGCTCGAACTGCTCCCGCGCTTCATTGTGCCGCGCCTGCTCCACGAGACACTTGCCCAGGTCAAAATACGCCTCGCCGTTGGAGGGGTCCTTCTGGATGGCGGCGCGCAGGTACTGGATGGCGTCAATGAACTGACCTTCATTGGCCAACGTGCGCCCCATCTCGTGGTCAAACCGACCATCCTCCGGCGCCAGCTCGGTGCCGCGCGTGAAGAGGCTCTTGGCCTTTTCCGGGTCCGTCTTCCGGATGGCCAGACCCATCCAGTAGAACACGTCGGGGTTGTTGGGCCCCAGGCTCTGCGCCGTCTTGAGGAACTCCAGCGCGCCGGTCTGGTCACCCTTGCTGAAGGTGGCCGCGCCCATGCGCACGTAATAGTCGTCCTCCTTGGGCGAGATGCCGATGGCCTGCTGGAAGTAGTCGATGGCGCGCTCGTACTGGCCCTGCGAGTGGAAGTAGCTGCCCATCTCCGCCAGGATCATCGCGTTGCGCGGGTCGTCGGCGAGCGCTTCCTGCAGCTGCTTGCGTGCCGAATCGAACTTGCCGGCGTCCCGCAGCGCCGCACCGTACCAGGCCCGTGCCTCGTAGTGCCCCGGAGCCGCGTCCAGCGCCGCCTCGAACTCCTTGAAGGCGAGCGGGAGGTTGCGCTGCTTCACGTAGACCTGCGCCAGCATGGCGCGCAGCCAGGGCTCCTCCTCGGGCGCCACGCGACCGCGCGCCTCCTGCAGCAGCGTGAGCGCCTCCGCGTACTTCCGCTCCTCCATCTGCAGGCGCGCCAACGCCACCGACGGGTCCGCGCGCTTGGGGTCCAGCACCTGCGCCTGCTTGTACTGGTTCACCGCGTCGGGCGTCTTGCCCATGGCCTCACTGGCCACGCCGTACCAGTAACGCAGCTTGGCGCTCTGCGGCTTCTTCTGGGTGGCGTCCTGCAGCTGCTTGAACGCGGTGAGCGCGTCGGTGGCGCCGATCTTGGCGCGGGCACTGCCGATGAGTGCGTCGTCGTTGTCCGGCTGGCCGGCCAGGACCTCGTCGAAGATCGTGCGGGCCTGGGGCCAGTCGCGCAGGCGCAGGTAGAGCTCACCGGTGCGGAGCTTCAACGAGAGGTCACCGGGCAGCTCGGAGCTGGCGCCCTTGATGTGCTCGGTGGCTTCCTTGAACTCGCGCTCCGCCAGGGCAATGTCACTGAGCATGACGTGCGCGTCGGCACGCTGCTGGTTGGTGCCCTTGCTGCCCGCGCTCCCGACGACCGCCTGCAGGTGCTCCTTGGCCGCGCGCCACTTGCGCTTCTTCATCAGGATTTCGCCGGCCAGCAGGCGGGCGCGCAGGTTGTCCGGGCGCATGGCCACGGCGCGGTCCAGGTAGCCCAGCGCGCTCTCGTCGTCACCGGAGAGGTGCAGCGCGCGCGCCTGCCCCACGCTGGCCAGGAGGTTGTTGGGCCAGGCAATCATCGCCCAGTCAAAGCGCGGGAGGATCTCCTCGGGCTTGGCGCCCTTCTTCAGCATCGCGTAGCCCACGGCGGTCTGCGCGTCGCTCTCGCCCTGGCGCGCAGCGTCGGAGAGGTCCTTCACGTCGGGGGCGGCACTGGAAGCCGCCGCGGTGGCCGTCTTGAGCGCCTCATCCACGTTGCCCTTGGCCAGCAGCGCAAATGCCTTCACCGCCGCCACCGCCTTGGCATCCGCGCCCGTGGCCTTCTCCAGCACCTGCAGGGCCTCGTCGGCCAGGGCGGGCTGGTTGTCCAGGAACGCCGGGAGCGCCAACGCACGCGCCAGCTGAAGGGCCGCGTCGGTGTTGCCACCGTCCAGGGCCGCGCGGAGCTGCTTCTGCGCCTCCTGGTACGACGCCAGGTTGTCCTCGTTGAGCAGCTGGTCAAGGCTCACGCCGTCGAGGACCGGCTTGGGCTTGGGCGCTTCCACGACGGGCGTCGGGGCCTCCACGGGCTTGTCGGAAGCAAAAAGGCCGGCGAGCTTCTTGCGACCGAAAGCGCCCACGTCGGGAAACACGAACTCCGTGACGACGCCAACGCCCACCACCGAAACAAGTCCCACCGCTCCAATGAGCAGACCGACGGGGAACTTGCCCTTGGTGTCGAGCTGCTTGGTGGGCTTCTTCTTGAGCTCGGTGGGCTCGTGACGGACGGGCTCGTCCTCCAACGCGCCGGCCAGTCCGCCCGGCGTGGCAGCCAGGTCCAGCCCCGACGACGTGGCCGCCGCGGGCTTTCCGCCACCCGGGACCGCGGGCAGGTCACCGAGACCGCCCAACGCGCTGGCCATCAGGCGCTGAATCTCCTCGGCAAACACCGGGATCGACGACAGCGGCTTCCACACCGCGCCGTCCTCACTGGCCTCTTCCGTGCCCGCCAGCTCGTGCGAGCGGAGCATGGCCAGCAGCGTCTCGGTGTCATAGGGGCCCACCTGCTTGCCGCTGCGCTTGCGAATGCGAAACGAGTTGCCCTTGCGCGTGCCGCGGTCCGCGGAGGCGGCCTCTCGGTCAATGAAATCCAGCACGCCCGCGCCCATGGCCGGCGCGGCAGGCGCGGCGGGCGAGGCGGGCGCTGGGCCGACGTGGGAATCACCGTGGAACGGCGTGGACTGCGTGTACTCCGAGCGCTGGGTACCCGGAGCGAAGTTGCCCGGCGCGGGACGTGGCGCCGCCGCTGGAGGAGGTGACGCAAGCACGGCGAACGGGTCGGCGTCGGCCGAGGAGCCGCGGGACGGCGCAGGGGGCGCCATGGCCGCAAACGGGTCATCCTCGTCGGCAGCAGCGGGGAACGGAGAGCTCGACGCGCCCCCGCCCATGGGCATGCCGCCACCGCCAGGAAGCGGAACGCCACCCATCCCGCCACCGCCGGGAAGCGGGACGTCGGCCATGGGCATGCCGCCGGGAAGCGGAACACCCGCCATCCCGCCGCCACCGCCGGGAAGCGGAACGCCGCCCATGCCGCTTCCGCCGGGGAGCG
>JBFMGU010000099.1:0-36063 GCA_040752415.1 Myxococcota bacterium
GAAGATCTGCGCCACGAAGGCGCGCTGCTCCGGGTCCAGGTCCTTGCCCTGCAGCAGGCGCACGCCGCGCTCCCGCAGCTGCGGCAGGACCTCCCCGTTGAGGCACTGGCTCTGTCGCGCGGCCTGCTGGTGCGCGCGCGTGGCCACCGCGGCAAGGCTCTCCGCGGGTGTGAGACCGTCGGCGGTGGGCTCATTGACGGCGCCAGCCTGCTGCTGCTTGAGGCCAGCCACGCGCACCATGAAGAACTCGTCCAGGTTGCCGGAGACAATCCCGATGAACTTGCACCGCTCCGCGAGGGGGACGGTGGGGTCCATGGCCTCCTCGAGCACGCGCTCATTGAATTCCAGCCAGGAAAGCTCGCGGTTGACGAAGAGCGCGCTGTCGGAGGGCTCGGCGTGGGGCGGAGGCTGGGTGGCGGCACGGGCCAGCTTGGCGCGAGCCTGGATGCCATTCCCATTGCGGGCGGCGCGACCATTCCTCCCCAGTGTTCGCACCGACTTCCCCTCCAACGTCCTGTCCACGGTCCCTCCTCATGACGACGGCCGGCCACGCCCATATCCAGGCGCCCGGCCGGCCGCACGTTACCGCCAAGTCTGCTCAGGCTTCAGCTGGTGTGCTTCCGCAGCATCTCTTCCAGCTTGGCCTTGGGCACCGCACCCACAACCTGGTCCACCGGCTTGCCGTCCTTGAACAGGATCAGGGTGGGGATGCCGCGGACGCCGTAGCGGCCGGGGGTCTGGGGGCTGGAGTCAATGTCCAGCTTTCCAACCTTCACCTTGCCCGCGTAGGCCTCGGCCAGGGCTTCAACGTGCGGGGCGATGGCGCGGCAGGGCGCGCACCAGGTGGCCCAGAAGTCCACCAGGACGGGCTCCTTGCTCTTGAGCACGTCCGACTCAAAGTTGCTGTCTGCGAATTCCTTGATGTTGGCGCCTGCCATCACGGCCTCCTGAGGGATTTCGGCGGAACATAGCCATCCCTGGGGGCAGGTCAACCGTGGGCGTGAGGACGGGATCCCCGGCGTCCGGACGGATGGGGGTTGTTTGCCGCCCCGGCCCCCCGGTGTTACCGTGCACGCCACAACCGCCCTCGACGAGAGCCCCCACCGCGACCAGTGCGATGACCGCGACGGAACGCCCCCTTTTCATTGCGCAGGCCAAGCTGACCCAGTGGGCGGACGAGGGGAAGGTTGCCGTCAACGGGAACGTGCTCACGCTGCTGGCGGAGAAGCGCTCCTACACGCTGGTGGAGGCCGTCCGGTTCCTCACCGTGATTGGCGGCGACCCCGACAAGCTGGGCCTGTTGGGCAAGGTCCGCACCCGCGACCAGCTCAAGCAGCTGAAGGCGGAGCACATGGCCGGCACCGTTCTCGTGGGTGACCTGGGCTACGAGGTCCAGGAGGGCTTTGTGGGCGCCATCCTGCAGCCCCGTCCCGCGCCCGCTCCCGCCGCGCCGACGCGCCCCGTTGCTCCGCCACCCCCCGCGCCTCCCAAGGCCGCCGCTCCTCCGCCTCCTCCCGCGCCCGTGGCGCCACCACCGGCCGTGCCCACGCCCGCTCCCAGCCTGGCGGACGCGCTGCAGACCGCCACCACCGGGGATGCCGCGGCCAAGCCTGCGCCCTCGGACCAGGAGCTGCTGACCAATTTCCTCCTCGCCAACCTGAGCGGGTGAGGCTCACGACGCCATGTCGGACGTCCTTCTCTCCGCGGCGAGCGTCATGTACGCATCCAGTGGCGCGGGGTTCATGGCCAGCCTGGCGCGGGCACGTCCGTCCCTCCTGAACGCGGCCAAGCTGGGCCTGCTGGTGGGCGCCGCCATCCACGCCCTGGCGCTGCTGGTGCGGTTCATCCAGCTGGGCCTGCCTCCGGTGACCAACGGCTTCGAGGGCCTCTCGCTGCTCTCGCTGCTGATCGCGGTGATCTTCCTGGTGCTGCAGCGTCGCTACCCGGTGCAGGTGCTGGGCGCGTTCGTGGCGCCGCTGGTGTTCCTGCACCTCACCGCGTCGCTGCTGTTCACGGGCGACACGAACCAGATCCCCGCCGCCCTGAAGAGCGCGTACTTCTACGTGCACATCACGCTGGCGTTCCTGGGTGACGCGTTCCTGGCCGTGGCCGCCGCGGCGTCGGTCTCGTACCTGCTGCAGGAGCGGAAGCTGCGCCTCAAGAAGGTGGACACGCTCAGCGGCCAGCTGCCCAACCTCAACCTCGCCGACCACATTGCGCACCGCTGCCTGGCCGTGGGCTTCCTGTTCATGAGCCTGGGCATCGCCAGCGGCGTCGTCTACGCCAAGCACGCCTGGCACGCGTACTGGAGCTGGGATCCCAAGCAGAACTGGAGCGCGCTGACGTGGCTGGTCTACGCGCTGATGCTGCACTTCCGGTTCATGGTGGGCTGGCGCGGGCGAAGGCTGGCGTGGCTCACCGTGGGGGCGTTTGCGCTGGTGGTGACCGGCGCGGTGGTGATGGGCGTGTTCAACTGGGGGCGCCACACCGGGGACTACGACGCGATGCCCGCGTCCACGTCGTCGTCGGAGGCCCCGTGATGGACCTGGTGTGCGTGGGGCTCAACCATCGCTCCGCGCCGGTGGAAATCCGAGAGAAGGTGGCCTTCCGGGCGGAGAGGATCCCGGCCAACCTCAAGTCCCTCCTGTCACGCCACGCGCTCAAGGAGGCGGTGATCCTGTCCACCTGCAACCGCGTGGAGATCTACGTGCGTGGCAACGAGGTGGAAGCCGCCGCGGAAGTGGCCAGCTACCTCCACGCCGAGCACAGCCTGCTGCCCGGCACCCTCACCGACCACCTCTACATCCACAACGCCGCCGACGCGCTGCGACACCTCTTCCGCGTGGCCAGCTCGCTCGACGCGATTGTCGTCGGGGAGCCGCAGATCCTGGGGCAGGTGAAGGACGCGTTCCGTCTGGCCGTGGACGCGCAGGCGGTGGGGCCATTGCTCTCTCGCGTGTTCCATCGCGCTTTTGGCGTGGCCAAGCGGGTGCGCAGCGAGACGGCCATTGCGCAGAGCGCGGTGAGCGTGAGCTACGCGGCGGTGGAGCTGGCGCGCACCATCTTTGGCAACCTGCAGGGCAGCGTGTGTCTCCTCGTGGGTGCGGGCAACATGAGTGAGCTGGCGGCGCGACACTTCGTGCAGGAGGGCGCGCAGCTCTGGGTGGTGAACCGCTCCTATGAGCGCGCCGAGGCGCTGGCCACCGCGTTTGGCGGCAGCGCGCGCACGTACAATGACCTGCCGCTGCTCCTCGAGAAGGCCGACGTGGTGCTGACCAGCACGGCGGCGCCTGGGTTCATTGTCACCAAGGACATGATGAAGGGCGTGATGCGCGCCCGTCGCTACAACCCCATCTTCTTCATCGACATCTCCGTGCCGCGCAACGTGGACCCGGCCATCACCTCGCAGGAGAACGTCTACGTGTACGACGTGGATGACCTCTCCAAGGTGGTGGACAAGAACCTGGAGAAGCGTCGGGCGGAGGCGGAGCGCGCCGAGCGGCTGGTGCTGGAAGAGGTGGAGCAGTTCAAGGAGTGGGCGCGCGGTCGCACCGCGGTGCCGGTGATCAAGGCGCTACGCGCACGTGCCCAGACGCTGGTGGAAGCCGAGGTCAAGAGGACGTTGGCAACCCTGGGGCCGCACGTCACCGAGAAGGAACGCAAGAGCGTGACGGCCATGGTGAACGCCGTGGTCAACAAGCTGCTGCACGAGCCCACCACCGCGTTGAAGGGAAGCACGGGGGATTCCGCGGAACTCGTCGACGCCGCGCGGCGCCTCTTCAACCTGGCCGACGAGGAGCTGGAGGAGGAAAACGGTTCCACGCCGGACGCTGCGCGCTCCGACGCACTGGCCGCGCTCAAGGCCGCCGACGAGGCGGAGGCAGCCGGGGCCGGGGTTGAGCGGCCGTGACCCGGAGGAGACCCGTACCGGGACTGCTGATGCTGGCGGCCGGGTTGGGCGCGCTGGTGCTGTCCTCCCGCGCGGAAGCGCAGCTGGGCGTCTTTGGCGGTGGCGGTGACGACGGAGGCGGCGGCTTCCTCAGCAACATCAATCCCGAGAGCGGGCCCATGTTCCGCAACCCCTGGCGCGCCGATGGGGGACCGGAGACGGATTCCGGAGGCGGGCTGGCGTCGATCTTCAGCGGCTTCAAGGGGGGCACCGGCGGATTCCTCAAGACGCGCGCGCCGCACATCGCCGACTGGATCGACTCCGACGGCAGCGTGTTCGCCAGCGACGGAGGCGGCTTCCGACAGAGCCTGCGTGAATTCCAGTTGCCTTCCTTCGGCGCGGCCATCGACGCGGGAACGCCGGACATTGGTCCTGTGGTGGCGCCGCAGGTGCGGGTGGCCCGGCCGCGTGAGCAGGTGGAGGTTCTGACCTCCATGGTGGCGCCGAACCAGATGGTCTGGGCGCACGTTCCTCCGTCGGTGCAACAGGCCATGACGACGGACCTTGCCGCGCGCGACGGCGGGACGCCCAAGGTGCTGTCCTACGACACGCTCACCCGCGCCGAACGGACCGCGTTGTGGGCCGCGGCCGCCAAGCAGAAGGGGTGGAGCGAGGGTCATCCCGCGTTCCTTCTGGGCGAATCAGGGAAACCCATTGCGGGCAAACTGGTGGCCCTGGGCGCGCGGGCAGGTGGCGACGGAAAGACGTGGTTCTACGCCGGCTTCGTGACGCCGCGGGCCTACATGCAGCCGCTCAGTCCGCGCGTGGTTCTCGTCGGGACTGCCAACGTGGGCCGCTATCCGGTGCCGCAGCCACGACGTGCGGAGACGGTTCCCCCCGACGTGCGCGCGGCGGTTGACGCCGTGGTGGCCGCGCTGCCGGTGCCGCAGGGGCGGGGACGGCCGAAGGTGGGTCGCGTCCAGGTGGTGCTGCCGCGGACCGGGACCGCCACGCATGCGCTGGTGCGGGTGACGGAAGCGAGAAAGAAGTTGCCGCTCTGCATGACGCTCTCTCTCGACGAGAAACGCCGTCCCCGCGACACCACGGCCTGGAGCTCTGACTGCCAGCAGGGCGCGTTGGCGGCAGTGGACGTGGAAGGCGACGGCGTGGACGAGGTGGTGTGGCAGGAGGGTGAACGCCTGGTGTTGCGGCGTTATCCCGGCGGAGAAGTGCTGGACGAGGACCCCCCATCCATGGCGGAGTTCACCCAGGCGCCTGCCCGCTGACGGAGAACACACATGGCCCATCTCAAGCTCGGTACCCGCAAGAGCCCGCTGGCACTGTGGCAGGCGGAGCACGTGGCCGCGCTGCTCCAGGCCCATGAGCCCGGCCTCACCGTCGAGCTGGTGAAGATCAGCACCAAGGGTGACCGCATCCTCGACACGCCGCTGGCCAAGGTTGGTGGCAAGGGGCTGTTCGTCAAGGAGATTGAAGAAGCGCTCCTCGACGGGCGCATCGACCTCGCCGTGCACAGCCTCAAGGATGTGCCGGCGGAGCTTCCCAAGGGCCTCACCCTCCGCGCCTATCCCAAGCGCGCCGACCCGCGGGATGCCTGGGTCTCTCCGCAATACGCGTCTCCCGTCGAGCTGCCGCCGGGCGCCAGGGTGGGCACCGCCAGTCTCCGGCGACAGTGCCAGCTGCTCCAGGCGCGACCGGACCTGGAGGTCATCCCCATTCGCGGCAGCGTGGAGACCCGGCTCGCCAAGATCGAGACGGAGGGATTGCACGCGGTGGTGCTGGCGGCGGCGGGGCTGGAGCGGTTGGGGCTGGGACACCGCATCCGCCGAAAGCTCGACGTCAACGAGATGCTGCCCGCGGTGGGGCAGGGCATCCTGGGCATCGAGATCCGCGAGAAGGACGAGGAGACGTCTCGTCGGGTGGGGGCGCTGGATGACTCCGACGCGCGCGCCATGGCGGTGTGTGAGCGCGCCATGCTCCACGAGCTGGGCGGTGGGTGCCAGGTTCCCATTGCGGGCCACCTGGTGCGCGACAGCAAGGGTTGGTGGCTGCGGGGATTGGTGGCGCGTCCGTCGGGGGCGGACATGGTGCGTGCGGATGGAAGGGTGCCGCTGAAGGTCCCGCTGCAGGAGCTGGAGGCGCTGGGACGCAAGGTGGCGGTGGACCTGCTCAACCGCGGTGCGGGTCCCATCCTGCAGGAGCTGGGCATGCGCGCGGACGTTTCCAACGAGGCGTGAAGCGCGGTGGCCAATCTGCGGGTCGGTTCCTACGAGGTGGTTGACCGGTACGCCGTGGGGGGCGTGGCGGAGATCTACCGGTGTCGCGACGTGCGAAGTGGCGACGTGGTGGCACTGAAGCGCATGAAACCCGAAGCCGCGCGCGACGCCTCCGTCCGACGTGGCTTCTTCCGCGAAGCGGACTTGGCCCGCATGATGAGCCACCGCAACCTGGTCCACTGCCACGAGACCTCCCGGGAGCAGGGCAAGGAGTGGGCGGTCTACGACTTTGTCGACGGACCGGACCTGGAACGCATCCTCACGCGCGCGCTGGACCGACGGGTGAAAATCCCCGTGGACTTCTCCCTGCACATCATCCGTGAGGTCCTGGACGGCCTGCATTTCGCGCACATGCTCGGCGGCTCCGACGGGCGCAGCCTGGGCTTCGTGCACCGCGATCTTTCCCCGCGGAACGTCTTCGTTGCCTACGACGGGCGCGTGCGCGTGGGTGACCTGGGTTGCGCCACCCTCACGCTCATTGAGCCCCTTCCGCCCGACGTGGTGGGCTCTCCCGGCTACCTCTCGCCGGAGCAGGCGCGGGGTGAACCGCTGGACCACCGCAGCGACGTGTACGCCGTGGGCGTGGTGCTTTATGAGCTTCTCGTCGGGGCGCGCGCGTTTGACGTGGCGGGGAAGAAGGACGCCAAGGTCTTGGAGCTGCACAAGAAGGGGAAGATGAAGGCGGTGCCCTCGTCGCTGCCGGCTCCCTTGCGCGCGATCATCGAACGGGCGTGCCAGGTGGACCCGGAAAAGCGCTACGCCACCGCCGCGGAGATGCGTGACGCCGTGGACGCGGACCTGCGCACGCGCAACTCGTCGGTGTCGGAGCTGGCCATTGCGGCGCTGACGCGCAACCTGTTCCGGGAGGAGTACCAGGTCTCCCGACTGCCGGGCTCACCGCTGGCTTTCTGACGTCGTCAGTTGACGCAGAAGCCCATCACGTCGGTGCTGCTGTCCAGGATGGTGAACGCGCCGCCCGGCTGCTTGCAGGAGAGGCCCTCGCGGTTGCACTGGGCCAGGCCCTGGCGCTGCTCGCCGCACTTCAGGAGACAGATGCCCGCGCCGGCGGGGTCGCTCTGGAAGTGGGCGCAGGCAGCCTCGGGCGGGCAGGGGTGCGTGGCGTCGCAGGCGTGCGTGCAGTAACCGCCCACGACGGTGCCGCTGAACGTCACGCACTGGCTGATGAAGCCCACGCTGGCGCCGCCAATGCACTCGGTGGGTCCCGCGCAGCCCGCGCCGACGGGGAGCGGCATCTTCTCGAAGCACACCTCGTCGTCAAACGTGTACTGCTCGGGGTTGGCCGGGTCGGGCACGGGGAAGCGACGCTTGAACGGGCCGGGATACGCCGGGTCCTGGCCCCGCGTGCTCTCCGGGCAGGTGTTGTCGGCGCGCGCGCCGCACAGGTTGATGCGACCACCACCCGCGCTGGCCAGGCCCATGCACACGTCGGTGGCGGGGCACGGGCTGCCTCCGTCGACGTTGCAGTTGCGCATGGAGCAGTACCCGTTCTCCAGCCCCGTGCCGGGACACTCGCCGGGCTTGCAGTGGCAGTAGCCGCCGGCGCACTCGTCGTCGGTGGTGCAGGGCTCTCCGGTGGACTTGGCGCAGCGGCCCTGCCAGCACGTCTCGTTGCCGGCGCAGTCGGTGCGCTCACCCACGGGGGGAACGCAGCTCTCCAGCGTGTGCAGGTCCAGGCAGCGCGCCGCGCCCGCGTCGGGATTGCAGGGTGGGGGGTGGCAGCCGCCTTCCTGGCAGCTCAGGCCGTTGCGCGCGCAATCCACCTGCGAATAGCGGCCGAACTCACAGGTCTCGACGGTGGAATCATTGAGGCAGCGGGATTCCTGGAAGCTGCACTCCAGTCCCGCGTCGGGCGGGCCCGCGTCGGTGCGCGCGTTGCGCACGCCGGTGCGACAGAAGCCGTCCTGGCACGCCTGGTCGGGAGGGCACTCGTCGTCGACGAGGCACGCGGTTCCCCGCGCCTGGCACTCCCCGTTCACACACGCCTGGTCCGTCCCGCAATCCGAGTCCAGCTCACACGTCGGCTGCTCCGTGCAGGGACAGCCCTGGCACGAGTACGCCATCAGCAAGCCGGCAAGCCACCACCATCGTGTCTTCATGACGGCGGAAGCTAGCCGCTCGCCGGCCAGGCCGCTACCGGTAGTGAAGCACCGACCGCCGGACCTCCAGGAAGCGCCGATGGTCCTCCGTCCAGGTGCGCTCCAGCCGGTCCAGGGGCGCCTTCTTCTCCAGCAGCGGGCGCAGCTCGTGGCGACCCAGCAGCAGGTCGATGGCCAGGCGGTCCTTCACGAACTCATAGACCTGCTTGCGCCATTCAAAGCGCTTCCCGCCTTGCGCGCGGGCGTGCTTCACCACGGCCAGCCCCGTCCGCAGCGATGGGAACACCTCCGGGTCCGTGACGTGGATCTGCACGCCGCCGCACGGCTGTCCCGCCCACTTGTGGAACGTGGGCTGGTACACGACGGGACGGAAGCGGACGCCGGGGATTTCCTCGTCGGTGAGGGCGTTGGCCAGCTTGTAGGGGTCCAGGAACGGCGCGCCCACCAACTCAAAGGGCCGCGTGGTGCCGCGACCTTCATTGAGATTGGTCCCCTCGAAGAGACAGCCGCCGGGATAGACCAGCGCGGTGTCCTGCGTGGGCATGTTGGGACTGGGAAGGACCCAGGGCAGGCCGGTGGCGTGGAAGTCCATGCTCCGACGCCACCCATCCATCCACACCACCTCCAGCTTCGCGCGCTCCTCGCCGGCGGGCAGCAGCGGGCCGTTGAAGAGCACCATCAGCTCTCCCATGGTCAGCCCGTGCCGCACGGCAATGGGGTACTCGCCCACGAACGACTGCAGCTCCGGCACCAGCACCGTGTTCCCCTCGACGAGAACACCGCCAATGGGATTGGGCCGGTCCAGCAGGATGACCTTCACGCCGGCGCGCGCGCACGCGTGCATGGTGAACGCCGCGGTGTACGCGAACGTGTAGTACCGGCTGCCCACGTCCTGCAGGTCGATGACCATGACGTCGATGTCGGAAAGCTCGCGCGGGGCGGGGCGCAGGCTCTCGTACGTGGCACCGTAGAGGCTGACCACGCGCAGGCCCGTGCGCTTGTCCTTGCTGCTGCGCACGCCCGCCATGTCCTGTGCCGCGGCGTGCAGTCCGTGCTCCGGACCAAAGAGGCGCACCAGCTTGACGCGCGCTTCCAGCATCAGGTCCAGGATGTGCGTGATGGTCCCGTCGACACTGGCGGCGTGCGCCAGCAGTCCCACGCGCGCTCCGCGCAAACGACGGAAGCCCTCCGCTCGCAGGATGTCCAGTCCGGTGGCCACTGCTCCGCGCTTGTTCTTCTTGGCTGCCACGACGTTCCTTGCTGCCCGATTGCGTGGGCGTTGGAAGCGGCGCATCTTGCATCCATGAACCTCCCGATCGGAAGTGCTCTTCCACTCGAGGTGAAAGCGGCGTTGCAGAAGGCGGGGATCCGCTCGCCGTGCATCGTCGCCGTGGTGCGCGACGGGTGCGGTGCCTGCGACGACGCGCTTCCCCTGCTGGAAGACGCCTTGCCGCTGGCGCTGGGGGACGAGGTCCCGGCGCTGTTCCTGGCGCAGGAGGACGCGGAGGAGACGGAGAAGCTGCGGGAGCGACTCAGCCCCTCGCTGACCTACGCGCCGGATCCGGAGCCCTATCCGCTCTCGGTGGTCCTGGGACCGGAGTTCACCCCCACGCTGTACCGGGTGGAGGGCGAGACGGTGGTGGACGTGGTGGAGGGGTTTGACCCAGAGGGATTCCAGCGGCTGCTGAAGGACCTGTGCGTGGCGCTGGGGAAGGAGCCCTTTGAGCTGTACGCGCCCGGGGAGCCCCGGCCCCGCTTCCGACCTGGCTGAATGAGCCGCGCCGCCCCGTGAGGGCGTCAGGACGCAGGAAAGGCAACACAGGCCCGCCAGGACGCGATAAGCTGGCGTTGGAGGCACGCCCATGATCGGTTTCCCGCCGAAAGCGCCCAACCGGCCCGTCTCCATGGTCGCCCCGGATTTCAAGGGGGTCCGTGGGGAGGAGCAGATGGTGGGCTACCTCAACGGGGCCGCGGGCGGTGTGGCTTTCGAGCCGCTGGAGGTGGCCAGCAACTCCCTGCGCAAGGACACGCTCCCCAAGAAGGCCGCCAAGGGTCTCTGGGGCTTCTTCATGTTCCACGTGTTCGAGCGTGCGGCCAAGCCCAACAAGTTCACGCTCTGGGGTGCACGCAACTTCACCGGCGAGTATCCCAAGGAGCTGGTGGCGGCCCGTCAGAAGAAGGCTTGAGCGTTGCGTCTGTTCATGGATGAGCGTCTGCGGGTGGAGCGCGAGCAGTTCGCGTTGAAGGCCACGTGTGACCACTGCGCCCATTTTGACGACGACGCCGGCGCCTGCAGCCTCACGTACCCCACCGAGCCCCACCGCCAGAGCACCTTCGAAACTCTGAAGGACGGCGACCCGGTGCTGTTCTGCAAGACCTTCGAGGTCGACTGAGCGTCAGCGCGGCTCGGCCAGCACGCGGTCAATCTGCGTGGCCTTCTGGGGAAGCTTGCGCTTCAACGTGGTGAGCCCGTCCATCCGACGGTGCGCGGCCGCACGCAGCCCATCCTCGAACACCACCGCGCTGTCCTCACGACGTCCCAGCTCCTCCAGCAGCGTCACCGCGCGCTGGCGCTCCACCTGCGCTGGTCCCGCCATGTACCCCTCCACCGCGCCGCGACGGACCAGGCGGTCCTCCTTCGCGTCGACGGCGAGGCGGCGCAGCAGCTTCTCCGTCTCCACCCCGACATCCAGCTGGCCCAGCGCGCGACAGGCGCGGCCACGGGTGAAGTTGTCGTTGGAGGGCGTGGTGCAGAGCTGGCGCAGCGCGGGGACCACGTGCGGGCCCAGGGCACGGAGCTCGTCGGGGGTGGGGGCGCGGTCGATCTGGCGGAGGGTGCCCAGCAGCCGGGCGTCTTCCTGGGCCAAGGCCGCGCTCGAGGAGAGCGAGAGCGTGAGCAGGAGGGTGGTGAAGCGCATCAGCGTCGGACGGCGGCGGCGTCTTCCAACGCCATCCCGGCAAGGCGGTGGATGCGGTCGGCGTGCTCCTGGAGCTGGGAGGCTTCACGCTTGAGGTCCGCGGGCGTGGAGCGCGTCGAGACCGCCTTCACGAGGGCCGTGGCCGCATCACGCAGCGCCGGAAACGTGGCCTCCGTCAGTCGGAGGTACTCCGGGCCGTTCTGGGGGGCGGAGACCAGCGCGTCGGCCAGGAAGCGGAGCGCCGAGTAGTCCCGCGCGTTGGTGGTTCCCGTGCTCAATACGCACCTCCCGACAACAAGCTAGCCCACGGCCTCATGGTGTGCCAGCACCAGCCGCGCCGACGCGCCCGTGTCCGACCGTCCATCCGCCGTGTACTCGACGAGCTGCTCGGCGCACAGACTCAGCCAGATGCCGGTCTTTCCCTCGGGCAGCTCGATTTCCACGGGGCCAGTGCGGGAGTCCTTCCACAACGCCACCACGCGTGAGGGCGGCGCGCCTGGCACGCGGCTGCGCAACGCCATCCCCAGGGAGCTGAGCGAGAGCACCGACGAGCCGGGGTCGTCGGCGAGCACGGTGGCGTAGCGGGCCGACCAGCGCCGCGCGAGCTGGGGACCATCCTGCAACAGCGCCACCACCAACGTGGGACCGACGCTGCGCACCAGCTGCGTGACGGGGTCCTGGCGCGCCAGGTCCTCGCAGATGAGGTGGCAGATGCCCAGCCACTCATTCGCCGCCACGACGTGCAGCTCCCGCGGAGGAAGCTTGATGTGCTCCCACCACATTCGGGACGGGTTCAGGACGGACTCCAGCCCGTACTGGCGGATCTGACTGGCATCCACGCACCAGCGATGGTGCTTGGGCTGCTCGTAGGTCAGCGCCTCCCGACGCTGCAGCAGGCGCAGCTGCGCCACGTTCTCCTCGGGACCGCGCACGCCGGAGAGCATGAGCTGCACGCCGCGTTGCTTGAGGAGCTGCGCCACCTGGTCGGCTTCCGCTCGGTCCAGGCAAGCCTCCGGGAACACCACGCCGTGGACGGGCCCCAGCCGCTTGACCGCGTCCTCGAGGACGTGGAGCACGCGCTCCGGATCCCCCAGCGGCGGCGGGTTGAACTCGAAGAACCCGAAGCGTCGCGTGGACATGTTGCTCAGCCGCCCCTCCACCGGCTGGAACGACGAGGCGGGAACCTCCAGCGGCCACGGCAGCAAGAGCAGGTTGAGGCGCCGGTCCAGATCGTCGGCCACGTCGGGCGCGGGGTGCCAGTGCGGCGTGATGTCCGAGGCGTGCGCGCCCACGTGGTGCGAGAGCGAGCGCAACGTGATGCCCAGTTGTGGCGTACGCAGCTTGGGGAGCACGCGCATGACCTCCGGAGACACCTTGGCCAGCGTGCCGGTGTCGACGAGGTGGAGGTTCGCCTCCAGGGCCAGGCTGGACTTCTGGGAGGGGGAAACGTCCTGCGGGCCCGGGACGCCAAGCCCGAAGCACGCCTGGTCCGCGAGCGCGTGCAGCCCCAGGACCGCGCAGCAGTTGTCCCACGCCTCCTGGGAACGCGGATGCGCCAGGGAGGCGAGTGGCTCCTGCCAGCAACGGCGCAGACCCGCCTCCGCCTCCACGAGCAGTTTCACGTCGTGGGGCGGCCCGGGAAGCTGGTGGCGCCACGCGTACGCATCCTCCGCCACCCGCCGCTGCCACGCCATGTCCCGCGGCCACACGTAGCCTTCCGGCGGTGAGACCACCTGGCGGTACGCACCCGTGCGCGCCAGCACCGTCGACGTGAATGCGAACGCGTCGGGTGGCCAGGCGGTGATGCGTTGCCAGACCTTGGGGAAGTCCGTCTCGTCGAAGAGCTCACGCGCGGTGGAGGCAAGGGTCTGGGACATGGTGCACCCCAACTGCTGAAGCTGCGGTCCATGGCATGGGTAGCGTGCTCCCGCGCGACGTCGCAATCCGACCCTGGTTGCAACCCGCCGCGGGCGCGGCGCAGACTGACGCGGTCTCATGAAGCCCCGCCTGTTGCTCGCGTTCTCCTGCGTGGCCGCGCTTGCGTGCACCGCGCCACCCAACCCGCTGGCGCCGGACGCGGGCTACCGCGGTGTCCCGCCGGAGCCGCTGCAGGTGATCGAGCTGGCGGATGTCTCCGTGGGCTCCGCCACTGGCGCGCTGCGCTTCGTGGTGCCCGAGCCCAAGCGTGGCAAGCGGGTTGGGTTCTCCATCGTCGCGGAGCCCAGCGACCCGGGGGTGTGCGTCTTCCTGAAGGGGCTGGCGGGTCCCGGGACCACGTATGTGCGCGGCGGAGGGTGCGGCGACGGCGCGGAAACCGGCCGGGGCACCACCGCCTACGGAGAGGGCGGCCTGGTCTCCGTTGTTCCCGGCAACGACGCCCCCGAGAGCGAGGTCACGCCGGGAGAGCATTGCGTCTCCGTGTCTTCCATTCCCTGCAACACCTCCTCACCCGACGCACGTCTCAAGGTGCGGGCGGTGATCTCCGAGCGCCAGGGCGGGGCGCTGGCGTTGCACGTGCACCTGGTGCAGCGGCTGGGAATCACGCCGGAGCAGGCGCCCTCCCACGCGGGGCTGCAGGAGACCATTGCCCGGTTCTTCAAGTTCATGGAGGTGGCCGGTTTCCGACGGGGCGAGGTGGCCTACAGCGCGCTGGACGACCAGCATGCCGTGGTCACCAGCGATGAGCAGTTCGACGCCCTGATGGTGCTGGGGACCGGTCGGGCCAACGGGAAGCCGGCGCTGGACGTCATGGTGGTGGATGGCTTTGCCGGGCCGCTCGAGGGCGTGGCGGGGATGGCGCCGCTGGCGGGGTCGCAGGGAATGGGGGGCGGCACCCAGTCGGCGGCGGTGGTGAGTTGGAGCAACCAGCCCTCGCTGGATGGCCTGGTGTGGGCGCACGAGGTGGGCCACTTCCTGGGGCTGTACCACACCAACGAGTTCGGCGGCTCCGCGCACGACGACCTGCGCGACACGCGCGAGTGCACCCCGTTTGCGGACTGCGGCCCCGACGACGAGGCCAACGTGATGTTCCCCTCCGCCACGTACCGGGAGAGCCGTTTCTCCGACGCGCAACGGGACATCATCGCGCTCACGCCGCTCATCGACCCCACCGTGGCCCCGCCGCCGCAAGCCTGTTCCACCGACGAGGACTGTCCGCCGGAGACGTCGGGGTGCAAGCGTCCCTCATGCGTGGAGGGCGCGTGCTGGGGCGTGTGGCTACCCAACGGCACCGCCTGCGACGACAAGGACGGGATGGACTGTACCCGCGGCGCCTGTGAGAGCGGCGAGTGTGAGGCGCAGGGGGCCGACGACCACGTCTGTCTCGTCGACAACACCTGCGTGGGCGGGGGGCAGACTGCCGAGGGGCAGGGCTGCTGGGTGTGTGATCCCATTGCGGACCCCGAGGGATGGACCAAGGTGAGCGGTTGCGTCGACGCCGGGCCGCGGCCGGGTGGTCCTGCGGTGAGCCCGTTGTCCATGGTGGCACGTCGTCTGCTCGGTCCCGACGGGGGCGTGCCGGGAGATGCCGGGTATCGTCGGGGCGTGCCGCTCTCCATGTACGTGGTCATGCGCAACAGCGGCGACGAGCCCGCGGTGAATCCGACCATCACGCTGAGCACGGCGGAGCCGGAGGTGGACCTGCTGCGCGACGTGGTTCCCTTCGGCCAGATCCAGCCGCGCACCAGCCGGGAGAGCCTGCAGCCGCTGCGCTTCACCGTGCGCGAGGATTTCCCCTGCGATCAGCACTACGCGCGCCTCACGCTGCGCATGTCCGCCGACGGCGTCGAGTCCGCGCGACGTCGCATCAACCTGCCGCTGGATGACGTGTGCACGCCGCCCGCGCCGCCACCCGAGGTGAACCCGTTCTGGCCACCTCCCAAGCCGCCGGGATGCCAATGCCTCGCGGCCACGGGCGAGGCGCCCTGGGCGCTGCTCGTGGGGATGGTGCTCCTGCTCCGTCGGAGGATCAGGGTGCGGGGAGGGTGAACGCGTCCGCCACGGGGGCGGCCAGCAGGACCACCGCAGCCACACGTCGTTCATTGCGGGCTGCGCGCGGAACCGCCAGTCCCACGCCGAGCTGAAGCGCGCCGGGACGGGTCAGACGCCACAGCATGAGCGGTGAAGCACGCAGCTGCGCGGCCAGGTCCTTGGCGCTGGTGCCCTGCAGCTTGAGTCCCCAGTGGGCGGCCGCGGAGGGGTTGGCGGCGGAGAGCTCGTCAGGGGGCGGCGGATCCTGCAGCCAGTGCGCGCTCTGCTGCGACTGGTTGGCCATGGCCTGCGCCACCGCGTCCATCTGTGGCACCGTTGGAAGCGCCTCCAGCCCGCGCTCCGTCCGGATCTCCACCAGCGCCTTCTGGAGTGCGCGGAGCTGCTCGTTGGCGTCGAGCGGACCTTCTTCATCCGCGGACAGCGGGAATGAGCGCGCGGGGATGCCGGCTTCCAGTCGCGCGCGCACCACCTCCTGGCCGTCCTGCACCACCGAGAGCACCACCAGCGCCGGTTTCTCGACGGGCGGGACGGTGACCTGGAAGGTGCCGTCGGCCGCGGGCTGCACCGGGAAGGCCTGCGTGGGCCCGCTCCCCACGTCCACCAGCACGCTCAGTGGCGTCCCCAGCCGCGCGCTCCCCCCGACGACAATCGGCTGCCCCATCGGCGCCGCGCGCGGCATGGGGTTCAGCAGGACGCGTCGCTGCGTGCCCAGCAGGGAGACGAACGTGCGCGACCCGATCCGCTGCGCCGACAACCCGAACAACGACGGCTCCGCCCCCGCCATGCAGTCCGCCAGGCCCTGCAGCACCTCCACGGGGATGTTCGGCTGCGCGCGCGTGGTCCAGAGGCAGCGCTGGCAGAGGGGGCGCTCGTACACGCCGGCCCATTCCAGGGTGGTCTCCTGGATGGACGTGGGGACGTCACAGGCGGCGGTGGCGGGGTTGCCCGCGCGGTAGACGTTGAGCGCGCTGGCGGCGCGGGAGACGCGGGCATCCAGCACGGGCGCGGGTGCACCGCGGGCGCCCAGGATGCGACCCAGGCCATCCAGCGCGCTGCTCTCCAGCGGAGCGAGGGGCGGGGAGGCTTCCGCGTAGCCGTACCCGGGCGCGGGCGGACCGGCGCTGGGCACGGCGCGCGACGACGCACAGGCCACGGCCAGCACCGCGACGAGCACGGCGGGCGGACGCAGACCTGGTGGGAACCGCGGGGCGGGGAGCTTCAACCGGCTTGTCGAGGGAAGACGGGTTTCAGCCCTGGGGCGCGGCCGCGCCGGTCTCTTCCTCACGACGCTCACGGATGCGCGCCGCCTTACCGGACACTTCACGCAGGTAGTACAGCTTGGCGCGACGCACGGTGCCCATGGTGGCCACCTCGAGCTTGTCGATCAGCGGGCTGGACAGCGGGAAGATGCGCTCCACACCGACGCCGAAGCTGACCTTGCGCACGGTGATGGTCTCACGACCCTTGGTGTTCTTGCGGCGGATGGCCACGCCCTCGAACACCTGCACGCGCTCCTTGTCGCCCTCCTTGATCTTGTAGTGGACGCGCAGGGTGTCACCGATCTGGAAGGAGGGGTGATCCGTGCGGAGCTGGAGCTTGTCGACGATGTCAGTGCGCTGCATGGGAGTGACTCCTGCAAACCTGGATAACAAGGGGGCAAATGGGACTCGCCCATATGCGGGACCCGACTCGGAGTGTCAAGCCTTGCGGGCAACGTTTGTGCTCGCGCCTGGGGGGCGCCCGGGTCCAAACCATTGACCCCATGACGGCCGGTCCCTAGGGTGCGCGCCTCGCTTGCCGCGGGAGTGTCGACGTGAAACGTGCATGGACGGCGGTGGCGCTGGTTGGCCTCCTGGGGCTGGTGGCGTGCGCCGCGGTGGATAGCGCCAAGGTGGACGGCACGCGCGTGGCGGCGCAGGGCGGGGAGCCCGTGGCGGTGATCAGCACGTGGCAGGGCGGCTTCACCCTGTTCTGGGGCCTGGTACCCCTGGGACCCGCCGGCCAGACCCTCGACGACGCCATCCACAAGAACCTGATCACCGAGGCCAAGGCCCACGGCGGAGATCGCGTTCAGATGGTCACCGTGTTCAGCCTCCCCGCGGATCACCTGTTCGCCCGGATCCAGCCCCTGCTGTTGCTGCCCGGCCTGCTCAACTTCCATTTCGCCTACGCCTCCGGGATCGCCGTGATGACGGGGGAGGGCGGGCCCATTGGCGTCATCGAGGGGCTGCCGGCGGAGATGCAGGGTGTGCCGGCGTTGGAGCCGCCCCCGGATGCGGGCCACGCGGTGTCGACGGACGGCGGGATGCCGGCGGATGGAGGTCCCGATGCGCTGCCGTGAGATCATGCTCTCCGCGCTCCTGGTGACGACGGGCTGCACCACGGTGCACCGCACGCCCATGAAGGCCAACGAGGTGGCCGGCGCGCAGGGCGAGGTGGTGGCGGTGGTGGACGTCACCAGCACCGGGCTGGGGCTGGGGTTCAACAAGGTCATGCTGGTGCCCGGCGGGACCCTGGACACGGCGGTGAACAAGACGCTCATGGCCGAGGCCAAGGCGGCGGGCGGGAGCCGGGTGCAGGTGGTGAGCCTGGTGGCCAGCAGCCACGCGGGAATGAACGTGTTCCAGTTCCCCTGGGTGGTCACGCTGCCCACGGTGGTGGTCACGGCCTACGTGCTGAAGTGAAAGGCACTTGTGATCCGGGGGGGCCCTTTGGTAGGACGCCTGCCCCTTTTGTGAGGATGCCATGCCGGCCCGCTGCGAAATCTGTGACAAGAAGCGGATGGTGGGAAACACCGTCAGCCACGCCAACAACCGCCGCAAGACCCTGAACTACCCCAACGTGCAGCGCGTCCACGCCGTCGTCGACGGAGTGCCGCAGCGCGTGAACGTGTGCACCCGCTGCATCAAGAGCGGTCGCGTCACCAAGGGCTGATCCGGAGCGGGTGCGTGGGCGGTGCCGTTTCCGAACGGCCTGCTCACGCCTCCCTTCGCGCCACCACGCTGTAGAAGCTCCCCAGGCTGGCCAACGGATCCGCCAGCCGCTCCTCCACCGCACGCAGCGCCGGGCCCACCACGGGCAGCCGGTGCGCCTGCGGCACCACGGTCACCACGCGGGCGCCGCGCTGGTCCACCCGTCGGAAACCCGGCGGGAGGAGCCGGTCCACGTCCGCGGGCGTGTCAAACCGCACGTACACGTTCTTCTCGTGCAGGTGGGACGCCACGCGACCCGGCCGCTTGATCCGCCACAACAGCCCCCGCACCGAGTTGGGGTTGTAGAACTCCGCCACCAGCACGCCGCCCGGCTTCACCAGCCGGCCCAGCTCCCGCATGGCCTCCTCGATCCGCTCGATGTGCGCGAGCACCTTGAAGCAGCACACGGCGTCGAACTGGGCGTCCGGGAGCGGGATGGCCAGGATGTTGGCTTGCGCCACGGCGAGCCCGCGGTCCGCCGCGCGCCGGAGCATGCCGCCGCTGAGATCCACGCCCACCACCTGCGCGCAGTGCGGCTGGAGCCGGGAGAGGACCAGGCCCGTGCCGCAGCCCGCCTCCAGCACCCGGCCACCACGCGCGTAGCGCAACACCAGGTCCGCCTCCAGGTCATCCAGCATGGCGTGGTAGCCGTCGTGACGATGACGTTCGTACTGCTGGGAGAAGGCGTCGTAGTAGGCGCGGTTGTCCTGGAGGGTGCTCACGTTCGTGCTCGAGGGTTGGGGCGAGGAGGCGGCAGCCTACACCACCGCGCTCGTCGTGCGTGATAAGCGGCGGGGAGCCGGAGCGCAGCCGTCATGACGTTGAACCGCCCGCTGGGGCCACCATGGGACCTGCCCTCGCGCGTGATGGGGTTGCATCGCCGCGTCGTGGGAGAGGGACCGGGGGTGCCCGGGATCGTCGCGGGTGCGGCCGCGGGCCTGGCGGCGCTCTGGCTCGAGCGCGCGGTCCTCGACGAGGGCGCGACCGGCCGGGAGGCGCTCGGCGGACCATCCGTGCCATTGGAGCCGCTGCTTGCCGCGCATCCTCGCTCGCTGGTGATGCTCACGCACGGGGGGCCGCGCACGGCGGATACCTCGCGGGATCGGCCCGTGGCCGCGGCGGGCGTGGTGGATCCGATCACGGGGCGGACGCCGTTGGCGCTGACGTCGACACAGTGGGACGGGATCCACGCGGCCCTCCTGCGTGAAGTGGAGGCAGCGCTGCGCGCGGGCGCGTGGGGCGTGGGCGTGGAGGCGGCGAGGGGGCACCTGTGGCACAGCGCGCTCTCCCCGCTGATGTGTCCGGATCACGACGAGCGGGCACGCCTCCGCGCACGGTTGATGACGCTGGTGAAGGAGCTCCGCGGATTGACGCCGCGCCTCGCCGTGAGCCTCGTGGTCGAGGACGTGGCGGTGGGGGGGCTTCCGCCGAGGGAGGGCGTGGGCGTGGCAAGGGAGCTGGTCGACGCGGGCGCGACGATGGTGATCGCCCGCGTGGGGGGGCCGCACATGGTGCGACGGATGGACGCGCCGGAGCCGCGTTTCCTCGAGGAGGAGGGGCCGGCGCTGCACGCGGGGAAGTGGTTGCGGGCAGCGTTGCCGGGTGACGTCGTCGTGGCGGTGGCGGGGGCGATCCGTACGGAGGCGGTGGTTCAGGCGGCGCTGGAAGCGCGGTGCTGCGACGCAGTGGTGGTGGGGCGGCCCCTGCGGGAAGGAAGCGCGCTCATCCCCCGTGCTTCAACGACGTGATGACGGCGTCAAACGCGGCCTGGTTGGCCTGCACCGTCTTGGCGGGCCCCAGCAGTCGCAGGAAGTACGGACCCGTGCGCGTCTCGACGACGGCGGCCAACATGCGCCAGCCCGCCTTGTCCATCTTCTCCGTTCCGCCCGGCACCTTGGCCCCAACGTAGCGCCCCGACACATCCACGCGCGTGACGTTCAGCTCACCCACCTTGCGCGTCTCCACCTTGGCAGTGTCCTTGATTGGTTTTCCGTCGTCGCTCTGCCAGAGGCTGAACCAGCGGTCGAGGTTCTCCTGCACCGTGCCACCCTGCCCGGGGCCGAAGTAGAACAGCACCAGCTCCGCCGGCTCCGGGTCCCCACCCGAGGGAGGAATCTGCCACTGCCCCTTGCGCATCCCCGACGCTGGCGGCTGCACCACCCACGTGTCCGGGACCTCCAGCTTCAAGCCACCCTCCACCGACAACGCCTTCTTCTTGGCACGCGCAGCGGCGTCCACCGGTGCGGCCAGCACGTAGGCCACGACGAGGAACAGCAACAACAAGACCACCGACCGGCTGCAGTGCCCGGGGGGAGCAGGGACGCGGGCGAACAGCATGGGGCTCCTTCCGATCGTCGAGAAACCGTGACAGAGGGGTGGGGTGCGTTGGATTGCGTTGGCCATCCTAGTGCCTTGGTGCCTGGTGGCGGCATGCCAGTCGACCAAGCCCGAGCCCACGGCGGAAGAGACGTGTTGCGCGTGCCTGGAGTCCAGCAGCTCGCCACGCGGAGTGCCGTGCCATGACGCCGACGCGGGCTCATGTCTGACCACGCTGGACGAGGGCAGGGCGCTGAAGACCGGTCCCGCCTGCCTGCGCGACGTGTGCGGCACCGCGTGCGAACCGCTGGGCTTCCGACCTCCGGCGCGCGGCACACTGGAGAGCTGCTGTCGTTGCCTCACCACGCGCGTGGATACCGCGAATCAACCGTGTTTCTCAGAGAGCCTCACCACCTGCACCGACGCGCTCGACGACGGAAAACAGCTGGTCACCAGCGCGGAGTGCCTGGACACGGTGTGCGGAACGGAGTGCGCGTTCCTGGAGCGCACGTCGCGGGACGGGGGATGACGTCGTTCCTTTGACGGATGAAACGGCCGCGGGCGGCCTGCACGATCCGTTGCATGCTCGTGAACCGCGCGGGGTTGACGTCGGAGGAGCTGGGCGCGCTGCAGCGCGTGGTGTCGTTGCACCGCACGCTGGAGGACGTGCTGCGGTGGGGGCATGCGCAGCAGCCGCGCGTCACCGTGTCCAACGTGGTCATCCAGGATGAGTACACCCACGACGTGCTGGTCCCGCTTCCCGACGGGAAATGCCTGGTCTACGCGTGCACGTGACTGGGTGGCGTGACGGCAGTTGCCGTCTGGGACCATGAGCCGGGACCGCAGGAGCTGCTGGAGGCGCGGCTCGTCGCGGGATGGCAACCCACGCCCACGGCGACGAAGGACGGACCGGAGATCCTCGGCTACGCCGCGTGCGTTCGCGAGGCCCGATGAGGGTTCGTTGGTGTCGCGGTTCCCCAAAAGGCGTGGGGTTGGGGCGTGACCGGTGGGGCTGTGGGTGAATCGTCGTCGCTGCGGCGGGCGCCGGGGGGAGGGCCTTGGAGGGGTCTTCAATCATGATACGTGCGAAGGTATCATGTGTGACGGGGGCGTCGCGGGGCCCCCCTGCGCCGCCGGCCTTCAGCGCGCGGACCGTCCCCCAACCCCACGCCTTTCAGGGTGAACGGAACGCAGCTGTTGTGGAGCGGGACCGGCGTCAGAGCGCGCGGATGTAGTCGTGCTGGAGCAGGTAGAGCAGGTGCGTGTACGTCTCGTAGTCGGTGCCCGGCGAACGGTTGAGCACCTCCTGCGTCAGCCCGAAGTTGTAGACGAGCTGCAGGACGTCCAGCTGCTCCTTGGTGAGCTCGGACAGCGGTGAGTTCAGTGGCGCGGCGAGCTGCAGGGACTGCGTGGGAGCCGGCACGTCATTGCGCAGACGGCTCATCTCGTCGAGCTGACGGAGGCCCTCCATGATGATGGCTTCCGTGCTGTCCTCCAGCTCCAACAGGAACTCCTCGTCGGAGGGGGGCAGCAGCTCGAAGTCGCCATCCGTCCACCCCAGCATGCGGCAGACGCTCTTCATGGGACCCAGGTCGTGGTTGTCGTCGATGACGGCGTAGTAGAGCCGGCCGCCGCGCAGGAAGATCTTGCCGTTCCCCGACGGACTGATCACCTGCAGCACGCCGCTCTTCTTGCTGGTGCCAAACAGCTGCAGCAGGTCCGGGAGCGGGACCTCACGAATGGTGCCGCTCATGGTGGCGCTACGCTGCTGCGCCGCCACGTCCTCCAACATCGTGCGCACCGACGCGGGGTCGAACGTGCGCGCATCAACCGTGGACTCCTCCTGGCTGATGACCTTGATGATGGACGTGCCAATCAGGACGCGGTCGCCTTCCTTGAGGCGCTGCTTCTTGATCTTCTCACCGTTGACGAAGGTCCCGTTGGTGCTGCCCAGGTCCTGGATGTACAGCGCGCCACCCGTGGTGGTGATCTTGGCGTGCTTACGGCTGACCATGTCCTCCACGAGGACCATGTCCAGGTCACTGCTCCGACCGATGACCATCTCCTTGTCGGCGAACAGGGGGAACTCGCCTCCCTGGTACTTGCCGGAGATGAACCTCAGTGCGTATCCGGACGGGACTTCAGCCACGATTCAATGGACTCCGTCAACTGGCGGATGACAACGACGGTCACCATACGCGCGGCCGGACGGGCAAGGCAAGTTTAGGCTCCCCCTCACCTGACCGACGCCTGATCAACGGCCGCGGGAAGTGCCGCCGGGGTTGGTGGATTCCTCGCCCGCGGCGCGGATCTTGTCGCGGATCATGTCCAGGTAGAGCTTGGCGCGCGGGTGGTTGGGCTCCTTGGCCAGCACCGTCTCCAGCTCCTTCACCGCCGCCTCCGGCTCACCCGCCGAGAACAGCAGGATGCCCAGGTTGATGCGCGCCGGCATGTGGTCCGCGTTCTGCGCCAGGATGGTCCGGAGCTGGTTGAGCGCCTCCTGCTTGTCACCCAGGTCCCGGTAGGCGTTGGCCAGCTTGAGCCGGATGTCGATGAACGTGGGGCGCATGGCCAGTGCGCGCTCATACTCCAGCACCGCCGAGCGGAAGGCGCCGCTGGACGCGTACACGTCGCCAATGTCGGCGTACATGTTGGCAATCTTGCCCTGCACAAACGGGTCCAGCTCCGCGCCGCCCTGGTGCGAGGTGGTCAGCGCCTTCCGGTACGTCTCCTTGGCCTCCGCGTATTTGCCCAGGTCGTTGTACGTGACGGCGAGATTCAGCGACGCCTCGGTGTACCGCGGGTTGATGCGAAGGGCCTCCTCGAAGCTCTGCTGCGCCTTCGTGAACTGGCCCTGGTCGTGATAGATGACGCCGAGCATGTTGAAGACGTCGGCAAACGCCTTCCCTTCCTTGGCGACCTTGGCCAGGTAGGGCTCCGCCTTCGCGTAGTCCTTGTTCAGATAGTATTCGCGACCAATGGTCAGGGCCTGCTTGAGGGCTTCGTCCATCGTGAATGACTCCGGGAAAACGGGCCCGATGACTGCGGCCAACCTAGCCTTGCCGGTCTGACAGGTCAAAACCCCGCGTGTCCGTGGAGGTGCGTGCGGAACGCCTTCTCGTCGGCGTCACGGCGCGTCTGGTGCGGGTTCCCCCTCGTCGGCGTCCTCACCGTCCACGCTTTCCTCCGCCTCCGGGCCTTCCTCCCCCGGTTGCTCCTCGGCGACGGCAGCGTCGGGCGCGGGACCAGCGTCGCGCAGGGCGGCCTCACGTGCGGCCTTCTCCGCAGCCTCCTTGGCGGCCTTCTCCGCAGCTTTCTTCTCTTCCGCCGCCTTGCGGTCCGCCAGCGTCTTGGCGCGTGTCTTGGCCTGCGCGGCGAATTTGGTGTTCCCGTAGTCGCGGGCCACCCGTTCAAAGTCCACGCGCGCACGGTCCAGGTCCCCCAGCTTCTCCCAGATGGCGGCGGCGTTCATGAGCGCTTCCGGGGCGTCGTCGACGTCGGGGTACAGGTCCGCAATGCGCTCATAGCGGAACGCCGCTCCCTTCTTGTGGTCCTTCTCGTAGTACTTGGCAACGTACCACTCGTGGTCGGCGAGACGGGTGCGCAGCTCCTTGCGAAGCGTGCGGGCTTCCTTGGCGCGCTCGTGATCGGGGAAGCGGATGAGGAAGTCATCCAGGGACATCAGCGCATCCCGCGACGCACGCTGATCACGCTCCGCCACCGACGGAAGGAAGAACCACTCCTCGGGAATCTGCCGGTAGTAGCTCTTGGCAATCTGGAACGTGGCATACGGCACGGCGTCATGCGTGGGGTGCAGACGCACGAACGATTTGTATGCATCGATGGCGTCCAGCCACTTCTCCTTGCCAAAGTACGCGTCGGCGAGGCGCAGCTCCGCCATGATGGCGTACTTGGAGTGCGGGAACTTGGTGCGGACGTAGTCGAAATACTTGGCCGCGTCCTCCCACTCCTCCTTGGTGTAGTTCTCCATCCCCTTGTGGAAGTTCTCTCGAGCGGTGGGGTAGTACGTCACCTCCTCGCGCTCGGCGAGATAGTTCTTGAGCCACCCGAGCTGGCTGGGCCAGGGAAGCTGGTTGAGGTCCAGGCTCTTGCAGCCCGTCAGGGACAGCAGAGCAAGCAGGGGGAGCAGTCCACGCGTTCTCACGACGCCCAGATACACAAGGACCGACCGCAAGTCATGCTCAGACCCACTGGAACGGGTCACGGTCCTGCTGGCTGATGACCATCTCCAGGCTCGGGACGCGGGCGGCCAGCTTGTCCTTCAGCCGTCGCAGCACGGCGCGCTCGCTGTTGGAGTGGAGCGTGCAAATCACCGTCATGCCCAGCGCGGCCAGCTTGAGCGCGTCGTGGTGGCGCATCTCACCGGTCAGGTAGACCTCCGCGCGCTGCTTGATGGCTTCCTCCAGGATGTCCCCGCAGGCACCGGCGCAGCACGCCGCGCGCGTGACCTCTCCGTCCAAGGGCCCGGCCACGAGGACATGCGGGAGCTCCAGGGCGGACTTGACGAGGTCCACCAGGGCGCGTCGCGAGATGGCGGAACGGGTGCCAATCCGACCCATGCCCGGGAGGTCCGGCGTCTTCCCCATGCGGAGCGCGCCACGGTCCGTGAGCCCCAGCGCATCCGCCAGGACGTCATTGGTTCCGCCGCCGGCCACGTCGAGCGCGGTGTGGAAGCTGTACAGCGCCATGCCCCGACGGAGCGCGTCGTAGACCAGGGAGCCGGCGGTGATGCGCTTGAGCCCCTGGAAGATGGGCGGGTGGTAGCAGAGCACGAGCTGACAGCCCGCGGCCTGGGCCTCCCGCGCCACTTCCGGCGTGTAGTCGATGGTCAGCATGGCCTTGCGCACGTCCTGGGCGGGATCCCCGACGAGAAGACCAACGTTGTCCCAACCTTCCGCGTGGTGCAGGGGGGCAATGTCCGCGGCTGCGTCCAGGATGCGCTGGAGTTCCATGGTGACCGTCCGATGCTAGGGTGCGCGGCGATGGGAAGTCCGTTGCTGCGCGTGCTGAACATGCCGGACGTCTCCGAGTGGGACAAGGTCCGTCACCTCCCGCGCTTCATGCAGCCCGTGGAGTTCTCGTTGGCGCCCTGCACGCATTGTCGCGCGCCATGTTGCTGGGTGGACGTGGAGCTCACCACCGTGGAGGCCGCGCGCATCGCGCTCAACCTGGCCCTGCCGTTTGATGACGTGGTGACCCGTCACGTCCTGCGCGAGGGCGAGGAGCGGCTGAGCAAGAACCTGCCCATCCCGCTCGTCGACGGACCCACGGTCTTGCGGTTGAAACGTCGGGCCAACAGCGAGTGCAACTTCCTGAACTACGTGGGGGAGCGCGGTCGCTGCGCCATCCACGGCCTGCGACCCGGCATCTGCCGGCTGTATCCGTACGAGGTGCAGTGGGGACGTCGACACGTGCGCGTGGGGAGCCAGTCGCTGTGTCCCGTGCGTTGGCTCAAGGACGACGCCGCGGAGGCCCGGTTGCGAGAGAACCTCACGCAGATCGACGCGGACCGGGCGCTGGAGCGCAAGCTGTTGACGTCGTGGAAGCGACGGCGCGGTGAGCGGACGTGGCAGGCGTACGTGCCGTTCGCGGTGCGCAAGCTGGCGCCGGAATTGGGCGCGAGTGCGGAGGAGTACCTGCGGGAGCCGCGTCGGACGTTGGGCAAGCGGCTGTGGTGACGACGGTGTCAGGCGCGCTTGTAGACCGCGTCCACCAGGGCGTTGAGCTCGTCGAGGATGGGCGCCTTGCCGTGCAGCTGGTACTCCCACTCCAGGTTCTGACGACAACGCGCCACCGCGTGCTCCCGGGGATAACCCAGGTGGTGCAACAAGGCCGCGCGCTCGCGCACTTCACGACGGTACGCATCCAGCGCCGCGTCCTTGAATGTCTTCGTGAGCTCGGTGGGAAGCTGCGAGTGAAGCCAGGGGAAGGGCATGGGGCCTCCGTGATGGGGTCACGTGTTATCAACGCGTCGGACCCGCAGGCAATCCCATGAGCCTCACCCGTCGGGACATCCTGGCGCAGTTCCTGGGCGCACCGCTCGCACTCGCGGCGTGTCGACGGGAGCCACCGCGCGTGGACGCATCCTTTGCCGGCGCCTCCGCGGACAGCGGTCACCGCTCCCGACAACCGCAGCCCATCCCGTCGGTGCCCCCGGAGCGCGTGGTGCGGAAACGCGTGGTCATCGTCGGGGGCGGGCCCAGCGGACTGTCCGCGGCGTGGGCCATGCGGCGCGCGGGTTTCAAGGATGTCGTCGTGCTGGAGGCGGAGCCAAGGCCGGGTGGGACCAGCGCTTCCGGTCGCAGCGACGTCACCGCGTATCCCTTTGGCGCGCACTACCTCCCCGTTCCCGACCGGACCAACCCCGCGCTGCTCTCCCTGCTCGACGAGATGGGCGCGTTGGATGGCGTGGACGAACACGGCCTGCCGAGAGGCGCGGAGCACATGCTGGTCCGTGAGCCCGACGAGCGACTCTTCATGCACGGCTACTGGCACCAGGGCCTGCTCCCGCGCGCGGGCATGTCCGCCGACGACGCGCGGCAGATTGGGGCGTTCCAGCAGGAGGTCCATCGTCTCTCCCAGCTCACCGACGGGCGGGGGCGGCGCGCGTTCTCGTTGCCGTTGCGTTTCTCGTCGGACGACGCCGAGCTGACGGCGTTGGACCGCATCAGCATGGCGCAGTGGATGGACCAGCACGGGTTCACCAGCAAGCGGCTGCGGTGGATGGTGGAATACGCGTGTCGCGACGACCATGGGACCCTGCTCCCCGACACCAGCGCGTGGGTGGCCCTGTTCTACTTCTGCGCGCGACACCGTCCTGAAACCGGTGAGTCCGCGCCGTTCCTGACCTGGCCCGAGGGGAACGGCCGCTTGGTGACGCACCTGGCAAAGCCGTTGGGGGCGGCGTTGCAGCTCAACACCGTCGTCCTCGACGTGGCACCGACGGAGTCCGGCGTGGAAATCACCGCGCTGGATGCGCAGGGCCCGGTGAAGTACGTGGCCGAGCGCGTGGTGGCCGCGGTGCCCAAGCCGTTCCTCCGCCACGTCGTCAAGCCTTGGCGCGAGAATCCTCCGTCACACCTGCAGGCGTTCCGCTACGGGAGCTGGCTCACCGCCAACCTGCACCTGCGCAGTAGACCCGTCACGCGCGGTTTCGAAGTGGCGTGGGACAACGTCATCTACGACAGCCCCTCGCTCGGCTACATCGTGGCGACGCACCAGCGGGGACCCGATCTTGGCCCCACGGTGTGGACCTGGTACCTCCCAGTCACGGATCCCGACGTCATCAAGGCGCGCAAATGGCTCCTGGCCCTCTCCGCGCAGGAAGCCGCCGACGTGGCGCTGCAGGATCTCGGTCGGGCGCACGCGGATCTCGTCGAGCGGGTGGAGCGCGTGGAGGTCTTCCGGCACGGTCACGCCATGGTCCGCCCCGACGTGGGTTTCATGTGGGGAGCGGATCGGCGCAAGGCGCAGGAGCCGCTGGGGCGCATCCATTTCGCGCATTGTGACCTCAGCGGGCTGCCACTCTTCGAGGAGGCGTTTGACCAGGGCATCCGCGCCGCCGAGGAGGTCATGGCCGCGCTGCAGATTCCGTTCGCCACGCTGCGTTGAGCCCACGCGCTCGACGGTGGTACGGCGGGAACGTGACGCCGTGGCTGTTTGATCGTCGGACGGACCTCTGGGCCTTTGGCGGCAGCGCTGCGCTCTCGGTGGCGTTGTTCCTGCTCCTCCACGCCGTGGGCCTCGCTGACGCCGCCACGCCGCCGTGGGCGTTCCTGTTGCTCGTCGTGGGCGTCGACGTGGCGCACGTGTGGAGCACCATCTACCGCGTGTACCTGGACACCGAGGAGCTTGCCCGACGACGCATGCTGTACGTGGGCGTCCCGCTCATCACGTATGCCGTCGGCGTGGTGCTCCACTGGCAGGGCTCCCACGTGTTCTGGCGCGCGCTCGCGTACCTCGCTGTCTTCCACTTCGTCCGGCAGCAGTACGGCTGGGTCATGTGGTACCGCCGCAACGCCCGGGAGCCGTTGGGCGCACGACTGCGCGTCGACCAGGTGGCCATCTACGCCGCCACGCTGGGCCCGCTGCTGTGGTGGCACTCCCGGCTGCCGCTGCCGTTCCACTGGTTCGTGAAGGACGACTTCGTCCCCGGCCTCCCGACGTGGGTGGGCGACGTGGCGTTGGGTCTCGAGGCGCTGTGCCTCGTCGTCTACGGCCTGGCCCATGCACACGCGCGAGGCGCGCAGCCCTGGGGGAAACACCTTGTCGTCGGTAGCCCGGCGCTGTGCTGGTTCCTCTCCATCGTCCTCGCCGGCGGAGACCTGGCCTTCACCGTCGTCAACGTGCTGCCGCATGGCATCCCGTACCTGGTGCTGTGTCGTCGGTACGCGCGGGGCAGGGCGCGCTCCACGGGCGAGGGCGGAGGCGTGGCGGCGGCGCTCATGCGGGGCGGTGTGGCGGTCTACCTCGGCAGCGTGGTGGCGCTCGCGTACGTCGAGGAGGCGGTCTGGGAGTGGACCATCTGGCACGACCACCCCTCGTTGTTCGGCGAGCTGACCCTGGACGTGGCGACGTCGTGGCATGCCCTGCTGGTGCCATTGCTCTCGCTGCCGCAGGCCTCCCACTACGTGTTGGACGGCTTCATCTGGCGCGGTGGCCCCAGGAATCCCCTGCTGGCGCCCGCGTTGGCGCCCCACGTCGACGCGGGAGGCGCTGTCGCCTCGGGCGGAAGGACGGGTTGACCGCAGGCGTGCGCGGACTCTACGGTGCCGCGCCTTTAGACATGCGGGCTTTGTCCCGTCCGGGAGAGCAGATGACGACCTCGCGCATTGCACTGTCCACGCTTCTGGTGGGCGCGCTGTTGGCCTGCGGCAAGGGGGATCCCAACACGCCGGAGTACTGGGTGAAGGCGTTGACGGACAAGAAGTCCCGCGAGCAGGCACTGAAGGACATCCGCAAGGACAAGGCCGCGCACCACGTGGACGGACTCCTGGCGCTGATGGCCGAGGAAGGTGACCACCGCGACGACGTGGCGCAGATGCTGGGCCAGCTGGGTGAGAAGTTCCCCGACGCGCGCGACCGCATCGGCAAGGCGCTCACCGACGTGGTGGACTACGGTGTCAGCGCCGCCAGCGACAAGACCTCCCGTCGGAAGAACCTCACCAACCAGCGCGCCGTGGAGGCCTTTGGCCGCATGGGCTACGCCGCCGGCGGGGAGGCCGCGGGCCGCCTGCTCGAGACCAGCAAGGACCAGAACGTGCGCCTGGCCGCGGTCACCGCGCTGGGGCGCCTGAAGAGCAAGGCGTACTCCGACAAGCTCATCACCGTCGTCGAGGAAGACGACAACAACTTCATGGTGAAGAACGCCATCATCGCCCTGGGCAACACGGGCGAGGAGAAGGCGATTCCCGCGCTGGTCAACAAGCTCTTCTTCGAGCGCAGCGTCAGCTTCTACGCCGAGAGCAGCTACGCGCTGTTCCAGATTGGCAAGCCCGCCGTCCCCGCGCTGGTGGATGTGCTCAATGGCAAGAGCGACGCGCTCAAGAAGCTCCCGCAGCAGCCCAACCCCTGGATCGTGAAGGCCAAGGTGGTGGAAATCCTCGCCGACATTGGCGACGCGAAGGCCACCGAGCCCGCCATGGCCATCCTCAAGGCCCCCGACAGCGGCGACCCGTTCCAGAAGATCGCCATTGCCAAGGCCGCCGCGGCCGCGGGTCGCCTGGGCATCAAGGACGCCGCGCCCATGCTGCGCAAGCTGGGCACCAACGTCGACGTCACCCAGGCTGAGCTGCCCCTGGAGGCGCTGGAGCTGATTGGTGACCGCGCCGCCGCCGCCGAGCTCATCAAGATTGCGTCCAAGGACGGCTACATGGCCGCCTGCAAGGCGGAGGGCTACGACGACGAGGCCTGCAAGAACAGCGAGGCGGAGGTCCGTCAGCTGCGCCTGGAGGCCGGTACGCGCCTGGGCACGGCCGCGGAGCTGGATGCCGTCGAGAAGATGGAGGCAGCCGAGAAGGACGCCGCCATCAAGGAGATGATTGGCAAGGAGAAGGCGCGACTGGTGGCGGCCAAGGAGTGCGGCGCCAAGCCGGAGTGCTGGGTTGCCAAGCTGAAGGACCCCAACCCCAAGGTGCGCGACAAGGCGGGCTTCGAGCTCAGCTACCTGAAGAAGCCGGAGACGCGTGACGCCCTGATGGCCGCACTGCAGGAGGACGATCTCGAGGCGCGCTTTGCCATCTTCGTGGCGCTGCTCCGCCTGGGCGGTGACAAGGGCGCCGACGACGTCCGCAAGATCCTCGACGCGGAAGAGGGCAAGGTCCAGTTCATCAAGATCAACGAGGACCTCAAGCGCCTCGAGATCAAGCTGCGTCGCGGCTACTGAGAAGGTTCTGACGACGTCATGGCACCGCTCATCCAACCCCGGGACATCAAGGCCGACCCCATCCGCAAGGAGGTGGTCATTCCGTGGGCGGACGGCCATGTCAGTCGCATCCCGTTCCAGGTGCTGCGTGGTTGGTGCCCGTGCGCGGAATGCCAGGGTCACGGCGGACTGGTGCGGTTCCAGGACGTCCCGCCGGTGACCATGGTGAAAGTGGAGCCGGTGGGCGCGTACGGCGCGCAGTTCTACTGGAGCGACATGCACAAGACGGGCATCTACCGCTTCGACTACATGCGGGAGCTGTGTTGCTGTGATGCGTGCAAGGCAGCGCGCGGCGACAAGCCTCCCCGCCCTTCCAACGCCGCCGAATAGGCGCGCCACACCGACGAAGTCCCGAATGTCACGCGGCATCACGCCAGCATCCTTCCCTCCATCCATCCTGGCGTTTGTGGCCATGCTGCTGACGGCGTGTCCGGGCCCGGAGTACCCGCGTTGCGAGAAGGACGCGCAGTGTCGGGGCGGTGAGGTGTGCGTGTTTGGCGAATGCCTCACGTGCGCTTTGGATAGCCATTGTCCGAGCGGACAGGTGTGTCGCGGGTACAAGTGCATCACCGGCGGCGCCTGTAATGTGCACGCGGATTGTCCCACGGGGACGTTCTGCGTGGCGGGGCGGTGCAGCACGGAGTGTCGGACGGATGCGGATTGCCCGGAGCACCGCGCGTGCGTGGATCGTCGCTGCACGTTGAAGCCGGGCGCCTGCGACGCACACTCCGACTGCCCCGAGGGCCAGTTCTGCCATGACAACACCTGCGGTCCGCCCGCGCCCGGTGACCCCGGTTACGAGGGCCTGACCGAGCCGAGCTTCAGTCGCACCGAGCTGGCGCGCGCCGACGCGGGCATGCCGAGCGGCGCCGACGCCATGGGGGCGTTGGACCTGTGCGGGCAATCCACGCGCGTCTACTTTGCGTTCAATGAAGCCGGTCTCACCGACGAGACGCGCGACATGTTGAACAAGGTGGCCGCCTGTCTGCGCAGCAAGCCGGGCCAGAAGTTCATCATCCAGGGCCACGCCGACGAGCGCGGGAGCACCGAGTACAACCTGGCGCTGGGGGAGCGTCGGGCGCTGGCCATCAAGCAGTTCCTCGTCGACCTGGGGGTTGGCGCCGAGCGCATGCGCGTGGTCAGCCTGGGCGAGGAGCGGCCGCTGGATGAAGGACACGACGAGGCGGCGTGGGCCAAGAACCGTCGGGGGGAGTTGATTCCGGAGCGTCAACCTTGAGGAGGCACACCATGAGGATCCACCGCAGCCGGTACCTTCCGGGCGCGCTGTTGCTGGCGCTGGCCACGGGGTGCGTGACCACCAAGGAAGAGGGCGACCTGATGCGCCGGGACATCCAGGTCCTGCAGCAGGAGAACCGCACCCGCGTGGAGAAAGACCGTGAGCTCGACGAGCGGCTGGCCCAGGCCGACGAGAAGCTCCGCCAGATCGAGACGCTGCAGAAGGAGCTGGACGAGCGCTCGCTGCGCAACAAGGCGGACTTTGGCGCGGAGGTGACCGCGCTGCAGAACGAGGTGGCGGGCCTGCGCGGTCAGCTGGAGACCAAGGAGTACCAGCTCCGCGAGCGCGAGTTGCAGCTGGGCGCGAGCCAGGACCAGGTGAAGGCGCTGGAGTCGCGCATTGCCGAGCTGCAGAAGCGCATGGATGAACTGGAGGCCAAGCAGAAGGCGGCCCCGGTGGCGGAGGCGCCCGCGCAGCCCAAGGAGCCGGAGAAGCCCGCCAAGCCCAGCTTCCCCACCGAGCGCCAGGCCCTCTACGACTTCTCCAAGAAGGCCTTTGACGACGGGAACTACGAGATGTCGCGCGAGGGCTTCGAGAAGTTCCTCAAGGCGTTCCCCAAGGACAAGGAGCTGGTGGACAACGCGCACTACTGGATTGGTGAGACGCACTTCTCGGAGAAGCACTACGACAAGGCGATCCTCAGCTACCAGAAGGTCATCACCGACCACCCCAAGAGCGAGAAGGCCGACGCCGCGCTGTTCAAGATGGGCAACGCCTTCGTGGCGCTGGGCTACGACGAGGACGCCAAGGTGTTCTACGAGGAGCTGCTGCAGAAGCACCCCAAGAGCGCCCTGGTGAAGGAAACCAAGGCCAAGCTCGACGAGCTGAAGAAGAAGAAGAAGCCCGCCGCGAAGAAGAAGTAAGCTCACGAAGCGGGCGAGCGGCACGCACCCTGGAGTGCGGTGCCACGCGATCAGGCGCGCCACGACGACAGGCACCGCCCTGGATCCGGTTGCCGCGTCGCCGCGAGTCCCCATTCCGTCCAACCGCAAGCGGTGCCCCGTTCCGCGCACGACCTCTTCCGGCCGTTGACGCTGATCCAGGGCGGTGCTGCACGTCGTGGTGCGTTCAGCCGCGTTGCACCGCACTCCAGGGCGCCATTGCGCCGGGCCACCCCCTTCGTGAACGTGGGGAGCGGTTGCGCGTCCAGGATGGTGGCGCGCAACGGACGTGGACTAAGCTGCCGGGCCATGACCGCTCGACGTCCCGGCGGACGCCTCCTCGCGGCGCTCCTCCTCACCGCGTTCACCGTTCCCGCGCTGGCCTGGACGCACACGTTCCAGGATCCCGGTATCACCGGCACACTCAGCGGCGGCGACGACGACGTGCTTGCCACGGAATGCCGCCTCACCCTGGACCGCCCGCCCGAAGCCGTGGTGGCCGTGCTCACCGACTATGACCGCATTGGTGAATGGATGCCGGACACCGTCGAGTACAAGGTGCTCAAGCGCGAGGGCCTCAACGGCCGCTTCTACCGTCACAGCAAGACGCCGTTCTTCATGAAGAAGCTCTGGGCCATCGTGGACGCCACCGTGACGACGGGGGAGGACAAGAAGACCCACGTGACCTGGCACCGCACGGAAGGCACCATCACGCTGTTCGACGCCACCTTTGACGTGGAGCCCGCACCCCAGGGCGCCACGGTCACCTACAAGGTCCGCACCGCCGTCCCCCTCTCCATGCCCGGCTTCCTCCTCAAGCGCGTGGGCAGTGAGGCAATCCTGGACACGCTTCGCGGGCTTCGTGCCGCGGTCTATGCGAGGAAGTAAGCGTCCTTGACATCTCCCCACAACACGCGTTTGGCTTCGTCGGCATAACCGTCGGGGGGCCGGACGGGGATCATGACGAGCGTGCTGGTGGTGGGCGCTGGATTGGGCGGCCTGACGGCGGCAATCCAGCTGGCGGAAGCAGGACTCAGCGTCACTGTCGTCGAGGCGAGCGACCGCGCGGGTGGCAAGGCGGGTTCCTACGACATCGGCGGCAAACTCTATGACCACGGGTGGCACGGCTTCCCGGGGTGGTACCTGAACACGCGCGCGCTGCTGGACAAGCTGGGCGTGCAGCTCGTGGGGTTCCAGGAGGCCTACTTCGTGGACAAGGGGCCGCAGGGCGGGCTGGACCACGCCAAGGTCCTCTTCCTGCCCACGGACCTGGGTGGCCTCATCCGGCTGCTCACCGACGGATTCCTGCCGCCCGCGCAGATGACCCTGTACCTGTACTACCTGCTGGACACCATGGCGGCCTCGCTCTCCAACAAGAGCGTGCTGGACCGCATCAGCCGCACCGCACTCATGCGCGGCAAGTGGTACGTCACCGAGCTCATTGTCACCGCCGACAGCGACAGCCTGCTGAAGGGCACCGCCATCCCCGCGTACGAGATGTCGGCGATGACGTGGAAGATCGTCCTGGAGAACTGGGCGCGCTCCCCGCAGCCGTTCATGGCCGTGCTGCCCGGCGACATGCAGACCACATTCATCCAACCGCTCCTCAACAAGGCGCTCTCCCTGGGCGTGAACGTGATCTTCAATGAGCGCGTGGAGTCCTTTGCCGCCACGACGGGGAAGGTGACCTCGCTGACCAGCGTGGATGTCAACGGGAACAAGACGGTGCGCACCGCGGATTACTTCGTGATGGGCGCGCCCTCCGAGGTGGCCCGCAAGATCATGGGCTGGCCGCTGCTCTCGCAGGACCCCAAGATTGGCGAGTTCCAGCACCTCACCGTCATCCCCATGGGCTCGCTGCACCTCAAGCTCAACAAGAAGCTGCCCAACGTTCCCAAGGCGCCGGTGTTCTTCAAGGGCGGTCGTTATGCGCTCTCGTTCGTGGACATGTCGCAGATCACCGGCAGCGGCGGGAACACGGTGCTGAGCTTTGTCACCAGCAACAACGTGGAGCTCATTGACGTCAGCACGCAGGACCAGCTGGAAGCCATGATGGGGGAGGTGACGGCGTACCTGGGCATCACCATGGCCGACGTGGATTCCTGGGAGGTCATCTCCAACGTGAACGCGCCGCTGGCGGTGAACGACATTGCCGCGTGGCCCCACCGTCCCACGGTGCGCTCCGACAAGCTGAAGAACCTTGTCTACGCCTGTGACTGGGCCCAGACGCGCGTGGACCTCTGCTGCATGGAAGGCGCGGTGGCGGCGGCCATGGAAGCGGCGCACCAGATTGCCAGTGACGTCGGGAAGAGCTCCCCCAGGCCGCAGGTGGCGCCGCAATATCCGCGCTGGTTGCTGAAGATCCTGACGTGGATCCTGTGGCCCATTGTTCCGCCCGCGTGGCTGTGGGCCAAGCTGTTCGAGCCGCAGGACGGCGTCTCATGATACAGGCCACCCCGGAGGGGCGCCGCATGGTTGAGCGTGGAATCCAGGTCGACCTGACCTTCTGGCCGCTGGTGGTGCAGCGCGTGGGGACCACGTTCCTCGTCGAGGACATGCACGCGTACATCAAGGAGCTGGACGCGTTGATGGCGCGTCGGGACCGTTTTGCCTCCGTGGTGCTGGTGAAGCAGAAGGGCACCATGGACCGCGCCGTGATCGGCATGTACGGCGACTGGGTCAAGAAGAACACCGTGGACATGAAGAACTACTACCTGGGTTGCGCCTTCGTGTTCCCCGGGGAGGTCTTCCGCTTCATCCTCTCCGCCATCCTGCTGGCCGCGCCCGCGCCGGTGCCGCACGCGGTCTTTGGGAAGGCGGAGGAGGCACGGGACTGGGCGGGGCGGAAGCTGGTCGACGCCGGTATCCGGGTGCCGCGGGTGAGTGTCGAGCAGATGTGGGCTGAGACGTTGTCGTGACGGACTCGCTTGCATGGTGGGGCGGGC